>JAZKFS010000006.1:0-38735 GCA_040386315.1 Bacteroidota bacterium
ACTTATTTAATTTCAAACAAGTACGGCATCGCCATCACAACCGGCTCGCGTTCGCTGATAGCCGCCATTTGCGAAGCGTAGGTAAGTTGGCTTTGAAAACTTTTTGGCAGCTTTTGCCACGCGGCATACCAAACCGGAGTAGAAGTATAGTATTTCTGCACAAATGAGCTGACGGAAACGTCTGTACTTGCCTCGTCGTCCTCATCGCGGTCTAAGCCGAACATATTTAAGATCGCTGTGAATTCATCTTTTTTCTTCGGATAGATCTCGATTTTAACCTGCTTGTCAGCAGCTACGCCAATTCGTGCCTTTAAAAGATTGATGCTTTCCTGAAGCCCGCCGAGAACATCCACCAGACCGTTATTTTTTGCAGCTTCGCCTGTCCAGACGCGGCCGCGGGCAACAGTGCGTATTTCCTCAACAGATTTTTTGCGGCTCAGCGCGACTTTTTCAAGGAAACGGTAGTAAATCCCGCTGCTCATCGTGTATAATTTCTGCTTGTCATTTTCGGAAAATGGCAGAAGCGGATTCATGAAAAGCGCGCCCGGGCTGGTCGTTACGGTGTCAACCGTAATGCCGATATTATTTGCCGCTTTTGTGAGATTCGGAATGGAAAGAATCACGCCAATCGAGCCGGTAATCGTGGACGGATGCGCAATGATCGTATCGCACGCCGCTGCCATATAATATCCGCCGGAAGCCGCCACATCACTCATTGAAGCATAAACCGGTTTGAGTTTCCGGGTTTTAATAATTTCCTCGTAGATCGCGTCGGATGCAATCACCGAGCCGCCCGGAGAATTGATGCGAATCAAAACCGCGTCCACATCATTGTCCTCGCGCGCTTTGCGAAGATTCTCAATAAAAGTATCGGACGCGATAACGCTGTTTTCGCCTGATTTCCCGCTTTGAATTGCGCCACTTCCATAGATAATCGCGATGGTTTTGTCGTTTTTATCACTTTTATAACGACCTTTAAAACCCTCGCTTTCTACGTAATTCCCAAGTGATATTGTGCGAAGTTTATCGTTATCTTTGTCATCTTTATCTTCCTTAGAATCCTTCGTTTTGTTGCCACTGTTTTTAGAAATTCTCGCTTTAATTCTATCGCGCACGTCGCCTTCAGAAGCGATCGCGTCAATAAATCCAAGCGCTTTCAGCGAATCAGCCATATACACACCACGTGCAAGTGCCGCAGCAACATTAGCTTCGGGCATATTACGGAAACGCGCGGTTTCTTTTAAAAACACGCCATTGCGCTGGTCAATTAATCCGCGTAATTCCTCACGCGCCGGAGCGCTGAAATTCGTGCGGTTGAACATTTCGGCGAACGATTTATATTCCTCAAATTGCTGCACGTGCCAGTCAATCCCGAGCTTGTCAAATGTGCCTTTAAAAAACATCGCCGTTGCGCCAAAGCCGTTCATTTCCAGTAAACCTTCGCGCGGCATAAAGATCGAATCCGCCGTCATCGAATAAAAATAATCAGATTCTGTGCCGGTTTCTACGAAAGAATATATAAATTTGCCGGACTTTTTAAAATCAGCAAGCGCGTCCTGAAGCTCTTTTGCAACGGCAAAACCGTTTTCAGAACCGTTGGCTTTAAAGTAAATTCCCTTGATATTATTATCGGTTTTGGCAAAGCGGATCGCCTGGACTGCGTTTAAAAGCGAAACCGGATCGCTTCCGCCGCTAAATGCTGAAAACGGGTCCTGCTCCGGCTGCTCCTGGATTTTACTGAAGTTAAGCGTTAATACAGAATTTGACTGAACTTTTGCCGGCTCGTTTTCTGAATCAAGAGCGGAGGCAATGACACCAAAAAACAAGGCGAAAAGCGCAATTATGCCAATAATAATCCCGCCGATTATCACCAGCGGAATCCACCAGCGCGAACGCCTGCGCTGCGGGTAATATGGATAATAGGGCGGTTGGTTCGGTGGAAACGGGTTGTTGGGATTGCCGGGAAATGGTGGCGGCGGAATATTTTCTGCCATTGTTTTTAAAACTCCAGAAATTCTTTAAAAAATACTTGTTTATAATGACGTTTTTTTCTGCACAAAGTTACGATTTATCACGCTTTTAAAACTATGAATCCAATTCCCGAAATAGATTTGACTGAATTTCACTACGAACTTCCGCACGAAAAAATCGCGCTGTATCCGCTGGAAAAACGCGATGAAAGCCGCCTTTTAAAAGTGGACGTTTTTAAAAACGAAACCTCGCATTTTTCTTTTAAAAATCTGCCCGATTTATTGCCCCAAAATTCGCTTCTGGTTGTCAATTCCACACGCGTGATCCATGCGAGAATTATCATGCAAAAGTCAAGCGGCGGTAGGGCGGAAGTTCTCTGCGCGGAGCCATTGGACGAAATGGTAACGGCGCTTTCTTTAAAAGAAAAATCGCGGTGGTGGAAATGCCTGATCGGCGGAAAGAAAATTGAAGCAGGCGCGGTTTTAAAAATGAGTTTTAATAACCTTGAATTAAGCGCTGAAATCCTTGAAAAAAACGGAACAAATGCAGTTGTAGAATTTAGCTGGCAGCCGGAAAACCTAACATTTGCAGAAGTGCTGGAAATCGCCGGAAAAGTCCCGCTGCCGCCTTATTTAAAACGCGATGCGGAAACCTCCGACAGCGAGCGCTACCAAACTGTTTTTTCAAAGGAGAAGGGTTCAGTTGCGGCGCCGACGGCGAGTTTGCATTTCAGCGATGAAGTTTTAAACGCACTTTTAAAAAAAGGAATTGACCGCGCGCAAGTTACATTGCACGTTGGTTTGGGAACATTTAAACCAATTGAAGCCCAGAATATTTCCGAACACGCAATGCATGGCGAAAAGATCTTCATTACTCGGGAAACAATTGAGAAAATCCTGGAATACTTTTTAAAAGAAGAGAAAGGAAGGTTGGTAGCTGCTGGAACCACATCTGTGCGAACGCTCGAATCGCTGTATTGGTGGGGGATTAAGCTTTTAAAAGAAGATGAAGTTTTTGGCGAAAAGTTTTTAAAAATATCGCAATGGGAAAGTTATTTTTTAAAAGAAGAGTTTGGCGAAATTCCGCAAGCTGATGTTTTTACAAAGATTCTGGAATGGATGGATTTTCATTCTTTAAAAGAATTACAGGGTGAAACGGAAATTATTATTATTCCGGGTTACGATTTTAAAATTGTAAATGCAATTATCACGAATTTTCATCAGCCGGGAAGTACGTTGATATTGCTTGTCGCGGCGTTTTTGGGGAAGGAACTGTGGCGGAAATCCTATGATGAAGCTTTAAAAGAAAATTACAGATTTTTGAGTTATGGCGATTCGTCGCTGCTTTTGAAGTAGCTTTTAAAACAGAAAAAGCAGTTCGTTTTAAAAACTGCTTTTTTGGGTTCTTTTAAAAGATTACAAAGGGGAATCTGTTTTCATCATGCGTTCAACTGCGCTATCAAGAGCACGGGCAATATTCACTTTCTCCTCTTCAGGGAAGAATTCCTCTATCGAGCGGCGTGCGTGGCGCCAGTTATTGTAATAGTCCATCAGCTCGCGCATGGCGAATCCCGTGAGGAGAATTGTGCCGGGGGAAAGCCGGTTTTTGCGTGTATTTTTAAGCATTATATTGTCCTTTTAAAAACATCTACTTTTTTGTTTGTAGAATATTTAACGGCAATTGCCCGGGATTAAGTTCGCTTGCCAGAACTTTTTTTGTAACAGTGTGGCGCAGGAAAGCCGGCGAAATTTTAACCAGTTGTAATTCCGGAGGCAGGCTTACTATTGGTTTGACGTAGCCGGTCGAATCCTGCGTCAGGTCGTAATATGAAACCGAAACCCGCACCATCGAAGAAAGCATATACTGAAGCTGCCTGATACCGCCGCGAACTGTGACGGAAACTATGCGCGGGCGAATAGTATGTTCAGCTCCGGATGGTGCAGACTGGATTTCCACGGGAACATCCTGGAATGTAATCTCGGCAACCTGCTGAACATTTCCCGAAATGGATACATTGGGAGAGGATTTTCTGACTGTGCTTGTCAGGGAATCTTTTAAAGGAATTGTAAAACTGAACGGCTCATGCACGTCCTGAAGGTGTATCGGCTGCGTGCGCCACGCTTCAATCGACTGGATAAGGCGGTTGGTGCCACGGATCTCAATGCTGTCGGGCGTATAAACAGGATCGGTAATGAGCGTAAATCCGCGTCTGTAATTAATATCAAAATCCGGTATGATCGGGACTTTGCGGGAAATTTCCACATCAGTCCGAAAGCTGATGCTCGGCGGGCTGACATCCAGGATCTGCACAGAAAGTGGAGTGGTAATGCTTCGCAACAGAGTATCCTGGGTAATAAAATACCGTTCGCGGCTGCTCTCAAGCGGTTTTGGTGATACATCCACATAGCATTCGGGGCGCGCACTGAAATACAGCAGCTTGACTAATTCGTAACCCGTACCGCGCACGCGCAACCGCAGAACTTCCGGCAAAGCATCTTCAATAGCGCGCCCATTGGCAACCTTGACTTTTAAAACCGTTTCCACAAGTGTCGTGTACGTGGAATTGAGATTGACATAACCCCAGAATGCAATCGCAAAAACGAACGCGAAAAGAAAAGAAAGCGGGTAAAATTTGCGCTGCATGGGTAATTGTTTTTAAAAGAAATCGTTTTTAAAACAAAGTATGAAGATTAGAAAAAAGTTGGTGGGGCGAATTCGCGCCGTACTTCTTCTTGTTGATTAATCAAACTTTGGATCTTTCTCATAATATCTATTTGATCATCAATGGAAAGTGTCCTTGATTGATTCTGTAACGAAGATAATTCTTGCTGAATTCCATATAACCTCATTTGAAAAATACAGTCACGAATTTCACGCTTGGTATTTTCCTCTAAAGCTTCTTGACCAAATTTAATCCATGTTTCTGTTGACATTTCACGATTTATTACTAAATCAGTTAAGAAATTAGATTCATTTAAAGTTAAGTCTGAATGATAAAGCGGATCAATATTCTCTTGTTCTGATTTTATAATAATTTCAAACAAGCGTTTTGCAAATGGTGTGAAAAAATTTTCAGGTACGAGCTTTAATACATTAATCATAAATTGACGCTCACTTCGAACTCGAACAGCCACATCTATCAGCATCTTCTCTGAAGATAAGAGCTCTTCTTCTGGATTTAAAACTTCCTGCTGTTTTTTTTGCTCAATTCCGGTTTGCGCTTCACCGGGATTCTCATCTTTTAAAAGATTCTGTTGCGCTGATTTTTGCTCACGCTGATTGTACTGTTGTTTTAAAAACTTGTCTGATAAAATCTTTTTTAATTCATCATACAGCAGCGATTCATTCAGCCCGAATTTGCCCGCAAGCGAGCGAATCATGAAGTCGCGCTGAAGCGGGTCCTGTACTTTTGAAATTGTTCGCACAAGCGAGCGAACGGATTCTGCCATTCCCGCAGGAGTTTCCAGTTCACCGCGGTTTTTAAAAGTATCCGCCTGAAAATCAAGGAACGAAACTGCGTCTCGCAGATATATCTTAAAAGCATCGGCGCCATGGTTTTTTACAAAACTATCCGGATCATCGCCTTTCGGAAGCTGAACGATCTTGATTTCAAAACCTTCTTCCAGCGCGATTTCCAATCCGCGAAATGCTGCGGAAATTCCGGCTGCGTCGGCATCATAGACAATATACAGATTTTTAGCGTAGCGGTGGAGAAGCTGTAATTGTTCTTTCGTCAGCGCCGTTCCACTCGAGGCGACAGCGTTTTTAAAACCCGCCTGATGAAGCGTCAGAACATCAGCGTAACCTTCCACAAGGATCGCTGAATTCTGCGCGCGCAATTCCTGCTTTCCCTGGAATAATCCGTAGAGAACGCGACTTTTGTCGTAAACAAGCGACTGTGGGGAATTAATATATTTTGGCTGCTTTGGGTCTTCATTCATCCGTCGCGCACCAAAGCCAACAATGCGACCGATCTGATCGTGGATCGGGAACATCACGCGCCCGCGAAACCTGTCATAACCCGTGCCGTCGTCGCGCTTGATGATTAATCCGGCATCTTCCATCGCCTGAATGGAAAATCCCTGCTTTTTTAATTCATTCGACGTTTCTTCCCACGCGTCCGGCGCAAAACCGAGCGCGAATTCCTTGACAAGTTCAGGATCAAAACCGCGTTTTTTAAAATAATCTACGCCAATTTTTCCTTCGGGCTTTTGCAGCTTTGAATAGTAAAACCGGGCGGCGGTCAGGAGCGCATTGTATGCCGCATCGTACTGGCTGCTTTTTCCATCATCTGTTTCAGTGTCTTCGGCGATGGTAATTCCCGCTTTTTGCGCAAGCGTACGCACGGCTTCCACGAAGCTGAGCGAATAATATTCCATCATAAAAGTAAAAACATTTCCGCCTTTGCCGCAGCCGAAACATTTGTAAATCCCGCGCTCCTGCTGCACATTGAAGGACGGCGTTTTTTCACCGTGAAAAGGGCAGAGGCCGAGGTAATTCCTTCCCGCTTTTTTCAAACGCACGGCTTCGCCGACGACATCAACTATGTCGCTGGAAACGCGAACCTGTTCGATTATATGTTCGGGAATTTTCACTTTTTAAAAGTAAAAAGGTAAAAGTAAAAAGTAAAAAAAAGCGTCGTCATTTTGAAGCTGAAAGCGAAGAATCTCAAACAGAGGTATCGTATGCCTGACGCGTCCGTTTGACGATTAAAGAAAGATTCCGGACAAGCCGGAATGACAGCTTTTAAAAAAAGTCATAAAACTCATTCAACTCACCGCACTCACTAAACTCATATCTTCACATTCTTTTAAAAGCTCAGCAACGGACTTTTTAAAAACCGGGTGAATCATTTCACTTGCTACATCGGATGCTGGCAAAAGCACAAATCTCCGCTCCTGCATGCGTGGATGCGGGATTTCCACATCTTCTTTTAAAAGAATTTCTTTGCCATACAGCAAAATATCAATGTCAATTTCGCGTTCGTGCCACTTGGCGCGGGGCGTGCGGCCAAGCTGCGTCTCTATGTCGCGGCATGTTTTTAAAAGGATTTCCGGCGAAAGTTGCGTTGTTCCTTTTAAAGCTGCGTTGATGAAGAACGGCTGATCTTTAAAACCAACAGGTTCGGTCTCGTAGAGTTTTGAAAGGGAAATTTCCCGCACGGCGCCTGTTTTTAAAAGCAATTCGACAGCTTGTGAAATAGTTTGCTCGCGGTTGCCGAGATTTGCGCCGAAGGCGATTAGAACGGGGATTTCCATTTTTACAATGATTCTTAAAAGCTTTTAAAACTAATTATTCAGTGCATTTTTATCCATTTCTTCGCGCGTCATGCTTTGCTCGACTTCGATATAGTCAATGTACTGGCGCACCGGAACGGCGTGTTTGCGGACGCGCACGGTTGCTGACATGAGTTTTGGAAATTTGTCCATGAGAGAATCCAGGATTTCATGGACGATCGTTTCTACAAGATTGTAGGGGTCGCTGTTGATAATTTCGCCGATCATGAAAACGGCTTCTTCGTAATTCAGTGCGTCGCCGACGTCATCGCTCACGACTGCGCGCGTGGAGTCGTAATACATATCCACATCTACTTCATATTTGCCGCCGAGCACCTGCTCTTCGTCGCGAACGCCGTGATAACCGAAATATACTGCATTGCTGATAGTAAGCCGTGTGAGAGAACTGTGTTTGCTCATTTTCGTTTGGTAATAATACTTTTTAAAAACATTTTAAAAGAAACTTTGCATAAAATTACTCATTTTTGCTGTAACGGCACAGCCAAAGCGGAAGGAATTACGTGTAACGATTTTTAAAATTAACTGTTAAACGTATATTGCACAGATAATTTACCGGAATTTTAACGGCGTCGTGATATTTTTCCAATGGCGAAACTCAACTCAAAAATTTTACAAAGTGATCGTAAAAGAATTTCTATGAAGCAGATTTTTAAAAGTATTTTAACCGCTGTATTTTTTTTACAAATAGTAACAATAAGCGCACAGGCACAGTTTGAAAAACCGGAGATCGAGGATTTAAAAAATAAAGAAATGACTCCGCTGACGAATAGGGATATTCTGCCATGGCTGCACCTGGGAGTGTATGGCGGGTATAATCATAATATTCATACAGCGGATTTTCAAACGCTGCCGGGCTTTGGAACGTGTTCTCCGGGCTATAAAGAGGGCGGCGGCAAGGGGTATTTTGGTGGAATTATGGCTGATTATGCGATCTCGGACCTGATCGGGATAGAAGCGCGGCTCGGCTATATAATGCTGGATGGTGAACTGACGCGCCGCGGGCTGATCGGTAATATCCAGGATGTGAAAAATCCTGACGCAGTGACGGAAATATTTACCGATCATGTTTTAAAAGCAACGCTTCCGGCAATTGTATTTGAGCCGATGCTGAATATCCGTCCTGTTCCGCGGTTGAGTATTCGCGCAGGAGGAAGTTTTGCGTCGCTTTTAAAAAGCACTTTTGAATATAATGAAGCGATCGCAGAGCCTGATAATCTTGTTTTTTTAAACGGAGAAGCAACGCGCAACCAGCAGAGCGGCGAGATCCCTGAGAAAAAATCACTTATGATGGGAGTGACAGCAGGAGCCGGATATGATTTTCCTGTGGGGAAGTCAATTTTTGTAATGCCGGAAGCCCGCTATACGTTGTATTTTACTGATATTTCGAGTGTGAACTGGAAGGTGAGTTCGTTTCAAATTGGAGCGGCTTTAAAATATGCTTTTTATCCGAAGCCGGAAGGACGTATTTACCGCGACACCGTCTATATGCGTGATACAACGGTCAATGCGGTGGTGGGGATCCCGGCAGAACGGAATACGCGTACGTCAGTTTCAGAGACAACAGAAGATCATTATGAAGAAAATGACCTGTATTCGCGTACAACGATCACGGAACATTACCTGCGGGAAATCCCCAAAACTGCGGCGTTTTCGGTGAACATCACAGCGACGGGAATTGCGCCTGACGGAACGCGGCAGTCAGAACCTCTGATAGTAGTGGAAGAGACCGAGTGGGAAGAATTATTCCCGCTGCTGCCGTATGTGTTTTTTAAAGAAGGAAAAAGTGATATTGGCGAAGTGCGGCAGAATCTTTTAAAAGAAACCGAAACAGCCGGATTTTCAGAGCAGAAATTACCGTTGGCAACGCTTGGTGTGTATGCCGAGCTTTTAAATATCATCGGCAGCAGGATGCAGGAAAATCCAAAGGCAAAAATCACTTTGGTCGGGACGAACAGTAATACGGGAATTGAAGCAAAAAATACAAAGCTTTCTAAAGACCGTGCTGATGCTGTGAAGGAATATCTGACAAAGGTCTGGAAAATCGGTGGTGATAGAATTAGTATCGAACCGCGGAATTTGCCGCAGGCCCCGTCGAATATTGCAAAAGAAGACGGACAGGTGGAAAACAGGCGTGTAGAGATTAAAAGCGCAACGTATGATATTATCAAGCCGGTGCGCAAACAGGAGATCATCCGCTCGGCAACTCCGCCGCTGATCGAGCTGGCGCAGCAGGCCACTTCGGAGATGGGTTTAAAAACGTGGGAGGTTCGTGTGGAGCAGGGCGGGCAAACGTTGCGGTCTTTTAAAAATGATATTCCATCCGTGCCGCAGCTCCTGCGCTGGAGAATTGACGAAGCGCCTGTGCCGCAACTGGAAGAGCCGATCACTATTTCACTTCGCGCGACCGATGCCGCGGGTGAAACCAAAATAGCTGAAACTGTTTTAAAAGTACAGCAGCTTACTATCAAGAAAAAACGCTTTGAAAAGATCAATGACAAACGTGTGGAAAGATATTCGCTGATCCTGTTTGAATTTGATAAGGCGGAATTGGGGCCGGAGAATATGAAAATAGCTGAGGAGATCAAAAAGCGGATCGGGCCAACTTCTACAATTACCATCGCCGGCTATGCCGACAGGATGGGAGAGAGTGAATACAACCGCCAACTTGCGAAACGCCGCTGCGAGTCCACGCAAAAAGCGCTTGGACTATCTGACGACCGCGTGGTTTTAAAACCGGTCGGAAGCGACACTTTGCTGTTTGATAATGATATTCCGGAAGGCCGGTCATACTGCCGGACGGTGCAGATAATTGTAGAAACTCCGGTTACTGAGTGAAACTTTAAATCCTAAAGGTTTTAAAAAGAATGAATTTAAAGACACGGGGTAAGAGTTTTTCTTACGTTTAATAAGGAAGACTACACACAATTTATCGCAGCAAAGTATAGTATATTAGTACCCGGTATTCTAACGAAGACTTTTTATTCGTTTGGAGCCGGGTTTTTTGTTTAAAACCTCAAAACATTCAATATATACGAATGAACTTTTTTTATAAAATGTTGGTTTTAAACAAATTACAAAAAATAAATCTTTGATGAAAACGATAATAAACAAATTCCCGTATATCCGAAGGCATCACTACACTTTGAAAAATCTGTTTATATATAATAATAGTTTTCACAAAGACCGAGGATACAGTACAATATGAACTTTTAAAACCAGCCTGAAAACGCTTAAAGCCCTGAAATTACGTACTTCTACCGATTGTTTGTGAGTTCAAACATCCTTATTTTAGTAGCGTCGGGAAAAGATATTAAACTAAATAGGATTCTGTAATAGTCAGAGAGCAAAAAATAACTGGCATGATATTTTCTTACGAAAATAAAGTGACCGTCTACTTCACCAAGAATATAAAGTTTTTTAATTATACACTAAAGGAGTTTCTACATGAAACGACAAAATTTCTACTCACTTGCCTTAAAAGCCTCAGCGGTTGCTTTGCTCCTCAGCGGAACAGCCACTGCCCAGAATCTGGAAAACAGCGCTACCGGTAAAATTCAGAATACCGGTACTATTAAGTTTAAAAAAGCTACAGCAACATTGAAAAATGATGCTCCGATCGGTACAAGTCATAATATGAATTCAGGTACTATTGAGTTTGAACAAGGCGCTGCTTTTACTGCTACTACTGTTGGTACAACTGAATTTGGTCTGAATGCAACTAACCGTATCCCCGGTAAAGTAATTTATAGCCAAACAACTACAATAAATCCAAATGATCCACAGACTATTACACCTGCTTATTATGACAGTTTGACTCTGACCGGTAATAGTGTGAAGACACTTAATGGTGCGTATTTTGTTTCGGGTATATATAATGTAGATGCTACTTCGGTAACTCGTAATTATACTGGTACGTTTACGTATGATTCGTATCTTGCTGCTTCCGGTGGTGCTAACCCCACCACTGCTTCTGTAGCACAGGTGATTTACAAGGAAACTGGTCCAACAGGAGGATCTAACAAATATGACAACCTTGCACTTACTGGAACTGCAAAATCAATCAAGCAAAATGCAGCTCTTAATAGTGATGTTGTAAGACTTAAGGGTACGTTTACGAATGATGCAACTGCTCATCTCTATATTGCAGGTAAACTTGAGTTTGGTACTACTGCTAGTACACTTGGACCTATTACAATTGATACAGTAGCAGAGGCTTCATTAACAACCGGATCGAATCTTGCACAATTTGGTGCGAATGTAAATGTAAGATTAGGTTCGTTCATCGTTCCTGCGGAGGATACAGCTACAATCGGTTCTGCAGCAACACTTGCTTTAGCTTTGCCAAGTGAGGCGACAACTGGTACTACTCCTAGTGTTGATGCAAAACTTCTCCTTAATGCACGTTCAGTATTAAATGTTACCGGTATTTATACAAACGCTTTTAATACTCTTCCTGGCACTGGTTATACAAATGCTACATATACTGCATTATCAACGGTTAACTATAATAGTGCTACTGCAAACCAGGTTATCGTTCCATCGGTAGCTACTAATCCTTATAGTAATTTTAAAACTGATGCAGGCACGAAATACGCAGGTGGAAATATCTTCGTTGCTGATAGCTTAACGGTCAATAACGGTAATCTGGATATGACTGCAGGAACAGCTCAAGCTAATGGTACAGCTACTACAGACCATGAGTTAACAATGGGGCTTGGGGTGGCATTTTACGGAACTTACGGAACCAACGGAGGGCCGAATGTAGCTACGGCTGACGAGGTTCGTGGTAAGATGACACGTACACCAGCATTTGCAACTGGTAGTACTGCTACATTTGCAACAGGTACAGCATATACATATAATAACATAAATACTCAGGTTACATATACTTCTGCAGGAACACTAACATCAACACTTCCTACAAGTTTAGGTTTCCGTGTTCTTGGGGCTACTTCTCCTGTTAATTATGCAAACGGAACAGATATACAACGTAAGATCACTCCTACCTATGTAAATAATGTTCCTGCTACAGACAACTGGAAGGCAACTGTCCGGGCTGGATATAAGAGTACAACTGAGATCAATACTACTCAATGGGCAGCGCAAGCAATTCCTACAACTGAAGCTTCGTTACGCTATATCGAATCTCAGGATCAGGCTTCTCCAAATACTGAAAAGATTGCAACCGGAAAACCGTATTCACGGCCTACCACTCCAGCAACAGAAGTTGTACAGTGGATCTCACTTGAAGGGATCGGGCCTGCAACAGACAATGTAAATGGTCTTGCAGATAGTGCCTTTAAATCAGGTAATGATCTCGTCCTTCGTGGCGGACCGGTTATCTTCAATGCAATTGCAAGCGGCCGCTGGTCAAACCCTGCAACATGGGATGAGGGTGTACAGCCTTCAGAAACTGACTTTGCAGTCATTAACGGATTTGTCGTTCACGCAGGTTATGCAGGACGCTCTGATGGTGGATCTCTCGCCGGTAAAAAAGCCGAACTTCACCCTACTAATCTTGCTGCGGGTATCACAATCGGTGGAAATGGTATAACCGGTGCTGGTGCTATTGCTACACTTACAGGTTCAGGTCTATTGTTTGGAACAGTTTCGACACAACAGGATGAAAATGGAGTTGGACAAACTGTACCTAGCTTTAGTATGAACCCACTTGCAACTATTACTAACAGAGCGGGATCTTCAGCAACGGTTCTTACAGGTGCAGATCTATTAGCACCTGATTTATCTCTTACTGCTCCAGTTCTCGAAGGTCTTATCATCTACGCCACTTCAACACTTCAGTCTGACGATATCGTCAACGAAGGCCGTTTAGGCAACGGTGGTACAGTTGAAATCGGTGATACTCCATAATCACTATGTGATCTAACTTTAAAAACGGGGTGCTTTGGCAATGGTCAAAGCGCCCTTTTTTAAGAAGGCAGGATTCCCAGCGACTATTGATTGGCACAAACTTTGACTATTTTTTCTAAAACTTGTAATACTAATTTTTCTGTTAAACCTTTTAGACTTCTTTTGTCTCCAAAACCCATGAACATAAATACCTTATCATACAGCAAATATCTCGTCGCAGTGTCGGCAGCTGTCTGTGTATTGTATTCTGCACAGGGAGCCGGTGATGGACTTACTCAAAATGGCGCTAATAGTAGTATAACTAATACAGGGACAATTATTACCAAGCGTAAGAGCGTAAGGCAAACAGGTGGCACAATAGCAAATAACGAAGGTAGGATTGTCATTGACGGACAGGCAGTGATTACTCAGGATACTCTCAGTGGCCGGGTAGAGTACATTTATAATGATAAAACGGAAAATCAATATATCCCACAGATCAGGTATAATGATGTATATTTTTCAGGCGCATCAAAAAAGATGCTCACAGCTCCATCATTACAGCTTACTGCTGATAAAAAATTCAGTTCAGATGCTTCAGCTTTATTTACAATTGACAAAACTGCCGGGATAGACGCAAAAGGAAAAGTAGATCATAATGGTAGTATCAATCCTGACCAGTCTTTCGGCGCGTTCCGAATGAATGGTGAGAATTCACAAGATATCGAAGGTAAAGGTTCGTTCCAGGAAGTAGATCTGAATAACGGGGCAGGAGCTGACGTCAGAAATGGTGGTGGTTTTAAAATCAATTCAAAACTTGAGCTGACAAAAGGTGAACTGCGTAATTCAGCAGAAAATAATTTCGAAATGGGTGAGTCTGCGCTTATTGTGCGTAGTGTCGAGGGGTCTGTAGCGCATGAGCCGATTTTTAAAGAAAATATTTCCGTAAAATATACAGGCAATGGAGCAATTGCTTCAGGCGCCGAACTTCCTAACGACAAAAAAGTTTTAAAAACCCTGACGGTAGAAAATACAGGCGGATTAACCCTTTTAAAATCTGTTACTGTTAATGATTCGCTCCGTATGGCGGCTAATATTACCACTACAGGAGTTGATTCTACCCGTGTACTGACTCTTGCTTCTAAAAACAATCCTGAATTTATCAATCCTGATGCGGAAGTAATCGGCTCAATTCGCCGTAATAATTTAGTAGCAGACAGTAGTAAAATTGTTTTTAATAACCAGCATACATACGCCCAGTTTGCTGATGCCTCAGCACGTGGGGGAGTTAGTGAGCTTACCTACACTGTTTTGCCTGCTACATTCCCGACTCCGGATGACGGGCAGCGGGTAAAGCGTTCGATGAGCATTTCTGCGTCTGATCTCAACGGCGCGACGATAACGGGTGGGTTTAGTATGAGAGTAGGTTTTGGATGGCGTGATGGAAGTAGTGTGGATGAAACCGGTGCTCTTTCTATTCCTGAAATTGTTCTGCAAACTCTTAGTGGCGGCACATGGGTAAACGCCGGTTTGAATAATATTCAGTCATTTGCTGCTAATGGCTGGGGCGTTGGGCAGGCAGAAGGTGTTCAATCTATCGGTTCTTTCTCCTTTGGTGGCAGTACATTCATACCTTTAGCGCTTAATGCAAAGATAATGCTTGAAGGAGCATACAGGAACGGCTCAATGGCAAAGGATCTGCTTGATAGCAGTCTTATTCCAACGACACCTCCGAGCATATATCCCTATAACCTTGATCCAAATCGTGCTTTTATAAATGTTGCGAAAATTCCTGATGGTGTAGTTGACTGGGTGGTAGTCGAACTTCGTTCTGAGCAGACAGGCGGAAATACAAATGTTCAAACCTGCTTTGTAGATACTAATGGCCGTCTTGTCGGGCTTGACGGGAAAAGCTCTCTCAGACTACCGGATGTAAAATCAGGCGATTTCTATATTGCTATTCGCCACCGCAATCACCTGGCAGTAATGACGTCAGAGCCACGAACTATAAATCCTAAGACTATTCAAAATATTGTTGACTTTACCACCGGCCAAGGTGTATTAGGCGGAAGCAGTGCTTTAAAGCCAGTAGGCCGTAATAATGCCGGTTCTCTTGTATTCGGTATGGCCGGGGGTGATGTGAATGGCGATGGAAAAATTGATGAGGAAGATGCTAAACTGGCGTGGGAAGAAACCAATAAAGAAAATGAGTATTTGAACACTGATACCAATATGGATGGTGTGATAAATACAAAAGATCATAACACTAGCTGGAATAATCGCGGTAAAGAGTCGGTTGTACCAAAATAATGTTTTTAAAAAACCGGAAGTTATTTTCAATGCCTGCTTTCTAAGAAAGCAGGCATACTTATTATACGCCATGAAATACTTTCTTAAAAATATCCTTGTTATACTCTTTCTTTTGGGTTCTTCCGGGATCGCATTTGCCCAGATAGATACAATTTCCACAATTATTGTTACAAATATCGAGCAGCCCGATACCAATGAGATCCTCTTTGATCTGGTGGTTACCCGCAATTCAGACGCATGGAGTGTATGGGCAAATGGGACCTACCAGGTAACGATCAGTGGCAACCTCACTATAGATCCTCTCAACCAATCTCTTGAATATGTTGCTGAAACAAGCGAACTTTTTCCCATAATTACAACCTTTGCCCAACCTTTAAAAGGTTATATAATCTCACCGGTAGTTTTACCGGGTAGGTTGAGTATTTCTATACTTGGGCCTGATGAATATTCTGATGGGATTGCAGTTACAAACAGGACCGGTCAGCCAACCGACACTCTTAAGCTTGGCACATTTCGACTCTTAGAAATTCAAAATAGAAAGTTTCCTGATCCTGCATACTTTAGCTGGTATCTTCCATATTCACGCTATCAGGCACATGCTTTTAAAAAGCAAAGCGACAGTAGTTCTACAGGAGCGCTCTGGTATGCGGCTAATGATAATGTTGAGATGAATAACTATACTACACGGGTACGATATGTAGTAGATACGCAGAAAATAAAGCCAACAAATGATGTCGATTTTATAGCTTCTTACGATGGAGCCGGACAGGTAGAGCTTAGCTGGAAAACGACAAATGAGTATTTTAATAGGGGATTTATTTTGCGTCGCGGGATCCGATCTGCGGATCAACCAACAATAACATTTGATCAGGAAATAGGAAACTTTTTAAATGGGGTAAATAATGTTTCTCTTCCTGATACTGGATTGATCAGCAAAAGTAGAAAGGGTAGGGGCGCTGAATATAGATTTTCTGATGTGGTAGAAGAACGTGGTGTACAGTATGTTTATGAACTTACTGACGTTTCATCAGCTGAAGCTTTTCTTGCGCTGAATCCCGGGATGCATGACCGTGATACCACAGGGGTGATTATTCCATCATCGGTTATTTCTTCAGCGGAAGTCGGGCCAAATCCAGTCGTATCAAAAGCCAGAGTATCATTTTTTGTAGAAGGAAAGGTAACTATTTCTATAAAGCTTACGAACCTGGTTGGTAAGGATATAGTATTAGTTTTAGAAAATGCTACCTATGAAGCGGGAGAGCAGTTCATAGATTTTACAGTGGATGAGTTGGCATCTAATGGCCTATATAATATTGTTATTGTTGCAACCCCGATAGATCAAGAGAATAATGGGGGACTTGGCGCAGAAACACGGGTTATTGTCCCAGTGCAGCTTATTCGCTAGAAAATTATTATCATACCTTACCCTGACTTTTTAAATTGGCTTTAAAGTTATAATTTAGGATGTTTTAAAAAAGATAATTAATAAATAACCTCGAAAGCTGCCCTCAAGGGTACATGAATATTACACGCGCATTATATTTACCTTTGCCTTTTTTATTTATTTCTTTCTTTGCATCAAATACCTTGCATGCCCAGTTATCTACGTCTACTGTGATTTATGACCGGGCTGTACAGTCCAATGGTGATACCATTGTAAGCGAGCGTGATTTTGGGAACTGGTGGTTTGGTATAGCAGGAAGTATTTCGTATTCTCAGTATTTTGGTAAATTATCCCTCCCTAATAATTTTAGTACAGTTGCCAATGCCAATTTAGATTTTACTTCCGGTGGCGGGCTGAGTTATCAGGGAGGCCTGACTGCTGAATGGCAGCCACCTGAGCAGCAATGGGGTCTTAGGATAGCAGTAAGTGGCTATGATTATCGTAAAAGCCTGACATCCGTTGTTACCGAGAATTTTATCAATGTAAAAGAATATCGTTCTAAAGGTGAATACCAGTATATTGGTATTGCACCATCGGTCAACTATACTCTACCATTTTTAGGCGCTCACGCTATCGCCGGATTCAATATAGATATATTAACCAAAAGTGTTGGGACGGTAGAGCAGGTCCAGCTTCTTGTCCCTGAAAAGATACATGAAGTAAAACTAACCCCTATAGACCCTGCAAAAACACGCTATGGTGGACATATTGGAATAGGGGCAGATGTTTTTATGGGAGAGATGTCCAGACTACTTCGAGTGCGTCTTATGCCATACGTCCTCGCCGAGTTTGGGTCAAACATTACCTCAATTAACAATTCTTCATGGAATAGCGTCCTTATCCGTGGGGGAATGAATCTGAAGCTTGGGATTAATAATATAATCGAATCAACTCTTCCGTTTGATTCTAAATATGTTGAACCTCCACAGGCAATTGCAAGCACACAATCAGAGAAAGGATTTACATTGATAAATCGCCCGTTGGAAGTAAGTATTACCGAGCTTGCAGTCCTCGGACGGAATGTTCAGGAAGAAGTAGAGCCAGAGAAGTCTGTACAGGTTATTGAACGCGTTCCCGCTGCACGAATACCAACACCGCGTATAGCAGCCAATCAAGTAAGAAAGTTTTCCTTTTCCACTGCTACATCTACCTCTCTAAGCCGTGAGTTTCAGACTTATCTGGATGGGGTAATTGATTTTTTAAAAACAAATCCTCGTGCCAGACTTCAGATCGAAGGGCATACAGATAATACAGGAACAATACAGGAAACTCAAAAGATATCTGATGAGCGTGCCCAGGAGGTAGTTCGGTATCTCATGAAAAAAGGTATCACCAGAGGCCGCCTTCTTGCTTCCGGTTTGGGTTCGCGGCGCCCCGCAGCCGATAATAGAACTGAAGCCGGACGGCAGCAAAACCGGCGCGTAGAGGTAAAAGTTGTTCCCTGATATACTGAAATTACTACTTATTCATTGCGTTTGATTATTTTAAAAAACATTCGCCAGAACATTATTCCTTTTTAAAAACCGGCATACAACATATGGAAACGAACGGAACTATTTGTATTATTGAAGACAATCTCCCTATCAGAAACCTGCTTGCGCTTCTTTTTAAAAGAGAGGGATTCGAAACTGTAGCATTTGAAAATGGTTTGGATGCGCTTGCATGGATCGAAATTAATACTCCGATTGCTGTGATGTGCGATATTATGCTCGCCGATATTAATGGTGAAGAGATTTTAGAAAGGATCAGGGTCATGCCTCATGGCGAATCGCTTCCTGTTATTGTTATCACCGGTTTTGCTAATGCTTCTTCCAGAGAGAAATATCTTGCCCAGGGATTTAATGGATATATCTCCAAACCAATAAATGTAGCTACATTTGTAACAGAAGTGAAAAACATTTTAAAAAGCGTTGATACTCAGTAAAATAGCTTTAAAAGCAAAATGCTGTAGAATAACTACCCGGAGTTTTAAAACTTCTTTATTAAAGTTGTTGTTACTTGATTACAAAGTATGGTGCTAAAGATCTAAGAATCTTTTAAAAATAAAAAACTTATCCATTGGCTTTATTAATTATGCCAAGATTCTATATATTATGGCTCAATCAAACGAAAATATTGTAGTGCAACCAGTAGAGAAGCCAACATCAATATTTTCAATATCTAAGACATATCCTGCCTATCTGGTTCTTTTTATCGGACTGATCGCCAGCGCCAGCATCTGGTATCTGGTGAAGCAAAAAATTGATTCCGACCGCAGAGTTGCGTTTGATAAGTCTGTCACTTCTGTGATGTCTCGTCTTGAAAACGGATATAGAGAGCATGAACAGGTACTCCGCTCTATTAATGGTCTGTATGACGGTTATATCCAGGTTGTTCGGGATGTATTCGAACTCTACGCTTCTATTCCCGCTAAAACATATTCATCAATTATCAGTGCTGACTATGTTCCATTTGTCACAGATGCCAGGAAGGATGAGTTTATTTTCTACGCTCAATCGGAGCGCTATGTAAACTATGCTATTATTCCTGAGGGAAACCGAAAAATATATTATCCCATCGAATATATTGTTCCCTTTGAAAAAAATACTCATCGTAGTGGCTATGACCTTGCAACACTTCCCGTTGTTTTAAAAACATTTGAGCAGGCAAAAAAAAGGAAAGCGTATACGGCCACTCCTTTTTTTAATATTCGTCCGGATACAGTCGGATTTATGCTCACGACGCCTGTTTTTAAAAACAATAGCAAAGAACTCGATGGAATAGTTCTTCTGGAAATTGAAGCGGACAGATTTTTTAAAGATGCTTTGGCCAACTCTGCGGGAAGTGATACTCTTGTTGCTTTTCAGTGTTATGCTCCTTTTGAGGAGAACGCGAAAGAGCGTGTGGTATTTACATCCGGAAAATCATTAAAAGCAGGCGAAGACCAGACAGTACCACTTCATGAAACCAGATATTTTACCGTTGGCGATAAAAAACTCCGGGTAGAATTTGATTCTGCAGCTAATGCTGGAGGATTCTTCCAAAGATTCCTGCCGTTACTTTCTCTGCTTGTGTCGGTCATTACCAGTTTTATCCTGGCAGGGCTGATGCTTTCAATGACTACAAGCCGCGCACGAGCTCTTGACCTGGCTGACCGGATGACGAGATCACAGCGCAGGATCGTGGATTCTTCAAAGGATATTATTGCAGTCATGGAACTGGACGGCACATGGAAAACCATGAACCCTGCTTCTATTGCTATGCTTGGATATTCTCCGGAAGAGTTAATTGGCCGTCCGATCACAGAGTTCTTTAAAAATCCTGAAGATATAAGTGTTTTTAAAGAAGTCATAGAAAAAAGCCAGGATGAAGTCGCCACTGCCATGGATGTAGAAACAGTCACACAAACAGGTGAAGTGCGCTGGCTAAGCTGGAATTTTACCGTTTCACATGCTGACAAGCTTGTCTATTGCGTGGGGCGTGATGTCACTATGCAGAAACTGGCCGAAGAGCAGATCAGGTTAAAAGGGCGACAGGTAGAGCTTGCTGAAAACTTTGCACTTGAGGCAAGTGAATTCAAATCCGGTTTTATGATAAAACTCGGACACGAACTGCGTAACTCCCTGACCGGTATTATCGGATATTTGCAGCTTCTTTCGCAGCAGGTTTTTAAAACCAAGGAAGAGGAGATGGATTTTATTACCATGGCCCAGCAGAGCTCTGAAGAACTCTATGAAACCGTGACCGATATGGTGGATATGGCAGAAAGCGAGATCAGCCAGTCCAGCGTGCAAATACGCGATACTATGTTTTCACAGGTTATTCAAAGCATTCAGCAGGATCTGAACAGTAGTCCAAATCCCGTGCTTTTAAAAATATCGGGAGACGAAGTAGTAGTAAATGCAGATCAGTGGTTGCTCCAGTCTGCACTCAGTGAAATTATTAAAGCGCTGCTGGAGGGAAGTACCGCCAAAACGATAGAAATAATTATCGTGCCCAATAGCTATGAGCAATCTGCTGAAATCCAGATATTAGCTCCTGCCAATGAACACGTATCTCAAATGCTCGGGCTTTTAAAAAAGGGAAAAAATACTCTTCTCGAATCACTTGAATCTGATGAATACTCCGTTCTCTTCCGCCTGGCGGTCGGAGCCTCTATTATCAGGCGTATGAGCGGAACGGCCGCTTTTGAAGCGCTCGATGAAAATGATGGTAATGTGGTGATGATCACGCTGCCTTTAAAATCTACAGTGGCTAATATAAATATTTAAAAACTAAATTTTAAGCTAAGTCGTTATCCTGCAAAGTTTTATAAAATAAAATTTTTAAAGGAGAAAAATATGCGGCTTGGTAATAAAATATCTGTTTACTCTATTGTATCATGTATCATTTTTACGTGCGCGGCTTCACTAACACAAGGCCAGACAACATACGTTTCCCAGGATTTTTCTAGTTCAACTACTGTCGGCGATTATGCCAACAGCACAAGCCCCAATTCAGGCCAGTTTAATTTCATTAGTAATGGCGGTGGTTCTGTCGCTATTTCCGATGGTGAGCTTGAATTCGTTAAGTCAGTAAGTGGAGGAGGTGTTTTAGCGCGGAGTACTGATTTTTCGCCTGTTCCTTCTGTTTTACTTGTTCAATTTGATCTGACAGTACCGACTAGTGCTGCAGTCCAAACCACGGCTGCAAGATTTTCTATTGGGCAAAATTTTACCAGTAGTACAGCCGCTCCGGCAAATGGCGACATTCATTCTGTCCTTGGCGTTAATTTTGTTGGGACTAGTGGCGGATTTAGTTTAAGGAATATCGGAAGTGGTACAAACTCTGCTACCTTTACCGGACAGAGAACCATCCGATGGTATATTAACAATTCAGGCTCCACATATACCTATACAGCACCTGATGGTACGACAGAAACTTTGGCTAACGATGCTGCCGACATCTATGTCGGTACGACGCGGGTTTTTAATGAAGTTGCTGCAACTACTGCAACCGTCGCCCTGACAGATTTTAAATTTACTTTTAATGGCGGTAGTGGGGCTGTAAATGGCAGCATAAAAATCGATAATATCTCAATTACAGCACCTGCCGATACCCCGCTTCCGGTGGAATTTTCACACTTTGATATTACTCTTTTAAAAGACCTCTCCGTTCAGTTACGTTGGGAAACGGCTTCGGAACTAAATAATGCCGGTTTTGAAGTTTACCGGTCTGATGACAATACAGAGAATTCTTTTAAAAAGATTGCTTCCTATCTTACAGATGAAAACCTACGCGGATTAGGCACCAGCCCGTACGGAAAGAACTATACGTACATAGACAAAGCTGAAAATCTCACACCCGGACATCAATATTTTTATAAATTAGTAAACGTGGATTTTGACGGTACTCGTACCGAGCAGGAAGGAAAAAATATTGCAGTTGTATCGGACGAATCTGCTATTATCAGCGATTCCTTTGCATCTTCCCCAAATCCGGCACGCGATGAAGTAAATATCGGATTTACCTTAGCCGAAAGTAATGAAGTAACTATTGTTGTCTATAATTCTCTTGGCCAGATTGCCGCTGTACTTGCCCAAGATGAAATGCGTTCAGCCGGAGCCCACACTATTCAATATCCTACAGCAACATTGCCTGTCGGGATCTATACCATATATGTGATGACGGCTGATAGAACATTTACCCGCAGTCTCAGTATTGTTCATTAAAAGTGATCTGATATATAAATCTTTTTAAAAATTCTTTTAAAAAGTTTATTAAAAAATAAACAAAGGCAGTTGGTTTTAAAAACTAACTGCCTTTTTAATTCCTTGCAAAATATAGTGTTTTTAAAAATAAGCTTCGTATTTTTGCTGTTTACTTCTCCCAAAGCAAATTTTAAAAAGTTTTTAAAAAGGAAACTGATGAAACATATCCTTACAGTTTGTGCATTTATCATCTCGCACATATTTGCCACAGCGCAGACATGTGACTTACGCTTTCAAAAGGATACGCTCGATTTCGGTACTGTTCGCGCAGGAGAAACGCTTGAATTGACGGCGCGGATTGCTAATACGGGAACGGATAATTCGCAAATACTTTCCGTAAAATTCACCGATCCGGCTTTTACTGCGCAGGTCAGTCCCTCTATACTTGCTCCGGGAGAATTCCGCGATATACCAATCGTTTTTAAAACCGCGCAAAATCTCGATTATGCCCAGGCAGCTTTTGTCCGAATCAGCTGCGGTCTGAATGAATATTCCATTCCGCTGGTTTTAAAAGCGCATGTCATTTATTCTGATTCGGTCTATAATTTCACGCAGAATATAACCGGCGAAGCTTTAAAAATAGCTTTAAAGAATTATGTAAGTAATCATACCTCCCTTACATACAAAGACGCTCGGACAGCAATGTTCAGCTATATTGATAATGTAGCCGGGGAAGTGGAATGTGTCTATACCGGGCGGAAAATTACTGCAACGGGAATTCCCGATATTAATGTCACAAATTTTAATACCGAGCATACCTGGCCGCAAAGTAAAGGCGCTGATAACGAACCGCCGAGAAGCGACTTAAACCATATTTTCCCGACCGACGAATTAGCTAATGCAAAACGAGCCAGCTTTGGGTTTGGATATGTCAGTGAAGCAGATGCATGTTGGGCGGTTGGTGGCTCAAAGCTTCAATGCAGTACAAAGTTCGAACCACGTGATGTGCATAAGGGAAATGTTGCCCGCGCAATGTTTTACTTCAGCACACGCTATGGAAATCCTTTTAATTATATGAGCGAGCAAAACCAGGAAATTCCGCTGCGCGAATGGATGAAACTTGATCCCGTCGATGCGCGTGAGATGAAGCGTAATGATGAAATTGAAAAACTCCAGAAACGCAGAAATCCATTTATTGATCATCCTGAGTTTGTTGACAGGATTGTAAGTTTTTCAGGTTTTGATGGTGGCCGTGGTTTTCTGATTACTTCTGATGATACTGTTGTTATTGATGTCAGAAATGGCCCATCACAACTACCAGGATATGTCTTTTTAAAAGGAGGGCAAGAAGAGGAAAGAGTAGATTTTCAAATTACAACGGATAGAAAAGATATTTTTTCTATTGAAATGCCAGATTCATCAATTTCTCCAAACGGATTTATTAAAATCATTTTTAAAGCAACAGACTTTTCTTCAACAAATCAGATAGCAACACTTAATGTAAGTGGTTCAAAAATTTACGTTCTTGCCCTGCAAAACGCAACAAGCGTTGCAGAACAAAATGTTTTTAAAACATTTACGTTACAGCAGAACTTCCCGAATCCCGTAGAAGGCGCGACAACAATTCAATTTACCGCACAGCCCTACAACACGGTTTTAAAAATGTATAATATGCAGGGACAGGAAATTTTTGATGCGACCCCGCTCATACAATGGCAGGAAGCCTCCGGCTCGCTTACTCTGCAAAAAGGTTTTTTACAACAGTTCGGAAATATAATCGCGTATCGCCTGATCACGCCCGAAGGTACAGCCGGAAAATTCATGATCGTTCAGTAGTTTTAAAAAGCTATTTAGAAAAATTTTAAAAGCTCTCTTTTAAAAGTCTTTACACTTTCTTAACATTCAAAATTACGGATGTCATTCTGAGCGTAGCAAAGAATCCACGTTGGAATGTCCAGCCGCGATCTTCTGACGTAGATTCTTCACTCTGCTCAGAATGACAGGTGTGCTATTTTCATAATTGTTGAATTAAAAAGTACACAAAAAATAAAAAAATAAGTTTTAAAGAATACAATTTTAGTCAATTCAGGAGAATACGTTGAAAGAATCAGAAGAGTCAGAGCAGCCGGAAAAAGCACCCAAAAAAGCGCCGGTAAAAAGAAAAAAGAAGGTGGACGAAACCACAGCCCAGCCGGAAACAACTGCCGGAACACTGTATCTTGTTTCCACGCCGATCGGCAATAACGATGACATTACGCTACGTGCGCTGAATGTTTTAAAGCAGTGCGATGTGGTGATCAGCGAGGAGGCGAAAGTTGCCGCGCCGCTGCTCCACGCGCACAGTATTTCAAAGCCGATCGAAGAGCTGAACGAGCATAACGAAGAAGATGCCGCCGCTCAATATATTGAGCTTTTAAAAAGCGGGAAAAACCTTGCGCTGATGTCTGACTGCGGAACGCCTGTTTTGGCTGATCCCGGTTTGGTGCTCGTGAGAAAGGCTTTAAAAGAAAATATTACGATCAATGTTGTTCCGGGCGCATCGAGCGTTTTGACAGCGTTGGTGAGAAGTGGATTTGACGCGAGCCAGTTTCTCTACGCGGGCTTTTTAAAACGCCGTCCGGAAGAGCGTGAATTAGAATTGCGCCAATTGGCAGGTGAAAACCGTACGGTTATTCTCCTTGAAACTCCATACCGTTTAAAACCCGTTCTCGAAGCCGCGGCAAAGGTAATGCCCGGCCGCCGCGCATATCTAGGCTGCAATCTTACGATGCCATTTGAAACGCACCATTACGGTACGTTTGCAGAATTGTGGGAAAAGTTTGAAGGTGAGCGTTTTAAAGGTGAATTCGTGATCGTTTTTGAAAAACCGTCCGACCGCTCTCCTTTTAAAAAGCAGGAAGCTGCCGAAGAAGGACACGCGCCGCTTCGCCGCCGTCCTCCGATCATGATGAAAGATGATGAAGAGGAAACTGAGGATGATCAGGAACGCATGACGCTGCTTGATACCGATGAAATTGATGTGGATGTATTAGAGGAAGAAGTTGCAGAAGACGCACCTCGTCCGCGCTTTGACCGCGAACGCGAGCGCACAAAAGAATTTTCGCGTGGCGGTGAATCCAGAAATGGTGGCCGTGATGATGGCCGCGACGGCGGGCGCAGTAAATTTTCAAACGAACGTCCCCGTGAATTTTCCAATGACCGTCCGCGCGAAAGCCGTGGCGGATTTGGCGGGCCACGCCGTGAAGGTGGTGGGTTTGGTGGCGGCGAACGTCGCGAGGGCGGTCCACGTCGTGAAGGTGGATTCAGCGGTGGAAGTGGTCCAAGACGCGAGGGTGGATTTAGTGGTGGCGGAGAGCGCCGTCCGTTCAGCCGCGAGGGTAGTGGCAGCGGACCGCGCCGCGAAGGCGGATTCTCCGGTGGCGGAAATCGCGAAGGCGGAAATTACAATCGCAGCGGTGGATTTGGCCGTGAGGGCGGTGGTGGAAATCGCGAAGGCGGCCCACGTCGTGAAGGTGGTTTTAAAAGAGAAGGCGGATTTAGCCGCGAAGGTGGCAGCGGTCCACGTCGTGAAGGCGGTGGAGGATTTGGCGGCGGCGAACGTCGTCCGTTCAATCGTGAAGGCGGCGGTGGTTTTAAAGGCGGAAATTCCTCACGTGGCGGTGGCTTTGGTGGCGACCGCAGACGTGATGAAGGCGGTGGTGGTGAAGACAGGCCGCGTCGCAACTTTGGCGATAATCCATTCAGCGGCGGCGGAGCAAAAGGTGGTTTTAAAAAACCTTTTAAAAAGCGCTAATTGATTATAAAAGTCGGAATAGAAAATAAAAAAAGCACAGTGTTTTTAAAACGCTGTGCTTTTTTGTTTTAGCTCAAAGGCTCAATTTTATTAAGCTCTTGTCCTTTCTTCATCAGTTGCCAGTTTTGTAAAAGTTCTTCCTGATGAAGCGCTGCCCATTCTACCACTAATCCCAATGATTTTGCCGGTAATTTTCCTTCAAGCAACGCGAAATTTTCAATTCCGATCAGCGCCTGAAAATCTCCATATTTTGCATGAAAATGCGGAGGATTATGATCGTCATAGTACATCATAATAATGATGCCAAAGAAATGGCTAATGTGCGGCACGGAGATTTTCCTCTTTCCAGTCTTTAAAAGTTCTGTTCAGGATTTTAAAATATAATGCGTCCGGGCAAATCTCTATCTCTTCATTCCAGGCAATTGCATGAGTTTCCGAGTCAATATACACGTGTGAAAAAAGGTTGTTTTCATCCCACTGTTTAAAAATTCCCTTTCCGGCAAGATGCGACAGATCCAACTCACCGGTGGTTCCGTCCAGATACCGCAGGTGGATTTTATATTTCTCTTCAACGTGAACGTGGATTGGGCGAGGTATCATCGTGTTTGTAAGTTATTTATACAATTCTATATTTTCCTTTCTTTTAAAAAGTAACCAATCAAGCGAGAATTTTCCCGCTCCTGTCAGCATCAGCAGGAAAGCAATCCCAAAATAGATCGCCGCTAATTCCCACGAACCGCCTTTGCCGAAAAATGGGTCGCCTTTGCCGATATGCTTTGATGCTGCGACAACCATTGTAGCTGCGATGCCAAATGCCGCAAGCGGTGTAAGCAAACCGATTATTAAAGCCGCGCCTCCACCAAATTCAGCAATTGCTGCGAGCGCCTGAAAAATCGCCGGAGTGCCGGAATCTGCGCCCATCCAGCCCATTGGGTTTTGGATTTTCTTCCAGCCATGAAACATCATTCCCGCGCCGGCTATAATTCGCAGAAAAAGTAATGCTGTCGAAATCCGATTGTCAAAATATGCCGGAGCAAATAATTTATACATTTTAAAAATGTCCTGTGGTTTTAAAATTTGTTACAACACACTAACAAGACATCCTTATAAAAAGATTCGGTTTAAAAAGAAAATTCTTTTTAAAAAATTAAGCTTCTACTTCTTCAAAAATATCAGCGACTACCTGATTGCGAAGCTGATCTTCCAGCGTTTCGCGCTTGCGGATAAGATGATCTTTGCCGTCGTGGATCATTACTTCAGCCGGGCGTAGGCGCGCGTTGTAATTGCTCGACATGCTGAAACCGTACGCGCCTGCATTTTTAAAACATAGAATATCGCCTTCACGCACTTCCGGGAGCTTCCTGTCCCACGCGAATGTGTCGGTTTCGCAGATGTAGCCGACGACGGAATAGACGCGTGGCGTTCCGCTTGGGTTTGAGATATTTTCAATGTGATGGTACGAATTGTACAGCATCGGGCGAATAAGATGGTTCAGCCCTGAATTCACACCAACGAAAACTGTGGAAGGCGTTTGTTTTACAACGTTTGCTTTTACAAGAAAAAAGCCGGATTCGCTCACGAGGAATTTGCCCGGCTCGAACCAGAGTTCAAGTTCGCGACCGTATTCAGCGCAGAACTCTTTAAAATGTTTGGTTAATTGTTTTCCTAAATCTTCAATATCGGTGGTAATATCATCGGGTTTGTAGCCGACTTTAAAACCACTGCCGAAATCCAGAAATGTCAGTTCTTTAAAATGCTTCGCTTCTTCAAAAAGAATTTCTGCACCTTGTAGGAAAACTCCTGTATCGAGAATATCTGAGCCGGTGTGCATGTGAAGCCCGTTCACGTGGAGATTTGTCGAACTCACAACGCGCAAAACGTGGCGCATCTGGTAGACAGAAATACCAAATTTAGAATCAATGTGTCCGGTGGAAATATTTACATTCCCGCCCGCCATAATATGCGGATTGATGCGAATGGAAACCGGAACGGAATCGCCGTATTTGTGGCCGAATTGCTCCAGCACCGAAATATTATCAATATTGATCTGCACGCCAAGGTCAACCGCCTGTGAGATTTCCTCAAGCGAAACACAATTTGGTGTGAAGATTATTTCCTGCGGTAAAAATCCGGCGCGGATTCCGAGCTGAACTTCCTGAATGGAAGTTGTGTCAAGCCCCGAACCCAGGCTTTTAAAAAACTTTAAAACGTTAATATTGGTCAGCGCTTTGCAGGCATATTTTATTTTTACATCTACACTTTTAAAAGCGGAGGTAAGACGTTCGTATTGGCGCTGCATAATGGCTGTGTCATAGACATAAAGCGGAGAATCGTATTTTTTTACGAGGTCAGTAGCCGGAATTCCGCCAATCTCAAATTCATCAGAAAATAAAGACATTTTTTTTTAAGTAAAAAGGTAAAAGTAAAAGATATATCTTTTAAAAAAGAAAAGCTCCAACTGCTTTTTAAAAACAGTCGGAGCTTTTTAAAATGTGTACTTTTAAAAGCTTTTAAAAGTTTTTAGTGCGCGGGCGCTCCTGTTAGGGCAGTTGTAGTATTTTCGTTGTCAGCTACCGGGCGCGTATCAAGTCTGCCTTTTTGCTGGAAATCATTGCGGCGGAATTTTGAATAACGCTCGATCTCGCCGGAGATCATGCGCATTGCTACTGAGAAAACAAGCGCGTCGTCGAGGTAGCCAATGAACGGGATATAATCGAATGACAAATCAAATGGCATGATAAAATAAAGAAGAGCAGCTAATGCAATCACTTTCGTCGGCCAGCCCATATTGAAATCTTTATTTTTGATCATTTCAAAAACCAGCTTGATCTTGTGCAGCATATCGCTGACATTTGAGCGGTCTTTTTGAAATGATTTTTCGATATCTTCACGTTTTGATGCGGCGTCCGAAAGAATTTTCGGAACGTCATTCATTGTGATTCCGCTGGAAAGTTTTTGTATAATTCCTTCGATTGGGTTCGGGTTTGCTTTAAATTGCTCCTGCATGATTTTTCCTTTTAAAAAGTGTTTGTAAATAGCTGCTTTTTAAAAGATTACAACAGAGCAAATGCGCTATTCTGTTCCCTCGGAAGGAGTTCTTTTGAAAAATTTTAAAATTGCCAGCGGTATAATGACGCAATAACCTATCACGAGAATAATCGGAGCCACGGCAATCGCAAGGGGATTATCATACGTAAGGTGTGATTTAACCGGATCACTGGCGTTCCCTGTAAGCATAATGAGGAAACCCGCGATAATTACAGCAATACCCGCTGCAAAGTAAATGAAATTCTGGCGTGTGAATGGGATCTGCCATGTCGGTGAAAATGCTTTTGCGCCGCGTCCGCGAACAACTTGCTTTGCCATAATATTCTTTTAAAAAGCTTTTAAAAATGAAGTTTTGATTTTGAAACTCCGCCAAAATACGGATGTTTTGCGACTTTTTAAAACGGAGCTTGCTAATATTTGTTAAGCAGGGGAATTGAGGCGAAATTCTTTTAAAAGAAATGCGCTTTTTAAAGAAAATATGCAGGAAATTTGGAAGTTCGCCCTGATTACGCTAATTTTGCCTCTCTTTTTAAAAGAAAATTATCAAAACGGTTCCGTCGCCTAGTGGCTGGGCAGAGCTCTGCAAAAGCTCCCACAGCGGTTCGAATCCGCTCGGAACCTCTTACTGTTTTAAAAATCATCGCTTTTTAAAAAGCTTTTACAAATATGGCAACAACGGCTGACCTTCGCATTGGCGCAGTAATAAAGTTTAATAATGACCTTTGCCAGGTTTTAGAATCTGAGCACCGCACACCGGGCAACCTTCGCGCTTTTTACCAGGTGAAAATGCGCAATCTTCGCAATAACAAGCTTCTTGAAAACCGCTTCCGCTCAGGCGAGACTATCGAATTTGTCCGCACAGACCGCCAGACATACCAGTATTTGTACCGCGACGGCGAGCAGTTCGTATTCATGAATATGGAAAACTACGAGCAAATTCCGGTGGATGCTGCAACGCTTGGCGATACAGCGAAATTCATGAAGGAAAACCAGGAAGTGGATATCGTGATCGAGGAAACAGGCGGTACAATTATCGCTGTTGAGCTTCCGACAACAGTTCAGCTTCGTGTAGTTGCTACTGAGCCGGGAATCCGCGGCGATACAGCCAATAACGTTCAAAAGCCCGCTACACTTGAAACAGGCGCTGTTGTGAACGTCCAAATATTCGTGAACGAAGGGGACCTTGTAAAAATTGACACGCGTACAGGCCAGTATATGGAGCGCGTTAAGGAATAATGCGGTGAACTAATTATGAAAGCGTGTTTCTCATTTCTTTTAAAGATTCAGAAACGCGCTTTTTTTATTTGAGGATTAGCTGTAAAGAAGTATCTTTGAAAAGTTTTGCCGCTGCGAACATCCGCGCGAAAAAATTATTATTACGAAATCAACGCTTTTAAAAAGCACATACTGTGAGGAATGTCAATGGATTTACAATACTTACGCCGACTTGTAAAGATTTTTGATGAAAGTACAGCTTCTGAATTAACGATAGAAGAAGAAGGCATAAAACTTTCGATGGCAAAACCAATGGGCGAGCCGGTAATGTACGCCCAGCCGCAATACGCTCCGATGCAGCAAATGCAAATGCCGCAATCAGCACCACAGCAAGCTGCTCCAGCTGCTCCACAAACAAACGGTTCTGCTCCGGCAGCACCAGCCGATACTGCAAAAAAACACCACGAAGTTCGTTCTCCGATTGTCGGTACATTTTACCGTGCTCCGGCTCCTGATGCAAGTTCATTTGTGCAGGTTGGTGACACGGTTTCTGCCGGTTCACCGCTTTGCATTGTTGAAGCGATGAAACTGATGAATGAAATTGAGTCAGATGTAGCGGGAACAGTTGTAAAAGTTCTTGTGGAAAACGGTCAGGCGGTAGAATACAACCAGCCGCTTTTCCTGATTGACACGAAATAGAAAAAAGTTGGTGAGTTTAATGAGTGCGGTGAGTTTTGTGAGTGGTTTTAAAAAAACTTAGCGCTATCTTTTAAAAATTGAAACTGAGCGCTGACGGCTTCCGGCTGACAGCTTTTAAAAAAGAATGATAAAAAAAGTATTAATTGCTAATCGTGGCGAGATTGCACTGAGAATTATTCGTGCTTGTCATGAATTGGATATTCTGACAGTTGCAGTGTATTCAGAGGCGGACAAAACCTCGCTTCACGTGAAATATGCAGATGAAGCCGTTTGTGTCGGGCCTGCGCAGGGACGTTTGAGTTATTTGAATATCCCGTCAATTATTGCTGCCGCACAAATCACAAATGCTGATGCAATTCATCCTGGCTACGGCTTCCTTGCTGAAAATGATCAGTTTGCTGAAATTTGCGCTGATTGTGGAATTACCTTTATCGGGCCAAGCCCTGATGCCATTCGCCGGATGGGAAATAAATCCGTTGCAAAGGAAACTATGCGCGCGGCTGGCGTTCCGGTCGTGCCGGGAAGCGAAGGAATCGTTCAGAATGTTGAGCACGCATATCATGTTGCACGGGAAGTCGGCTATCCGGTGATGCTGAAAGCTGTGGCAGGTGGCGGTGGAAAGGGAATGCGCTATGTGCAAAGCGAAGATGAGCTTTCACACGCGTACATTACAGCTTCGAACGAAGCCGGAGCTGCATTCAACAATCCTGATATGTATATCGAAAAATTCGTTGAAGAGCCGCGCCATGTGGAAGTTCAGGTTTTTGGCGATTCACACGGGAATGTGATCGCGCTTGGCGAACGCGAGTGTTCGATTCAGCGCCGCCACCAGAAATTAATTGAAGAAGCGCCGTCGCCGATCATGACGCCGGAACTCCGCCAGGCAATGTGCGATGCTGCTGTAAAAGGCGCAAAAGCTGTGAATTATGAAGGAGCGGGAACAATTGAATTTCTCGTGGATAAGCACAGAAATTTCTATTTCATGGAAATGAATACGCGTATCCAGGTAGAGCATCCTGTGACGGAAGAAGCGCTCGGCGTTGACCTTGTAAAAGAGCAGCTTCGCGTGGCTTCAGGACTGGAGCTTTCCATCACGGAAACTGAGCCGAAATTGCATTCCATCGAGTGCCGTATTAACGCGGAAGACCCTTTTAAAGATTATCGTCCGTCACCGGGCAAAATCGAAAGTTTGCACTTTCCGGGTGGGCGTGGTATTCGCATAGATTCCCATATTTACCAGGGATATGTAATTCCGCCCTATTACGATTCGCTTGTTGCGAAAGTCATTACGTTTGCGCCGACGCGCGATGAGGCGATTGCCAAAATGCGCCGCGCACTTGATGAGATCGTGATCGAGGGAATTCACACGACGATTCCTTTCCACAAAAAAATGATGGAAAATCCTGATTTTATTTCAGGAAATTTTGATACGAAATACCTTGATACGCACGACTGGCAAGCGTAAATTAAAAGTAGAATGTAAAAAGGTAAAAGTAAAAAATTCGAGCAAAAAGTTTTAAAAACGCTTTTAAAAATACATTTTAAAAAGAGAACGAACATGAATTTTCCTGAAAATCTAAAGTACACAAAAGACCACGAGTGGATTAAAATCGAAGGCAATATCGGAACAATCGGCATTACAGAACATGCGGCAGGCGAGCTTGGCGACGTGGTGTATATTGATATTCCTGATGCCGGAGCGGAAGTTTCCCAGCATGATACTTTTGGTACGATTGAAGCAGTAAAAACTGTTGCTGACTTGTTTTCGCCGGTGAGCGGACGTCTTACGGAAGTAAATTCAGCGCTGAACGACGCTCCTGAAACCGTAAATCAAGACCCGTACAACGAGGGCTGGATTGTGAAAATGGAGCTTACGAATATGGACGAAGTGGCTGGCCTGATGGACGCGGCTGCATATCGTGAGTTGGTTGGTCAATAGTTTTTAAAAGATTTTAAAGTTTTAAAAGCGATTTCTTTTTAAAAGGAAATCGCTTTTTTTGTTTTTTAGTCTTTGAACGCTAAAAATAGACTTGAAAAATCCCCTCCTTGGAGGGGTGCCGCAGGCGGGGTGGGTTCTGCGGCAAAAGGTGAAATGCTTTTTAACAACGTCTGACGTGAACCCACCCCGGCGTTCCGCCACCCCTCCAAGGAGGGGATTTTATAAATGAAAAAGGACAGCCCTTTTTTAAAAGCTGCCCTTTTAAAAATTGAAAAGTTTAATAAACCTATTTTTTCAAACCTTCCACCGCTTTTAAAACTTCCTCATAATTTGGCTCCTGTCCTGGATTGTCAGCTATCCACTGATATTGCACATCGCCATTTGTATCAATTACAAAAACAGAACGCTTTGCAACGGTGTTGCCTTGTGTGCCGAAGTTTTCAAATTCTATATCGTAATTGTGGATTGTTTTGCGGGCTTCGTCACTCATGAGCGGGAAGGTAACGTTGTTTTTTGCAGCGAAATCTTTGTTTGTTGCTGATTTGTCGGTGCTAACGCCGATGACTTCTGCATTGAGATTATTAAATTGTGAAAGCGAATCCTGAAATGTGCACATTTCCTTTGTGCAAACACCTGTGAAAGCGGCAGGGTAGAAGGCGAGCACGACATTTTTTCCTTTAAAATCGGCAAGTGATTTAGAATTTCCTTCGTAATCTGTGAGCGAAAAATCCGGCGCTTTTTGTCCAATTTCTGTTGCCATTGCTAAGTTCTCCTGGAGTCGGTTTTTAAAAAATTAGAGTAGAAAATTTCTTTTAAAAGTTTTGGCGAATATACGAAGAAGCTGTTAATCAGGTTTGATTTTACGGAGCTACGTAAGGCGTAATGTTAAAAAGGAAATAAATTAGATTGCAAAATGTAAAACAGTTTCTATCTTTGCATAATAACTTTTGCAGCACTTTTTAAAACGCACACTTCACCACGCTTGGCAGCACAATCACAGTTTTTAAAAATAAATTGAGGAATGTATGGCAATTCGCTTTACAAAATCCATTACTGACCTTCAGGCAGATGCCGAACACGGCCACGGCCTGAAACGAACTCTTGGCGCACCGGGACTGGTTGCGTTGGGGATTGGCGCTATCATTGGCGCGGGGCTTTTTTCACTGACGGGTATTGCGGCGGCAAATAATGCTGGCCCGGCGGTAACACTTTCATTTGTGCTTGCGGCTGTTGGCTGCGCGTTTGCGGGCTTGTGCTATGCGGAATTTGCTTCGATGATTCCGGTGGCGGGCAGCGCGTACACGTATTCGTATGCTACGATGGGCGAAACAATCGCGTGGATTGTCGGCTGGGATTTGGTGCTGGAATACGCGGTAGGTGCGGCGACGGTGGGGATTAGCTGGTCGAGTTATCTGGTGTCACTTCTTCATAATTTTGGCGTTTCGCTGCCTGTGCAGTTTGTCGCCTCGCCGTGGCAGCCGGTTACGATGCCGGACGGGACGCAGCTCTACGGCATAATTAATCTGCCCGCCGCGCTCATTGTGATGTCGCTTTCCATACTTCTCATGCGCGGAACGAAGGAATCGGCAACATTCAATAACGTGATGGTAGTTTTAAAAATCACTATCGTACTTGTGTTTATCGCGCTTGGTTTTGGTTATATCAATTCTGCTAATTACACACCGTACATTCCACAAAATACAGGTGTGTTTGGTGAATTTGGCTGGAGCGGGATTCTTCGCGGTGCGGGCGTTGTATTTTTTGCGTTTATCGGTTTTGACGCGGTTTCAACGGCTGCTCAGGAAGCGAAAAATCCGCAGAAAGACATGCCAATCGGGATCATCGGTTCGCTCGTGGTTTGTACTATTTTGTATGTTTTATTCTCGCACGTTTTGACGGGAATTGTCAACTATCAGGATTTTAAAAACGTCGCAGCTCCTGTTGCATTAGCGATTGACAGAACCGGAATTACATGGCTGATGCCAACGATTAAACTTGCGATTCTTGCCGGATATTCTTCGGTAATTCTCGTGATGCTTCTTGGCCAGTCGCGCGTGTTTTTTACGATGTCGAAAGATGGGTTGCTCCCGAAATTTTTCTCTGATGTTCACACAAATTTTCACACGCCGTGGAAATCAAATTTGTTTTTTGGTGTTGTGGTGAGTTTATTCGCAGCATTTGCGCCAATCAGTTTGGTGGGTGAAGTAACGAGTATGGGAACGCTTCTTGCATTTATTCTTGTGTGCGCGGGAATTATCGTTCTCCGCAAGCAGCAGCCAAATCTGCCCCGTGCTTTTAAAACGCCACTTGTGCCGCTTGTGCCTATTCTTGGGATTATTTCCTGCGGGGCGATGATGCTTTCGCTCATGACGGATTACATGCATATTTTCCGCCTTGTCGGCTGGCTTGCGATTGGACTTGTAATTTATTACACCTATTCAATCAAGCACAGTAAAGTCCGTGCTGCTGCTGAAGGACGTCCTGTAGAAGATCGTTAAAAAATCTTTTTAAAAACTTTTTAAAAAGAAAGTGTATTTTTAAAACCTCGCTGAAAAAATTTGGCGAGGTTTTTGTTTTTAAAAACGGGAGTTGATTGTAAAAATATTTACTTTTTAAAACATGGAACAACCAACGGAAGAACGCGAATTTAAAAGAGAAATCAACCTGCGAACCGCGATCATGATCGTGATTGGTTCGATGATCGGCTCCGGGATTTTTATCGTGAGCGCAGATATTGCTCGTACGGTCGGCTCGCCGGGCCATTTGCTGCTCGTGTGGTTTATTACCGGCGTGCTGACGCTAATTGGCGCTCTGAGCTATGGCGAGCTCGCCGGTATGATGCCGCACGCAGGCGGGCAGTACGTCTATCTGCGTGAATCCTACGGGAAACTCATAGGATTTCTCTACGGCTGGACGCTTTTTATGGTCATCCAGACCGGCACGATTGCGGCGGTAGCAGTTGCTTTTGCGAAATTCACCGGCGTTTTAATTCCGGCTGTGAGTGAAAATAATATTCTCATGGATTTCGGCTTTTTAAAAATTACGGGCGCGCAACTGCTGGCGATTGTGAGCGTGATTTTCCTCACGTGGGTCAATACGCGCGGTTTAAAAGGAGGGAAGTTCATTCAGGATACGTTTACGGCGGCGAAGGTCCTGGCGCTTGCGGGGCTGATTTTGCTTGGAATTACCGTTGCGCAAAATCCCGAAGCGATGGCGCAAAACTGGAATAATTTCTGGAATGCTTCGCGAACCGTCGTTGAAAACGGGCAAATTGTGAATCGCGAATCGCTTTCGGGAATGATGCTCATGGCAATGATTGGCGTTGCGATGGTCGGCTCGATTTTTTCAAGTGATGCGTGGAATAATGTGACATTTACTGGAAGTGAAATCGTCAATCCGAAACGTACGATTCCTATTAGTTTATTTGTCGGAACGACCGTTGTAACGTTGCTGTATATTCTTGCCAATGTCGCGTATTTGCTTGTTCTTCCAGTAGAGGGAAATCCGGCGGGAACGGATATTTTCTCGCGTGGAATTCAATTTGCAACAAATGACCGCGTTGGAACGGCAGTTGCATCAGGGATTTTTGGTGAGGCGGGGGCAATTATAATGGCAGTTCTTATCATGGTTTCGACGTTTGGCTGTAATAACGGCTTGATTTTATCCGGCGCGCGCGTCTATTTTGCAATGGCGAAAGACGGTTTGTTTTTTAAAAAAGCGGGTGAGTTGAATCGTAATGGCGTTCCGTCGGGCGCGCTTGTGGCGCAGGGGATTTGGGCGTGTATTTTGTGTTTGTCGGGGCGTTACGGCGATTTGCTGGATTATGTCGTTTTTGCAGTACTGATTTTCTACATCTTGACGATTGCTGGAATTTTCATTCTCCGCCGCAAACGTCCTGATGTTGAGCGTCCATACAAAGCGTTTGGTTACCCTATTTTACCTGCGTTGTATATCGTTGCTGCGCTCGCGATTTGTATTGACCTCCTGATTTTTAAACCGCAGTTTACCTATCCGGGGCTGGCGATTGTACTGGCGGGAATTCCGGTTTTCTACATCTGGAGAAAGAAGGAAGCGGTTACGTAATTTTTAAAAGAAAAAGTTTTAGAAAGTTTTTAAAACTTTTAAAAGCTCAAAACATTGCCGTTCTCTCAAATTTCCGTAATTTTGAGGACGGCAATGTTTTTTATTTTTAAAAAGCAACCATGACGCCGCTTACAACCGAAATTCATATCGTACTATAACTTTTAAAGGTTAATCTCCAATGGCGTACCAACAGTCACAAGCACCCGTCGGAACGTGGTCGCGCATTATGCTTGCATATAAGCGTCATGCGGGCTCGTGGGCGTGGATGCTTCACCGCGTTTCCGGTGTGGCACTTACGGTGTATTTATTTGTGCATATTCTGGCTCTGCGCGGCCTCACACAAGGCATGCAGGCGTTTAATGATGAAATGGCGACCTTCACGCAGCCGGTTTTTAAAGTTGCTGAGTGGGGGCTTTTTGCATTTGTGATTTTCCACTCGATGAATGGAATCCGTATTGCAACGGTTGATTTGGGCAACGGCTCGCGCTATCACAAGTTCACGCTTCGTATCGTGTATTTTATCGGAATTACCCTGATGCTTTTCATGGCAGTCCTGATTTTCATGGACCCGTTTGCTGATAAGCATTAACCCCAAAAAGTTTTTAAAAAGAAATTACCTCTAACGAGTTTTAAAAATATGGAAAACCCGACTACTACTGCTCCTGAACCGGCTTTGGCTCCTCCGGCACTCGAAGTAAACGTGCGAGCTACAAAATCCCGCCGCTCAGCTTTTGCATGGTATTTTCAGCGAATTTCTGGCCTCTTGCTTGTGCTTTTCACCATCGGCCACTTTTTCATGGTGCACTGGACTGAGATGTCAGGACATGATTTTAACCGCTCGGTTGACCGCCTTTCTGACCCGATGTTCCAATTCCTTTATCTTGGCTTCATTGTTCTCGGAATGTACCATGGAGTGCAGGGAATGTGGAATATTTTGCGTGATTACAAACTGCCGCGTGGTCTTTATATCGGCGCTTTGGTTGTGCTGATCGGCGCAGCGCTGTTTTTCACGTACCTTGGTTTTGACACGGTATTGAGCGTTCACAACTGGAAACTGAACTAATTTTTTGCCTTTTAAAAAGTAGTTTTTAAAACACTTTGTAAAAGAATGAAGATAGATTCCCGCCTACGCGGGAATGACAACTGAATAGGAAGATTTTTAAAGTTTTAAAAAGTAGTTTTAAAAACTAAGCTCACCAAAAGATTTAAAAAAGACACTAAAAAATCTCAAAAAATGACACATCAATTTGACGTAATTATTATCGGGGCAGGAGGCGCGGGACTGCGCGCAGCTGTGGAAGTTCAGAAGCCGTATTCATGCGCGGTCTTGACGAAAGTTCACCCGCTTCGTTCGCATACGGGCGCGGCTCAGGGCGGCGTTTCCGACGACCAGCTCGTCGCGGATGTGGCGGGGGCC
>JAZKFS010000006.1:38745-49026 GCA_040386315.1 Bacteroidota bacterium
CGGCTTTGGCAAATGAGGAAGAAGATTCATGGGAATGGCACGCGTTCGACACGGTAAAAGGTTCGGATTACCTCGGCGACCAGGATTCGATTGACACGATGTGCTTTGACGCGGTTCGTGCGATTATCGAGCTGGAGCACATGGGAATGCCGTTCTCTCGTACCAAAGATGGCTTAATTGCTCAGCGGCGTTTCGGTGGACACACGCGCCCGGAAAATCCTGATGACCCGTATTCAAAACGTAATCCTGTAAAGCGCTCATGCTACGCGGCTGACCGCACAGGCCACGTGATGCTACACACACTGTATGAAAATGCTTTAAAAAACGGCGTAAATTTCTTCTCTGAATATTACGTGACCGACCTTGTGATGAATGGCGATGTTTGCTGCGGCGTTGTGGCGATTGATATCATGACGGGCGAAGTTCACACATTCCACGCGAAAGCAGTTTTATTTGCAACCGGCGGAAACGGGCGTGTTTACCAAATCACATCAAACGCTCACGCAGGAACAGGCGATGGAATGTCAATCGCATACCGCCGTGGTTTGCCGCTGATGGATATGGAATTTATCCAGTTTCACCCAACAGGTTTGTGGAGATTAGGAATTCTCGTTTCCGAAGCTGCACGCGGTGAAGGTGGAATTCTCCGCAATAAAGACGGCGAGCGCTTCATGGAGCGCTACGCACCAACCGTAAAAGACCTTGCTCCGCGCGACATGGTGAGCCGTGCAATTATCACGGAAATCCGCGAAGGACGTGGTTTTAAAGGAAATGACGGAACCGAATATATCGGGCTTGATCTAACGCATCTTGACCCGGCAATTATCGAAGAAAAACTTCCGGAAATCACCGGTTTTGCGCGTACATATCTTGGTGTTGAGCCGAAAACTGAGCTGATTCCAATCCAGCCAACAGCGCACTACGCTATGGGTGGAGTGCCGACGAATGACGACGGGCAGGTAATTCGTGATGTGAATAATACGCCTGTTACAGGATTTTATGCAGCGGGCGAAGCTGCGTGCGTGAGTGTTCACGGTGCAAATCGCCTTGGTACAAACTCACTTCTTGACCTCATTGTATTCGGACGCCGCTCCGGAAAAGCAATGGTGAAATTCCTCGAGTCCGGCGCTCAATTTACAGACCTTCCGGCTGACCCTGAAGCATGGACGCGCGAGCGCATGAACTGGGCTTTAAACAGCGCTGGTGGCGAGAAAGTTGGTGTTATCCGTCGTGAGCTCCAGGACAAAATGATGGATAAGGTTGGTGTGTATCGTGAAGAAAAAGCAATGCAGTCTATGATTGATGAGCTGAAATTATTGCGCGCCCGCTATCAGAATATCACGATTGACGACAAAGGCAAGCAGTTTAATACAGATTTGCTCGAAGCGCTTGAGCTTGAAAATCTTTTAGATGTTGCTGAAACAATTACATACGGAGCGATTGCCCGGAAGGAATCACGTGGCGGACATGCGCGTGAGGATTTTACCGCGCGTGACGATGCGAATTTTATGCAGCATACGATGGCATGGAAACGGGATAATGATGTGGAGCTTCAGTACAAACCAGTAAGAATTACGAAATACCAGCCGATGGAACGGAAGTATTAGGCGAATATACAGTAGTTTTTAAAGGCAATTCTTTTTAAAAAGAATTGCCTTTTTTCGTTTTAAAAGTGATTCTATATTTTCTGTTGTTTTTAAAAGGAAAGTGTGGTAATTTAAAGCAATTCAAACTGTTCCAATCACGAAGTTACCTGGTTGTATCTCCTTTATTCTATTCTGCTTAACACCAATTATTATTAATATACGGATGGTTATTATGATTAAAAGCTCTACAATTTTCATGTCTTTGTGCGCACTGCTTACAATGCAGGTGTATGCACATAGCGGTACGTTAATATCATCGCCGCCTAAAGAAGGTGTTTTCATTGAGAATAAGTCTCAGTGGAATGGTGATATTCTTTTTAAAACATCACTATCTGGATTAAAATTTTCAGTTACAAAAGAAGCGTTGATTTATGACTTTTTTAAAAAAGAAGTTTCATTAGAAAGCAAAACAGTACATCAAAAAGGCCAGTCTGTAAAAATGGAATTTACGGGTTCTAATCCTGCATCTTTTAAAGGATCGGTTCAGGAAAGTGGCGAATATAATTACTTTTACGGAAAGGACCCGCAGAATTGGGTAAGAAAGGCGCGTAGTTTTAAAACATTGACAGCGACGAATATTTATGACGGGATTGATGCTGTTGTAACGCTTGATAACGGTCTTCCGCGCTATGACTTTGTAGTAAAGCCGGGAGCTGATCCACGTAATATTAGTCTGAAATTCACAGGCGCTGATGAAGTTTCGACCGATGCCCTTGGAAATCTGAAACTTGCAACACAATATGGCTCTATTTATAATGGAAAGCTTTTAGCATACCAGGAGATTGAAGGAAAACAATCCAAAGTTGAATGCAGTTTTAAAATTACAGGAAATGCAGTTACTTTTAATTGTGGAAAATATGATCCAACCCTGCCATTGATCATTGATCCTACCGTATATGCAACATATGTCGGTGGCGGCATGGATGATGAAATGACATCTGTAGTAGTAGATCCTTCGGGCAATATTATTACAGCAGGATGGAGCGCTTCTGACGATTATCCTGTGCAAGCGGGATCGTATGATATTACATTTGGTCTTGGTACAGATGCTGTGGTTACGAGATTTAATCCCGCAATAACGTCAATTGTGTCATCAACATTTATTGGGGGCAGCGGCGACGAAGCTATCCGTGATATTAGTATTGATGGCGCTGGTAATATTTGTGTAGTTGGTGAGACTAATTCAACGGACTTTCCAACGAAAAGCGGCGCCGTCAGCCAGACCGCACAGGGTAGCATTGATGTTTTTGTATGTCGTCTCAATAACACAGGGAGTGACCTGATATATTCTACTTATGTAGGTGGTACGAAGGATGAATATGCTCTTGCTATGAAAGCTGATCTCAACAATAACATCTACCTGACAGGAAAAACCAATTCAACAAATTTTCCGACAACTCTCAGCGTATTTGACCGCACACAAAATGGCTCATTTGATGCATTTGTAATTAAAATAGCTTCGGGCGGAAGCTTGCTATATAGTACTTTCCTAGGCGGCGGTGATGATGACATCGCATATGCTATTGCTGTAGATGCTAGTAGTAATATATATGTAGCTGGTGAAACATCTTCCGGTAACTATCCGACGGCACCGATCCCGTCTCAATTTAACGGGCAGTCAAAACCATTTGATAACACGTATAATCTTGCCGTAGATGGGTTTGTTGTTAAGTTTAATAGTTCACTGAGTACACAGACATTTTCGACTTACATTGGAGGTTCCGGAGATGATCGCGTTCGTGGAATCGGATTAGGGCCAAATGACATTATTTATATTGCCGGTGAAACAAACTCCAGTTATGGCACTGCGACAGCTACCAATTTCCCTTCGGGTTCTGTTACTACAGGCGGTGAAAAAAAAGGAGGGCTGGATATATTTGCAGGACAATTTGATAAAGCAGGAAAACTGCTTCCATTCACCTTTGTTATGGGCGGGTCAGCAGCAGAAACCGTTAAAGATCTTGTAATGGATGCTGAAGGTAATTATTATATTACTGGTACAACCACATCGAGTAATTTTCCTTCTACAACCGAAGCTACAAAAAAGAGCCTGACAGGAACAAATGATGGATTTGTTGTTAAACTCAATCCCAATGGAGTTCAAAATGCAGGTTTAGTTGGAGGCAATAAAACTGATATCCTCAATGGACTTGCCCTAGACAGCAAAAATAATTTGTACATGGTCGGTGGTACATCCTCATCTAATTTCGCTATATCAGAAAATCCCTTTAAAAATACACTCTCCGGTTCCTCGGATGGGTTTTTAGCAAAAGAAGTATTTGCAGTACTTGAAATGATTTCACCGGTAGGGGGTGAAAAATGGTGCGGTGCTACACAGCAGACTTTACAATGGTCAGGGATTGGATTTTCGACCGGTGAAAAATATGCTTTGTATATTTCAAACGGTGATGGACAGCCATTCCAAAAAATTGATTCTAATCTTAGTGGGCCATCGTATCAGTGGATTATTCCAACAAACCTGCTCACCGGAAATCAATATCGTATACGGGTAGTCAGCTCATCAGGAGTAGTTAAAGAAAGTGGTGCTATTACTATCAGCCAAGGGCCTTCCATAACAGCTCAACCTCAGGCAGCTACTATCTGCGAGGGTCAGCCTTTATCACTGAGCGTACAGGCAATTAGTACAAATCCATCCTACCAGTGGTATAAAGACGCGCAAATGATCCCCGGTGCTACAACTGCAACATACACAGTTCCTAATGCAACTCCTTCTCTAAATGGTAATTATACTGTCCGCATTACCGGCACATGCAGCACTACTCCGGTTACAAGCCAGGTAGCAGCAGTAGCCGTTAATCCTGCGACTACAATCAGTTTACATCCTGGAAATGTCAATACTACTGTTGGACAGCCAATTAACCTGGTAGCAGCAGCTTCTGGTGAGAACAATAACTTTACATGGCAAAAAAATGGTATGACTATTTCCGGTGCGACTTCACCTACTTATACAATCCCAAGTGCACAGAAATCAGATGAAGGTGCATATCGTGCTATCGTAACAGGCGCGTGTGGTGCCGATACGAGCGACGAAGCACAGGTAGTAGTCAATACAACTTCAATCGAATACTCAGAGCTTCCTGACGGTTCTTTAAAAATCGAAAATGTAGCGCCAAATCCTGTTGCTACAACAACGCAAATTCTTTTAAAAACTACAAAAGAATCTGTTGTGAATGTCTGGATTATTGACGCAAACGGCGCAACAGTTCAGGAGATTTTTAAAGGGAATATCAATGGAAATCACACCATTCCTTTCGATACAAAAAATCTTGCAAGCGGCTCATATTGGGTAATTGCAGAGCAGAACGGGCAGAAGGTTCGTTATGAATTGCGCGTGGTGAGATAATTTTCTTTTAAAAAGAATAATTTTAAAAAAGCGGTAATGTTTCGGCATTATCGCTTTTTTGCTTTTAAAAGTGTTTTAAAACCTGAGCGCGTTTGTAATCCGACAGAAATAGTCGTAAATTTGCGTTCTCGAAAAGAACGTATGCGTTTTTTAAAAACGTTCGATATACGACTGAAATAGTCGGATATAAAAAACGTCCTAAAAGCAATCTTTTAAAAACGATACTTTTAAAAAGTTTTAAAATATAGAAAAACATGGCTCAGGAACAGGAATTAGATATTCTCGAAGAAGTAACCAGCGCCGAGTACAAGTACGGTCACGTTTCCAGCATCGAGCAGGATATTGTGCCGATTGGCCTCAGCGAAGACGTCATCCGCATGATTTCCGCGAAGAAAAATGAGCCGGAATGGATGCTGGAATGGCGTTTAAAAGCGTATCGCCACTGGCTGACGATGATTGAGCCGGACTGGGCGAATGTGCATTATCACAAGCCGGATTTCCAGTCAATCAGCTATTATGCCGAGCCAAAAAAGAAAAAGCAGGTGAATAGCTTGGACGAAGTGGACCCGGAGATTTTAAAAGAATTCGACAAGCTCGGAATTTCACTCCTCGAGCAGCAGCGCCTTTCGGGGATTGCCGTTGATGCGGTTCTGGATTCGGTTTCCGTTGCGACGACTTTTAAAGGAAAGCTTGCTGAAGTGGGCATCATTTTTATGTCTATGAGCGAGGCGATTCGCGAGCATCCGGAGCTTGTGCGCAAGTACATCGGCTCGGTTGTGCCGTACACCGACAATTTTTACGCTGCTCTAAATTCTGCCGTTTTCACCGACGGTTCCTTCTGTTTTATTCCGAAGGGCGTTCGCTCGCCGATGGAGCTTTCCACGTATTTCCGCATCAATGCCGCCAATACGGGCCAGTTTGAGCGTACGCTGATTGTGGCGGAAGATGGCGCGTACGTAAGCTATCTTGAGGGCTGTACGGCGCCGATGCGCGACGAAAATCAGCTTCATGCGGCGGTGGTGGAAATCGTTGCGATGGAAAAAGCGGAAGTGAAATATTCGACCGTGCAGAACTGGTATCCGGGCGATAAGGAAGGCAAAGGCGGGATTTATAATTTCGTGACGAAGCGCGGAATTTGCGCCGGAAATAATTCAAAAATCTCGTGGACGCAGGTGGAAACGGGTTCGGCGATAACGTGGAAATATCCGAGCGTGATTTTAAAAGGCGATAATTCCATTGGCGAATTCTATTCCGTGGCGGTGACGAACAATATGCAGCAGGCCGACACCGGCACGAAAATGATTCACCTCGGCAAAAACACGCGCAGCCGCATCGTCTCAAAAGGGATTTCCGCGGGTAAAAGCCAGAATTCATATCGCGGCCTGGTGAGAATTGCCAAAGCTGCCGACGGCGCACGTAACTTCTCGCAGTGCGACTCGCTGCTTCTTGGCGACAAATGCGGCGCGCACACGTTCCCGTATATCGAAGCGAAAAATCCTACAGCGCAAATCGAGCACGAAGCTACGACGTCGAAAATCGGAGAAGATATTCTTTTCTACTGCAATCAGCGCGGCATCTCGACGGAAGACGCCGTAGCGCTCGTTGTGAACGGCTATTGTAAAGAAGTGATGAACCAGCTTCCGATGGAATTCGCCGTTGAAGCGCAGAAACTTCTGGCGGTGAGTTTGGAAGGAAGTGTTGGGTAAGAAGTTTTGGGAGTGCGGTGAGTTAGTGAGTGCGGTGAGTTTTTAAAAATATTTTAAAACCTTTGCGTGCCTCTGCGAAACCTTCGCGAACCTTTGCGTTGAAGACTTTTAAAAGCTTTTAAAAATGAATTTTCAGCAGAAATTAGCGCACATTGTCTTAGGACATAATTCAAATTCCGATTTGATAAAAGCTGCTGAAGTTGGTTTGGAAGAAGGTGTACACAGCATTTCGTTAGCAATTACAGCCGGAATTTCTGAAAATGAAAATTCTTTAGTTTTAAAAGAATATTTTGAAAAGGCTCTAAAAGAATTAGCCATAAAGCTGCCAAATCAAGAAGAAGCAATGATAACGCTTATTAGTTATTATTCAGACAAAGTTTTAAAACATGATTTAGGAGTTTTTGAAGGAATAACTAAAATTTATGAAGTAGTTTCAAACGATTGCAATTCTCAACATTGGTCTGATTTTGCTGGACATTATCATGAACATGATGAATTAGTAAACAACTGGATTCGCGCCGAAACCCAAGAAAAACAAAAAGAATGGATTCGAGAAAGTGAAAAGGCGATAATCGCTGAACTCCAAAACTGGAAAGAAAAATATAAAATTTAATAGTTTTTAAAAAGACAAAACAATGTTAGAAATCAAGAATTTACACGCCGCGATAGACGGAAACGTAATTTTAAAAGGGATAAACCTGACTGTGAAAGCGGGCGAGATTCACGCTATCATGGGGCCGAACGGTTCCGGTAAAAGCACGCTGGCGTCGGTGCTGGCTGGCCGCGAGGATTACGAAATCACGGGCGGCGAAGTGCGCTTTGAAGGGAAGGATTTGCTCGATATGGCGCCGGAAGAGCGCGCCCGCGAAGGCGTTTTCCTTGCGTTTCAGTATCCAGTGGAAATTCCGGGCGTTTCGACGGCGAACTTTTTAAAAGCGTCGGTCAACGAGGTTCGCAAGCATCGCGGCATGGAAACGCTCGATGCGATGGACTTTATCGCGATGATGCGGGAGAAAATGAAGCTCGTGGAAATGGACCAGAGCTTCCTCAGCCGCTCGCTCAACGAAGGTTTTTCCGGCGGTGAGAAAAAGCGCAACGAGATTTTCCAGATGGCGATGCTGGAGCCGAAACTTGCCGTGCTCGACGAAACCGATTCCGGCCTTGATATTGACGCGCTTCGCATTGTAGCGGGCGGCGTGAACAAGCTTCGTTCGGCGGAAAATGCGACGATTGTCATCACCCACTATCAGCGCCTGCTTGACTACATCGTGCCGGATTTCGTGCACGTGCTTTACAAGGGCAAAATCGTGAAAACCGGCGGCAAAGTGCTTGCGCTCGAGCTTGAGGAAAAAGGGTACGACTGGATTAAACCGGAAATGGCAGAAGCGTAAATTCTTTTAGACAATACTTTAAAAATTATTTTTAAAAGTCATTTTCTCGCGGTGTCATTCTGAGCGTAGCGAAGAATCTACGTCAGAAGTTCGCGTTAGTATCTTCTGCCGCTGATTCTTCGCTCTGCTCAGAATGACAAATATAAAAATGCAGTATCACGTATACATAATGTCAAATTATTCGCGTGTGCTTTACATTGGCATGACTAGCGAGCTTTTAAAAAGAGTTGGCCAGCACAAGAATAAGACTTTTGAAGGTTTTACAGGCAGATATCATCTGACGAAACTTGTGTATTTTGAAGAAACAAATGATGTTCACGTTGCTTTAAATCGTGAGAAGTATTTAAAAGGATTGTTGCGGAAAAAGAAAATTGCTTTGATTGAATCAATGAATCTGGAATGGAAAGATTTGAGCGAAGGTTGGTTTTAGCGCAACGGCAGCCGTAGATTCTTCGCTATGCTCAGAATGACAATTTATATAGTTTGTCATGTTGAGCGAGAGCGAAACATCCGCGTCAGAATATCACGTTAGTTTTTTGGCGAGGAGTTTTTTAGCAACGTCTTTCATAGATTCTTCGCTCCGCTCAGAATGACAGTAACAAAATATTGAAATTATAAATGAATCAGATTACACCTCAAACAGCTCTACAAGACCAGTTTTTGCGCGATTTTAAACGTTTTGAAAATGCGCTTAATGGCAGTGCGAAAGCCGAAACGCAAGTTATCCGCGAACATGCGCTGGAAGTTTTTAAAACGCTGGGGTTTCCCACGCAGCGGCATGAAGAGTGGAAATATACGAGCGTTCAGCCGCTTTTCAAATACGAGTGGAAGACGTATTTGCCCGATGATGCGAGCGATCTGACGCGCGAGGACATTGCGCCGCTTCTTTTTAAAAAGCTCCAGGCAACGATTTTGGTTGTTGTGAACGGCGTTTTTAAAAAGGAATTATCCATGCTTTTAAAACAAGCTGACGGGATAATTACCACAGGTTTTAAAAACGCGGAAAGTGAAAATTCCGAGCTTTTTAAAAAACATTTCGCACAGCACGCGAGCTTTAAAAACGAAGCTTTTACGGCGCTTTCAACGGCATTTGCGCATGATGGCGCGTTTGTGTTTGTGCCGAATGGCAAAATTGCCGAGCATCCGATTCACATTGTAAATATTATTGATTCGCGCGCGGAAAACAGACTAACGCAGCCGCGAAATCTTATTATTCTCGGCAAAAATTCACAGGCAACAATCATTGAAACAACGCACACGCTTGGCGAAAACGAGAGTTTTAAAAACGCCGTGAGCGAGATTTTCCTTGATGAGAATGCGGTTTTAAAAATGCACATTGTGCAGAATGATTCGGATAATTCTTTTGCGGTGAATACGACACAGGTGCACCAGGAGCGGACGAGTAATTTCACGGCGACGACGGTTTCGCTTGGCGGTGGGGTAATTCGCAATAATATGAACGCACTGCTGAATGGTGAGTTTTGCGAGTCGAATTTTAATGGTTTATATGTGCTTAAGAGCCGTGAGCACGTGGACAATCATACGCTGGCTGACCACGCGGTGCCAAAGTGCCAGAGCAATGAGCTGTACAAAGGAATTCTCGACGATGAATCAACGGGCGTTTTTAACGGGAAAATCATGGTTCGCGCTGATGCGCAAAAGACGAATGCATTTCAGTCAAACCGCAATATCCTGCTTTCCAAAAACGCGACGATTAACACGAAGCCGCAGCTCGAAATTTATGCTGACGACGTAAAATGCAGCCATGGCGCAACGACGGGACAGCTTGACGAAGAAGCGATGTTTTACCTTCGCGCGCGTGGACTTGGCGAGGAGAAAGCGCGTGCTTTGCTGCTTCATGCTTTTGCGGCTGATGTATTGCAGAAGATTGATGTTGCTGAGGTGTGTGAGGAATTGCTGCGATTGATTGATGAGCGTTTGCATATTGAGGATGAAGTGGCTGATGTGGTGAACGAGGCGGTTTAAAGGTAAAATTTGTTAATGCTTTAAAAGTGATTTTCCTTGAAAATTTTAGATGAGAATAGAACTAAAGAATTTACAAAGTTTTTAAACTTGTATCTTTTAAAATGCTTTCTGGCTTGGTTTCTGATAAATGCATTTTATTTCTCAATAGCTATTTGGGCTAAAAATCAAGGTGTAGATAACCGCTATTT
>JAZKFS010000007.1:0-11790 GCA_040386315.1 Bacteroidota bacterium
CCCGAATTCCATCAAAAGCTTGACGGAGTGCTGTGTTGGTTTTGTTTTTAATTCACCCGCTGAGCGAATATAGGGAACGTATGTCAAATGCAGATTCAGCGTATTCTGCGAACCCAACTGCCAGCAAAGCTGACGCGCTGCTTCCAAAAATGGCTGTGATTCAATGTCGCCAACCGTGCCACCGGTTTCGATGAGAACAAAGTCAAATTCACCATCATAAGTTTTCATGCGGCGCTTGATCTCGTCCGTAATATGCGGAATGACCTGAACGGTTTTCCCCAGATAGCCGCCTTTGCGCTCTTTTTGGATCACGTGCAGATAGACCTGGCCGGCAGTCGCATTATTTGCCTTCGTCATGGAAACATCGAGAAAACGCTCGTAATGCCCCAGATCCAAATCGCTTTCTGCTCCGTCGTCCGTTACGTACACTTCACCGTGCTGATACGGATTCATCGTGCCCGGATCAATATTGATGTACGGGTCGAATTTCATCACCGTCACGGTAAATCCACGCTGTTTTAAAAGCAGCCCCAGCGACGCCGAAGCGATTCCCTTGCCAAGCGACGAAAGCACGCCACCTGTAATAAAAATATATTTTGTCTTTGACGCCACGAGAATTTACCTGAATTTTTTAAAATTAATGTTGTAAATGTTTTTAAAAGCTTTTAAAAATTATGTTTTAAAACTACTTTTTAAAAACGATATAATAAAACGCAGGACGCCCACAATATGAACGTCCTGAATTTTTTAAAACTATTTTAAAAACTTTTATAAAGCTTTTTAAAAATTACATTTGAGCGATCATCGCATCGCCAAATTCCGAAGTTTTTACTTCTTTCGCTCCGTCCATCAGGCGTGCAAAATCATACGTTACAGTTTTCTGTTGAATTGCACCGTCCATACTGGTAATTATCAGATCAGCAGCTTCCGTCCAGCCCATATAGCGAAGCATCATTTCACCCGAAAGAATTAATGAACCCGGATTTACTTTGTCTAATCCCGCATATTTCGGTGCTGTTCCGTGCGTTGCTTCAAATACCGCAAAACCGTTGTTGTAATTGATATTCGCGCCCGGCGCAATTCCAATTCCGCCAACCTGTGCTGCAAGTGCGTCGGAAATATAATCGCCATTAAGGTTCAGTGTCGCAATGACGTCATATTCTTCCGGGCGCGTTAAAATTTGCTGAAGGAAAGCGTCGGCAATTGCATCTTTTACAAGAATTTTATCTCCTGGTTTGCCTTGTGAATCGTCCCACGAAATTGCTTTATCGCTAAAATCAGATTTTACTAATTCATAACCCCAGTCACGGAATCCGCCTTCCGTGAATTTCATGATATTTCCTTTGTGTACAAGTGTCAGCGATTTGCGGTTATTCGCGATGCAATACAAAAGTGCCGCGCGGATCAAACGCTGCGAACCCGGACGAGAAACAGGTTTTACACCAAGCCCAACTTCCCCAGGAGCTTCCTTACCAAAACGAATTTTCTCCGCCATTTTAGGAAATTCGTCCTGGATCATTTTTAAAAACTTCTCGGCTTCCGGCGTTCCTGCCTGGAATTCAATTCCCGCATAAATATCTTCCGTATTCTCACGGAAAATCACCATGTCAACTTTTTCGGGAGCTTTTACCGGGGAAGGTACACCTTTAAAATAACGAACAGGACGGAGGCAGACATAAAGATCTAAAATTTGGCGAAGTGCAACATTGATCGAGCGAATTCCACCGCCAACAGGAGTGGTAAGCGGTCCTTTAATTGCAACTGTATATTCGCGAATTGCATTTAAAGTATCTTCCGGCAACCAGGTATTTGGCCCGTACACTTCATTTGCTTTATCACCGGCGTATATTTCAAACCACTGAATTTTGCGTTTTCCGCCGTACGCTTTTTCTACTGCTGCGTCGAGGACGCGCACGGTTGCTGCCCAGATATCGGGTCCGGTTCCGTCGCCTTCGATGAATGGAATTACCGGCTGATCAGGGACATTTAAAACGCCGTTTTGTCCAACGGTGATCTTTTCGCCGTTTGCCGGTGGGGTGAGTTTTTCGTATTGCATGGAAATAATAATATTAATGGAAGAAATCTTTTTTAAAAGCTTTTAAAAGAATATTGTCTGTTCGAATTTTTTCGCGCGGTTCGGCTATGAAAGGAAGCGAAATTACCAAAATCCCGCGTAATCCGCAATGCTTTTAAAAAAAAGTAAAGCCCGATTAGGCCGGAGATTTTAAAAGCATGGAAATAATACTATTTACTGAATACCGTTTGCTTGTCATTCAAAAGCTCGGTAGTTTTGCATGATGTCTTCTGGCAGGAGACAGTCTTACGCTTTTCTTTAAGGAGTTTTAAAAGTGAAATTCTTTTAAAAGAAGCTTTTGCATTTTTTACGCAGTATTTAATTATTTCAAAAAATGTCTACACGATTTTTTATAATCCGAAAGTTTCTGCTCCTTCTAATTCTAACCGCATTTTTTTCGTATTCATACGGAAACCCGTCTTCATCATCGCCCGATAAGTCATGGAAATATTCACTGAGCCAGGAATCTGAGAAAAGTATCCTGATCGAGATATCGATTCCTGCACCGAAGTTTTTAAAAGATGGCCAAACGGGATTAGGTACGCAGGTCAGTCCAGGTGAGGGTTCGTTCCGTTTGGAAAATGGTGTTTTTTACGGCTTTTCAAAAACCCTCTTACTACCGGAAGGTGCTACTGTAACGCTTGTAAAAAAAAGTGCGGAAGAGCGTTTTAAAACCGGCCCGGTGAAATTTCTTACTTCCGTTGATCATTCGCCAAATGAAGGAATGGTACAGCCCGCCACAACAACAAGCACTGCAAAAAAGACTGCTTCTTTAAAAGAAAACACATCGTTGTCTTTTAAAGAAAGTATAGAACTTACGTATTTGGGAAATATGCGCGGTGCGCCGGTTTCGAGTTTGGTTTTAAAACCGTATTCGTTTGATGGCGGGACAGGTATGGTGAGTTTTTCGCGTTCGATTACGCTGCGTATCACATCACCGGCTTCGATACATCTTCGTGAAATTGCCAATTCTCCGATGTCAGCTTTTAAAACAAGGAGTTTTAAAAATGGCAAAAAAGATAAGAATTCTGTCCTCTCTGCTTCACTTTTAAAACAAATCCCGAATGCGCCTGATGGATTTAATTATAAAATAATTATTGATAAGGAAGGTGTGGTCCGAGTAAGCGCTGGTGAACTTTTAAAAGGCGGTATTCCGATTGAAAGCATAAATACGGCAACGCTCCAGCTTTGGAATAAAGGTGTGGAAGTTCCGATCTATGTGTACGACCGAGGTAACGACAAACTGGAAAAAGGCGGTGTAACGGAGGAGTATATTGAATTTTTCGGGGAGCCGAACAGGCAGCATTTTAAAAACCGTGACCGCGATATTTACGGCGATCCCGAAACCAACGAGAATGTGTATGCGCTGACCTGGGGGAATGCGCTTGGGAGGCGTCTGGTAGAGGAGTCAGGCGATATTAAGATAACCGATCCGGCACGTGCGACAGATTTGCGCGGGCAGTCTTTTAAAAGCACAGTTTTCACAGAATACAACTTGGTTTTTGAGAGATTTGGCGGAACTGGATATACTAAAGATACTAATCAGTTGAGTTTCCAGGGAGATCAATTTTTTTGGGAACGGGTGCAGGCGAATAAGACTGCTGTTTTTAAAGTTGAGTTGCCCCAGCCGGATGCTCTTAGTGGGAGTGCAATTCAGATGACAGCAATGCTGCATGGAAGTACGGATCTGATCAATGATGTACAATGTCCTGGTAAGGAGGAGCATAATGCGGAAATTTATATTAATAAACAACGCGCTTTAAAAGCGTCATGGTCAGGGATCCGGCAATTCAAAGTAGATGAGGAAAATAGCGAGCTGGGCATATCTATTCCGATGACAGCTGCTGCGGATGCTGAGGGTAGTATTGTCACGGTGAGTAATGTTTTTGATTGCTCCGTATCATCGCAGGCTGTGCCAAGTTTTTATGTAAACTGGCTGCAGATCAGCTATCAGCGGTTGTATAAAGCACACAATAATATTATTCCGTTTTCAATCCCTGAGAAAGGTACCAACGGCCTCTACACATTTTATATAAGTAATTTTACACGACCTGATATTCTCATTTACAGAAAAGGGATCTCACGAATCATAAATCCGGCTATTCGAACGACGAGAGGTATCGATTCTTCAACGGAAACTCAATATACACTGGCCTTTCAAAGCTATGTCGCCTCGCCGGAAGAGCAGTTTTATGCTATAAGCGAAGACCAGGTTTTAAAAGCAAAGGCGATCACAAAAGATAAATCCTCATCTCTGGCTGATGCTACTAATGATTATGACTATATAATAATTACCGATACGACTCTGTATAATCCTCTTTCAAAAGACATCGGAGATCAGCAAAACCCGGTAGTAAAATTGATGAATTTTGAAAAAGATGTGCGTGGTTTTAAAGTGCTGGTCGCTGATATTAATGATATTAATGATGAATTTAATTATGGTGTAAAATCAAAAGAGGCGATCCGCAGCTTTTTAAACTATGCGTATTATTCATGGGGTGTTGCCCCGCGTTATGTATTATTGGCAGGGGATGCCGGCGTAATCCTGCCTGATTACTGGCAGACGGTTCGCTGGGGCACTACTCCGACAGATTATACATATGGGTTTATTGATGGATATTACCGCGCCTCCAATAATGAAATCACCAGGGATATTTTTCCTGAAATACTGGTTGGGCGTATCCCGGCTACCACGAAAGAAGAATTCACGGCAATTGTAGATAAAAGCAAAGCATATATGGAAGAACCAGACCTGGCCTATTACAGGAGCTCTGCTGTGTTGATCGCGGGTGATAATCCGGCTTTTGAAGTACAGTCAAACGATCTGGTCAATAATATTCCATCCTCTGTTTCAATACGGCGCGTATTCGTTAGAAATCCATCTGATAAATATTTTGGCGGCACGAGTACTCTTATTAATGAAATAGATCGTGGCACAGCTTTTATCAACTATATGGGGCATGGCGGCGGAGCAGTTTGGGACGATAAGGGACTCTTATTGCCAACGGACGTACAAAGAATGTCTAATCGTGGAAAGTATTGCGTAATTTCCAGTCCTACCTGTTTTACAGGAGCTTATGAAACCGGTGGTGGGCTCTTAACTGCATTTATTTTTGAAAAGGATCGTGGCGCTATTGCTGCCTGGGGCAACTCCGGGTATGGCTGGACAGAAAACTCTTACTATTTCGCAAAGGGTTTAGTTGAAAGCTTCTTTTCACCGGCGAGCAGGGGCAATAATATTGGTGATCTCTTTGCTGAAGGCAAGGCCACGTATTTTGGAAATTATGGAGGATATGATAATCCCATAGCTGTGACAATGTTGCTACAGTGCAATTACCTGGGCGATCCCGCACTGCAATTCGGGATTGCAAAAAAGGCGATCAACCTTCAGACCACAAAAGAAAATGCTCTGGCCGGTGATGACATTTCTTTTAAAGGCACTGCTCCTTTTCAATCGGGCCAAGCTTTTGCAGAACTTTATGATGATCAGGAAAATTCTGTTAAGGGGTCAGAGCAACAGATTATTATTCAAAATGGAATATTCTCAGGTATAGCAAAAGTGCCTGCCGGATACAGCGGGAATACCATCGGTATACGGGCGTATGGCAATGATTTTACAACAGCCAGTGAAGCCGAAGGAAATGTGCTTCTAAGCAGTAATTCCCCCGTATTTACTGACGTTGCTACAAATCCTCTCCCTGTGCAGCCCGGTCAGCCATTTGATTTCCAGGTGAAAGTTTTCTCAGGAGTCCCGGTTACCTCTGTAAATGTGATCGTTGATATTACAGCAACTGATGGGGCGGTATTTCAGGAAATAATGCCTATGGCGCTTTCGGGTGGATTCTATCGGTCTACCACTATGGTTGCCGGAGTTCAGGCTTTAAAAGGCAGCCGTGTCAGATATGAATTTGAAGTGATAACCCCGGGATCAACCTATAATTCACAGGAGTATTCATTTGTTATTGGCGGTACAGCCGATCCGGCAGCCTATGCTAAAACCCCGGGCGATTTCAAACAAGTGGTATCAGGAAATCGCGCTATCAACTCTACTATCAATATCTATGCTACACCGCAGGGGGCCCAGCTTGGGGCACGCATTTATAATTGGGATGACAATGATGCTGCTGATGTGGAAGTGAAGTTTGAACAAACCGGTACTCAACCTGCTCAGCTATTGGGTACTACTACTATCTCTATTCCTGCTAATAGCAGCTCCATAGCTTTGATACCTGTGAATCCCGCAGCACTGAATATTCAGAATATCAAAGTAACCGTTACGGCAAAACCCGGAGATAATAGCGGAGATCGTTTTAAAGAAAATAATTCGGCTGAAAATACAGTGCTGCTTTCATGTTATGTTATAGCTCCGGGTATTGGCTCTACTATGAATGGCAGTAGTTTTGCGCCGATCGGTGTGGACAATGCCGCGACACTGGAGGTTTTAAATTCAGGTACGGTAAGCCAGCCAGTTATGGTCTGTATGCAGGCAGATACTACATTCGCCACCGTACAGCCCGGAGTGCAACTTTTAAAAGGTATAGGATTTACTTCTGTCAAAATTTCTTTAAAAGAAAATTCTAACAGCGCTCCTGACGGCCTTTTAAAACTATGGTATAATTCCGCAGAAGTGAATGGTATTGCGTCTATTTATAAATTCAATCCTCTTTTAAAAACCTGGCGCCGTTTGCCATCCGTCGTTGTATCCCCGGGAGTAATCAGCGCTCAGGTAGCTTTAGATGGTATCTATGCTGTTGGCTATACAAATGATATTTCAGCGCCAAATACTACAGTGTCTATTGAGGGCCAGTTCTTTAGCAATCGCGGCGCTGTAGCACCCAGCCCAAGAATCAGTATTGTAGCAAATGATGAAAATGGTATTAATACCGAGCAGGACAATATTATTCTTGAGCTGGATAATAAACGGGTTTTAAAAAGTAATTATACTTTTATAGATTCTATGGCTACTGCCACATCAAGCGGAATTCTGTATCAACCCGCACTTTCTGACGGTACTCATACATTTTGTGTGACCGTCATGGATAATAATGGAAATCAAAGTGAGCGTGACTGTATCCAGATGGAAGTTTCCAATGAATTCCAGGTGAAAGTACTGGGACAATTCCCTAATCCATTTACGAATAAGATGTTCCTGGCATACGAAATACTTGGCGCTAATACCATAGATGAAATTGAGGTGAAATTCTTTACAGCTTCCGGGCGTACTATACGTAGATTGCTCTTTCCGTCAAATGTTTTAAATGAAAGATCAGGATTACTGGAGGGAGGAACTGGCCAGCCGACAGAAATTGGGTATCATGAGGCATGGTGGGATGGTACTGATGAAGAAGGCAATGAGATCGCAAACGGAATATATTTTTACCGGATACGACTGCGCTCGGGTGATAAAACAATCGAGACGCTGGGTAAAATAGCCAGGGTCCGGTAATAAGATTCAAGATAATTCTTTAAGAATTTAAAAGAAATATTTTACATGCTGAATTACGCTTTTAATTAGACTTCTTTCAAAAGTCTTTTAAAACCTGATTGTCATTCTGAGCCCTTCGGCTACACTCAGGATAAACTGCGCGAAGAATCCACGTTAGAATGACCGAACGCGAACTTCTGACAACGATTCTTCGCTGCGCTCAGAATTACAGGCGCGATATTATGGTCTGATTTTCGACTTTTAAAAGAAGTCTAATAACTTAAAAGAAAAGTTTTAAAAGAAAAGTTTTAAAAGAAAGGTTTTAAAAGATATGAATATATTAATATATCGTGGTTTGCTCATCCTTATTTTTCTTATTGCCTGCAATCAAAACGTGAAGGCTGACGGAGAAAAATATGCTGCATCATTTCTGGAAATACCTTTAGGGGCGCGGGCTCTGGGAATGGGCTCGGCATTCTCGTCGGTGGCTGATGACGGTACAGCATTTTTCTGGAATCCGGCAGGAACTTCACTGGTGAAAGGAAAGGTCTTGTCAGCGATGTATAGCTCGCAGCACGGTTCTATTGGAAATCCCCTGGCAAATTACTTGTTTACCGGTGTCACTGTTCCTATTTCTTCGGTCAATGTATCATTAAACTGGATACGATTCAGCGCTGACGATATGCAGAAATATGATGATCTTACGCGTATAGTATCAACACAGGAGCGCGAGGAAAGAGTACGCCGGGCTGAGCAGGGCGATTTTTTCTCAAATTCTGAAGACGCGTTTATCTTCTCTTTTGCAAAAAATAATATTTTACATCTCGACTGGGGATGGAGCTTATTTGAAATCCCGATTGAAATACCGGTAGGAGCTAATTTTAAAATAATCAGGCAGAAGATCGGGGAGAATTCTGCTTCGGGGATAGGAGTGGACCTTGGTACTATGATACGCTTTAATTTAAAAGATTTTGCTTTTTCAGAAGTATGGCCGCAGCTATCATTTTCGCTGAATGTAAAAGATATCGGCGGCAGTAAGATCACATGGGATACCCAACGCCAGCATCGTATAGAGCAGAGTACAGTATATGGAGTATCTCTCAATCAACCTCTTGAGTTTATAGATACTGACGTTCTGATAAGCTATGACCGGGATAACCGCTATGATGGCGCTAATAATTTCGGAGTGGAAGGAGTGTATAAAAAGCAATTTTCAATTCGTACCGGATTGCAAAAAGGTGGTTTTACTGCCGGTGCCGGGATTGATTTCAACTTCTTTACTGTTGACTATTCATATCTGGGGACGAGTGATGCCATGCTTGGAAATGTGCACAGATTAGGCGGCGCTTTTCAAATTGATAAACTCTTTACAAAGTAATTTCCTAAATTTGTAATCTTAAGGAACGTTTAAACTCCGCATTACTATGGGCAAGCTATTAGATAAAATTTTTTTTAAAAGCGCTATTTCCATAGGGCTGCTGTGGAGTGGTATATGGCTACCAGGTTGTGGCGAAGACCCATCCGCTACAAGCAATCTGAATGCTCCGCAATTAGTAATTCGCAATAATGATACGGCTGCTTTTGAAAAAGGGATTGGTTCGTGGCCGGGTTCGTCTGACGTTCCCAAGAGGGGAATACGGCTTGAATGGCATAATATGGATGCCGATCCTATCGGTGGTTATATTATCTATAGAACATCCACAACAAATAGTAACTCAGGGCCAATTGACTTTTTAAAAGCGGGTGTAATTGACCTTGGTCAAAGTGAAGAAGACACGGTTTTTATAGATGAGGATGTCACAGAAAAGGTGCGGTACTACTATCAGGTCAGCGCCTTTGAGCGCTCTGGTAATAAAGCCGAAGGAAAAAGATCGGAAACAGCAGACTATATGCTGGGCAGCGCTATTGAGGGAATTACACCTGCTAATGGCGCTAAACTCAGAACTGATTCGCTTCCAGTCTTTCGTTGGAAAACAGAGGACGGAAGTACAGGATATACCGTACTGCGAGTGTATGAAGCAAATCCGGTCAATAATGAACTCCGCTCTCCTGTCTGGATATATGCCGGGTATCCGCCTTTTACTGACCCGTTCTTCCTGTATAATAAAGACGGTAAAGCCGGTGTATTGGAGAAAGGTAAAACATACCGGTGGTATGTATCCCAGATCGTTCCCGGGCAGAGGAACTATGGGTCATCCTCGAAAATGCAGAATTTTACAATTGAGTAATAATAATTGATAATTTAAAAATAAGACAGTTTTAAAGAGTGTAAAAGAGAGAAGTAATGAAATTTTTGGTTGTGTTGATAATCCTTATATGTATAGTAATTCCTTTTAAAGCAGTTGCGCAGGATGGCGGAGGTTCATTTGGCAACGGAACATCGCAAAGTAGTAGTAATAATGGCGGCAACGGGAGCTATTATGAATATAATATAGGCAGTGGATTAAAAATTTCAGTAAATCTCTGGGGCTTTATTCGCAGCCCGGGACGCTATGTGGTGCCCAGCTCTACGACTCTTATTCAATTGCTCTCATTTGGCGGAGGGCCGCTGCCTGAAGCCCGGCTCAATGATGTTAAAATCATCCGCGATGTATCCGTTGATTCTACTATCGTAGAAAAAATACTTGTCATGAATCTTGAGCTTTTTCAAAAAACTGCTGATCCCAATCAAAATCCTGTACTGTATCCCGGTGATACAATTATTGTTCCCGGAAGTGCTTTAAGTGTTTTTCAATTATACTTTGGAATTTTCCGGGATATATTGATTGTTGTGACAAGTGTAATAAGTATTGCTTTATTATATAGAAATTGATGAAAAACATTGAGCTTAAATATCTTCCTTTCAATTGGCGCTTTTTGTTGCTCTTTGCAGTAATAGTCGCGGCATCATGCTCCTCAGATAAAAAGGCCGGGGAACCACTCAAAAATGCAGATGGAAAAAACGTTTTAAAATTCTGGCATTTCTGGAGTGAACCCTCACAGAGAAAAGCTATACAGGAGCTTGCTAAAAGATTTGAAGAAAAATATGACTGTGATGTTGAGCTGACCGAGCTGAGTTGGAATGATGGAAAAACCAAACTTCTGGCAGCATTTAACTCCGGCACTTCACCCGACGTGATCGAACTGGGATCAGATTGGATCCCTCAATTTTCCAGCAAGGGAGTTTTAAAAGAGCTTTTAAAAGATGATATTGATCCCGGGAAGTTTGTACCATTTTCATTGCCTACAGCTATGTGGCAGGGGAAATTATACGCAGCGCCCTGGACGGTTGATACACGCGTTCTTTTCTATAATAAAGATCTTTTAAAGAAAGCAGGACTACCTGATGCCGCACCTGTGACCATTGATGAAATGCTTGCTTCAGCTGAAAAAGTTCAGGCAACTGACAGTAAGGTCTATGGATTTGGTGCAAACGGCGCCGACCCGCATCGGCTTTATAAAAAGATCTTGCCGGTAATGTGGAGTATGGGCGGTGAGGTATTCGATGCACAGGGAAAAACTGTTTTAAACAGTGCCCAGAATATCGCAGCTCTTGAAAAATATGTAGCGCTTTCACGGACAGGGCTGGTTGAAACCCAACGCCAGATTGACGCTGCTTTTGCCCAGGGCAATGTTGCTTTCTGGAATTCCGGGTCGTGGCTAATTGACAAGATCTCACGCGAAAACCCCTCTTTAAATTATGGTGTAGCAGTGCTTCCGGCAGGCGCTTCGGGCAAAGGAGTTTCTTTTGCAGGCGGAGAATATCTTGCTATCAGCAACGGGACGAAACAGGAAGAACTCGCGAAAAACTTTTTAAAATTCATGTCGGACGGCGAAAACGCGCTGGCTTTCTGTAAAACTGTAAAGGAAGCAGGATTTCCGGCTGATGCAGGATATTACAACCATGACTATTTTAAAAGCGTTAAATACCGCCCGGTTTTTACCGAGCAGCTTAAAAATTCAAAGATGACGCCGGTCAATCCCGAGTGGCTGGAAATTGAGGAAATATTAGAAAACGCAGTTGTACAGGCGCTCTATGGTGAGAAATCCCCGAAAGCTGCACTGAATGAAGCACAGGCAGCAGTAAGTTCAATAGCTCAACAAGAATAAATATACTTTACAGATTTTTAAAAGAAATGGTTTTTAAAAGAGAAGGATCTTTTAAAAACCATTTCTTTTTAAAAAGGTAGTTCTACAATAAAAGTCGTACCTGTCCCGGCACCTTCGCTTTCAGCCCAAACTTTTCCGTGATGGAGCTCAACAATTTGTTTTACAATAGAAAGGCCAAGGCCGCTGGAATTTTCGCCTCCGG
>JAZKFS010000008.1:0-36358 GCA_040386315.1 Bacteroidota bacterium
AACCTGCGTTTTCTTATAGTTTTCGGCCATGATGGGATTTTGCCCGATAAGATGCACAACGCTCAGCAGCAGGCAGCGGTACTGGCTGTGATTGTCAAAAGTTTTTCGCAGCATGAGCAGAAACGATTCCATCGTCAGGTTTTCCGTTTGAATAATCGTTCTGGCGTTCAGTTCGGATAGCCCGCGCGCCACGTGCCCCACCAGGTCATCCTTCGTCGGGAAATAATACGTTACGTTGCCGATGCGCATATCGAGTGCCGCCGCCAGTTCGCGCATCCCGACATATTCTATTCCTTTTTCATTAAAAAGTTCGAGCGCTTTGGTGAGAATCCTTTCCTGTGTGGTCATTTTTTAATAATTTTTAAAAGCTTTAAAAAAAATATTTGGTCATCGTCCTAATTTATCATAATTTTGGGCAATGACCAAACAAAAAGAAAATTATTGTACTTTTTAAAAGGAGGAAAAATGTATCAGTATCCGCACACAATCGAGAATGGTGGCGGCGAAAGGCTAATTTTTGAACGTCTTGTGAAAGACAAGGACGGCGATTATCTCGAAGTCAGCAATGTTGTTCACCCGAATTCCGGCCCGCCGATGCACGTTCACCACAAGCAGGACGAAGCGCTGACGGTGAAGCAGGGAAAAATCGGCACGCAGATTCTCGGCGAAGAACCACAATTTCACGGCGTTGGCGAAACCGTAGTTTTTAAAGCCGGAGTGCCGCATAAATTCTGGAACGCAGGCACCGAACCGCTTATCTGCGAAGGCTGGGTGAAGCCCGCGCACAATATCGAGTATTTCCTCACGGAAATGTATAAAACGATAGAAGAAAACGGCGGCAAGCGCCCGGGAAATTTTGAAGGCGCATATTTATCGCAGCGCTACAAATCAGAATTTGAAATGCTGGAAATCCCGGCTTTCGTGCGGAAAGTGGTTTTTCCTGTTACGGTGTTTTTTGGCAAGCTCGCAGGAAAACATAAACGCTATAAAGATGCGCCGGAGCCGGTGAGATAGTTTTTAAAAGCTTTTTAAAATCTACATTTAAAGTAAGAATTATGCAAAAATCAGTTTTGCTTTAGAATCACCTCCCTCTATTTTTGAAGAACTTATGTAGATATTTTTTAAAAAGAGGAAGAAATGATGCGAAAGATCCTGACACTTTGTTTTTGCCTGATAGCATTTCCGGCACTTCTCACAGCGCAAAACTGGGAGCCGCTTGGGTTGAATGTGCCTCAGCTCGCTGACTTTGCAGTTCATAATGGCAATTTCTATATTTCAGCGTACCCGAACGTTTTAAAACGCTCTACCGACGAGGGCAAAACGTGGCAGACACTTGCAAACGATATGCAGAATGTATTTATGCTTGTTCCTGCTGACGACCGCTTGTACGCCGTGACGTATAATAATTTTGATGCGACCGGCCTGCTCTATTATACGACGGATAATGGCGAAAGTTGGGTGCTCGACACGGCCGGCGCGCAGGGAAATTTCTTCGGGCCGGGCAAAGCGTACATCAAGCAGTTGCATTACTGGAACGGACATCTGGCGGCGATTTTCGATAATGCGGACGCGTATTATATTCGCTCGATTGCCACAGGCGAATGGAAAAAAGACGCTTTTCTCGTGGCGAATGACGCTGCGAATTTTACCAGCTTTGGCTCTACGCTTATTTCTTCGGGCGCCGGGATTAATTATACAACAGATTTTGGCGCGAACTGGGTGAAGCCGAAAAATGCGGGGCTTCCCGCGTGGTGGAGTGGCAGCCGCGTTTTTAAAGACGGCGAGCGGCTCTATATCTGGGGACAGGCGTATAATACAAAAATGAGCCTTTTCACCTCCGACGACATGGGTGAAAGCTGGACGGAAACGAAGTACCAGAATTTTGTGCGCAACAGTTTCATAGGCGTGCCGCAAACGCCTGTAGCATTCTTTGCAAAAGGCGACTCGCTCTGGGTTTCTGTGTCGAATGATAAACCTAATACAACGCCAGATATTATGTTTTCGGCTAATCGCGGCGAAACATTTTCGCTTGACACGCTCGGCCTTTCAGCCGAGCCTTTTGGCACTATCTCGGCAACACGTTTTGTAGAGAATAAGGGCTACCTATATGCTGTTATCGCCGGAACGGATATTATGAGAAAAAAAATATCAGCAGATGGAACTTCATCTATTGAAAATGAAATGGACGATTTACATTTTAAATTTTTTCCAAATCCCGCTTCAGCCGAAATATCATTTTCAGCGCATCAGGATTTTAAAGGAGTGCTTGTTCTGACGGATTATCTCGGCAGAGAAGTGCTGCGGCAAACTGTGAGCGGAAAAGCTGAAATTAATATTGCACAATTTGGTGCAGGTATGTATGTGCTGAATGTGTTTGATGCTGAAAAGCGGATTTTTACTGAGCAATTTATTATTCAGCGATAAAGTTTTAAAAACGAGTTTTTAAAACAAAGCCCGAAGGAATTCCCTTTTGGGCTTTTTGTTTTTATAATAGACATCACCGAATTGAATTTTTTAAAACATTTTTAAAAGAATTCTCCGTAATTTTTCATTTCTTTTAAAAACAACGACTTTACACAACATACATGAAGATACTCTACGCCGTGCAGGGAACGGGCAATGGGCACCTGAGCCGCGCAATGGAAATCATTCCCGTGCTGCAAAAAAAGTGCGACCTCGACATCCTCGTGAGCGGCATCCAGGCAGATTTAAAACTGCCGCAACCTGTGAAATACCGCATGAAAGGCATGAGCTTTATCTTCGGCACGAAAGGCGGCGTTGACATTATCGAGACGACGAAGAAAGCACGGCTGCTTCAGCTTTATAAGGACATGCGCACGCTGCCGGTGGAGCAATATGACCTCATCATCAATGACTTCGAACCCGTTTCAGCATGGGCGGCACGTTTTAAAAAGAAGAAATGTATTGGCCTGAGCAACCAGTGCGCGGCATTTTCGCCACACGTTCCAAAGCCGGAAAATATTGACCCTGCGGGCAAATGGGTTTTAAAAAACTATGCGCCGACGACAGCGTGCTACGGCTTGCATTTTGAAGCTTATGAGGATAATATTTTCACGCCGATCATCCGCCGTGAGATCCGCGAGCTGCAAACAAGCAATGACGGGCATTACACTGTCTATCTTCCCTCCTACGATAATGAGCGAATTATTAATATTCTCAGCCGTTTTAAAAATATTCAGTGGGAAGTTTTTTCAAAGCACGATAAGACCGCTTTTCGTGTTGGCAATGTTTCTATTATGCCGATTGATTCAAAAACATTTATCAAAAGTATCGCTTCATGCGCCGGAACGATCTGTGGCGCTGGCTTTGGCGCAACGTCGGAAGCGCTGTTTTTAAAAAAGAAACTATTGGTAATTCCCATGAAAGCGCAGTACGAGCAGCATATTAATGCCGCAACGCTTGCAAAAATGGGCGTTCCTGTGATTAAAAGTTTAAAAGAAAAATATGTGGGCGTGATTGGTGATTGGCTGGAATCGGATAAGATCGTTGAGGTGAATTATCCCGATATTACCGAGCAGATTATTGACAAGATTTTAAAAGAACAGCTTTAAAGAAGTTAGTGAGTTTTTAAAAAGCAGATTTTAAAAATAAAAATACATGCAAGAGCTTTTAAAAAAGGATTTTGGCCCGGACTTTGTGTGGGGTGTGTCGGCGTCGAGCTACCAGATAGAGGGCGGCCACGACTGTGACGGCAAGGGCAAATCCATCTGGGATGTGTTCACCAATGACGGCAAGCGCGCTCATGCGAATACCTCGTGTGATTTTTATAATAATTACCGCGAAGATTTGCGCCTGATGGCGGCGCTGAATATTAAGAATTTCCGGTTTTCACTTTCGTGGCCGCGCATTTTGCCGAATGGAACGGGAATTGTGAACCAGAAAGGAATTGATTTTTACAATTCGCTCATAGATGAATGTTTATCACTTGGTATCGAGCCGTGGATAACACTCTATCACTGGGATCTGCCGCAGGCGCTGGAGGAAAAAGGCGGCTGGACGAACCGCGATATTATTCACTGGTTTTCCGAATATGCAGAGCTGTGCGCACGGAGTTTTGGCGACCGTGTGAAGAAATGGATGATTTTAAACGAGCCGATGGTTTTTCTTACAACAGGTTATATGTTAGGAATGCACGCGCCGGGCAAAATGGGTTTGGGCAATTTTATTCCCGCAGTGCATCACGCCGCGATGTGCCAGGCGGAAGGCGGACGCGTTTTAAAAAAGCTAATGCCTGATGCAGAAATCGGCGCAACGGCTTCCCTCACACATTTCGAACCGCAAGACCCGAACGATAATGATGATGTTCTGGCGGTGTCTCGTGTTAATGCCTTGGTCAATCGTGTTTTTATTGAAACGGCGCTTGGAATGGGATATCCTTTTAAAGATTTTGATGCGCTGGAGAAATTGCGAAAATATATGCTGCCGGGCGATGAAGAACTTTTAAAATTTGATTTTGATTTTTTCGGTTTTCATAATTACACGCGCGAAATTATCAAGCATTCGTATTTTATTCCCGTCATCAATGCTGACATGGTGAAGGCCAGCAAACGCAAAGTTCCGGCGACGGAAATGGACTGGGAAATCTATCCTGATGCGATGTACCATGTTTTAAAAGAGTTCGGTTCGTACGAAAACATGCCGAAAATCTATATTACGGAAAATGGCGCAGCATTTCCTGATGAAATTCTTGATGGAAAAATTAACGACACGGCGCGGGTTGAGTTTTTAAAAGAAAATTTAAAAAGTGTTTTAAAAGCGAAAAATGAAGGAATTGATATTCGCGGATATTTTGTGTGGACTTTTCTGGATAATTTTGAATGGGCGGAAGGTTTTCGTCCGCGCTTTGGAATTGTCCACGTGGATTTTGAAACGCAAAAACGTACGGTGAAATCATCCGGCGAATGGTATCGGGATTTTTTAAAAGAGTAATATTTTTCTTTTAAAAACTTTTTAAAAACCATTTTCCGATTTTTGCGGTTTGTCAGTAATAATGATGATATTTTCTTTAAAAAGGTGATCTTTCATGAAGACTTTTAAAACATTACTTTTGGTAATTTTCTCCATTGTCGCATTAGATTCGTGCAGCAGAAATACGACGACGATGACGCGCGAAGATGAATCCACCGAAGTTTTGACATTTGGCAGGGCAAAAAAGAATATAGTTTTGGAAAACCAGACCGGAAGTATTGATATTACCGGAACGGATGCCAGCCAGGATATTTTCGTGCGGATCGTGCGGCGAGCCAGTGGTTCTGACTCCGGCGATGCTGAAACGCATATTGAGGATGTGAAAATTTCAAAGGAAACCACCGGCGAAGATATTATTTTTAAAACTGAATATCCGGGCGGTGACGACAGAAAGTATAGTGTTTCTTACTTTATTGTTGTTCCGAAGTATTCTAATATTACGATAAAGCAGGAAAATGGCGACATTAATGTAAAGAATACGGCGAATAATTCTTTAAAAATTGAAAGTGGCAGCGGTGAGATCAATATCAATAATGTCTGGGCGCGTGAGATGAATGTGGAAAGCGGCAATGGCAATCTGACGGCAGATTTCTGGCCTCTTGAGAATTCAACGGCGGAATTTGAGCTCGGCAATGGCAATGCGAAGATCAGCATTCCGGCAAATTCAAATGCAAGTATTGATGTAAATAATGAGAACGGCGCAATTACGAACGAAGGGTTGCCCTGGCTCAATTCATCCCCTTCTAAAAATCAGTTTTCAGGAGTTTTGGGAACAGGAAAAAGTGTTATCAAGTGTAGCGTCGGTAATGGAAATATTTTCCTGCGCTCCAGTGGAAATCAGTTTGAAATTCCATCAACCTCACAAAAGTAGTTTTTAAAAATATTTTTTTTAAGAAAATCATGGCAGAGCAATTTTTTCTAGACCAGATACCGCATAATGGCTGGACGTACGATGAATTTGTGGAAAATATGCGTTTAAAAGTGGAGATGCCGGAGCCGGAAGACCAGCACGATATGCACGCTTCGTTTATCCCGCTGAATTACCGCCGGACGCTGCGGATCGCGCGGACTTTTCGCCCGATGCCGAGCACACAATATGAGTTGATGCAAATTACCAAACCGCAGATTTGGATGCTGATTACAGAGGATTGGTGCGTGGACTCGCCGTATGCAGTGCCGATCATTGCGAAGCTGGCGAAAATCGCGCCTGGGGTTGACTTGAGGATTTTGGAGCGAGACCTGTATCCGGACATTATGGATAAATATCTTACTAATGGTGGTAGGTCAATTCCTAAACTTGTTGCATTTGATGAGGAAGGCAACGAGCTTTTCCAGTGGGGGCCGCGCCCGGCTGAGGCGGCGTCCCTGGTGCGGGCAGCCCGTGAAAAAGGTGAATCATCCGGCGAGTACAATAAACGGCTTCATGCCTGGTATGCCGATGATGACGGGAGGACGATCGAACGTGAAATAATGGACCTGCTGAAGCCTAACTTTAGAAAAGCGGTGCAGATATATGACGAGCCGGAGGAGGAGGAATTTGGTTATGAGGAAGATCTGTTGATTGACCTTGATGAGATCAAAGAAGCAACAGACTTTACTATCGAGGGTGAAGGTTTAGACGGCGAACAGACTTTTGACGATGACGGTAATGACCTGGACGATGATTTCGGCGGAGCGAATAATAACGGTGGCGGACGGCGCGGACGTGACGATTATTAGAAAAGAGTTTTTAAAAGAACCCTTTTAAAAGAAACTTTTTAAAAGGGTTTTAAAAGCCATTCGGTTTATCCGGATGGCTTTTTTGTTTTTAAAAAAGAATTCTATTTTTAAAACAAACGTGGTAAAATTAGCGAATAAGAAAAAATTTATGTACTTTGCCAGGAATTATTACATCTGACCTTTTTTAAAACTATGACGTTTTAAAAGGTTAAATTTGTAAAGGAATAATCGCCAGACACACCATTTTTTTAAAAGAGCACATGAAGATCGGAACCATCCGGGAATCTAAGCCGGGCGAAAATCGCGTAGCGCTGTCACCATCAGTTTGCAAACAATTTATAAAAAACGGCCACGAATGTTTTGTTGAGAGCGGTGCGGGCAGCAATTCATTTTTTTCTGATGAAGCGTATAAGGACGCCGGAGCAACAATTCTTGAGTCTGCTGCGAATGTCTGCCAGACAGTAGATGTGCTTTGTAAAGTAAACCCACCTGCCGACGATGAATTTTCTCTTTTAAAAGAAGGTTCGGCGCTCATCTCGTTCGTATATCATCGCACCAATACTCCCCTTGTCGAAGCGCTCAATACACGGAAAATATCGCTTTTCAGCATGGACGCGATGCCGCGTATTTCGCGTGCGCAGACGATGGATGCGCTGAGTTCGCAGGCAAATCTCGCGGGTTATAAAGCTGTGATCATTGCAGCAAATGAAGCGGGCAGGATTTTCCCGATGCTGATGACGGCGGCGGGGACGATCCCACCATCGAAAGTGGTAATATTCGGTGCAGGCGTTGCCGGGCTTCAGGCGATCGGCACGGCAAAACGGCTTGGTGCAGTAGTGGAAGTAACAGACATTCGCCCTGAAACAAAGGAAGAAGTGGAATCACTCGGCGGGAAGTTCATCAGCTTTGACACGGGCGCGAATGTAAAAGTGGAAGGTGGTTATGTTAAAGAAGCGGGCGAAGATGTTTTAAAAGCACAGCGCGAGATTTTAAAAAAGCATCTTGCAGTCGCAGATATTGTCATTACCACAGCGCTTGTTCCTGGAAAAAAAGCGCCAATTCTTGTAACAGAAGAAATGGTCCGCACGATGAAAACAGGTAGCGTGATCGTGGATATGGCTGTGGAACAAGGCGGAAACTGCGAATTAAGCGAAGCGGGAAAGGTTGTTGTAAAGCACGGCGTAAAGATCGCGGGTTATACGAATCTCCCTTCCCTCCTTCCGCAAAATTCAAGCGAAGCGTATGCAAAAAATATTTATGCTTTTCTAACTCACCTCGCTGCGCCGGACGGTTTAAAATGGGAAATGAGCGATGAAATTACAGCAGGGACATTGATCTGTAAAGATGGCCAGATTCTACGCTAATCTCCTTGGTCTTTTTAAAAGGAATTGTTTTAAAAGATAGTTTTTAAAAAGTTTTTAAAGAAAAAGTATGGAACAAGTTTTTCAGTTCATCTCGGATAATCAGCTGATGATATATCTCGTCGTTCTGATGATATTCGTCGGCATAGAGCTTATCGAAAAAGTCCCGTCGGTGCTGCACACACCCCTAATGAGTGGCGCGAATGCGATCCATGGTGTAATTATTATCGGCGCGATTATTATCATGGGCGAAGCGGATAATCTGTACGCAAGCATTCTGGGCTTTATCGCCGTGTGCTTTGGTACGCTCAATGTGGTCGGCGGCTTTGTGGTTACCGACCGGATGCTCGAAATGTTTAAAAAGAAAAAATAAATCCAATGAAACAGTATATTCTTGATTTCATCTACATCATTTCTGCATTTAGCTTTGTCATTGGCATTAAAATGCTGGGCAAACCCGCCACAGCGCGTAAGGGAAACCTGATCGCAGCAGCAGGAATGATCGCTTCGATATTCGCCACGATCCTTCTCTACGAAGGTGTGATGGTGAGGAATTACCCGTGGATATTCGGCGCGCTCATCGTTGGTACGATAGCCGGAACTCTGATTGCAAAGCGTGTGCAAATGACACAGATGCCGCAGATGGTTTCGTTTTTCAACGGAATGGGCGGTGCGTGTGCGGCGCTTATTTCACTTGTGGAATACAATCACATGCTGCATTTTCCTGAAACGGGTTCGCCTGCGCGGATAGTAATTTTAATGCTCGGGCTTGTTATCGGAACAGTTTCATTTGCGGGCTCGATGATAGCTTACGGAAAGCTCGAAGAAAAAATAAAAGACTTTCATCTTCCCGCACAGCAGATATTTAATATGGCTGTCGTAATCTCAATTATCGGGCTGATTATTGCCATGGCGACGGGCTATATTACGAACCCGAATACAATTTACCTGATCCTGATCTTAAGCGCTATTTATGGTTTGCTGTTTGTTTTTCCGATCGGTGGCGCGGATATGCCGGTCGTGATCTCGCTTTTAAATTCATTTACGGGCGTAGCAACGGCATTTGGCGGATTTCTGTATGATAATAAAGTGATGCTCTTTGGCGGTATCCTCGTCGGTAGTGCCGGAACGCTTCTCACCGTCGTCATGTGCCGCGCTATGAACCGCTCTCTGGCGAATGTTCTTATTGGGAATTTTGGCGGAGGGGCGGCAAGCGGCGACGCACGGGCAATTACGGGTTCAATTAAAGAAATTTCTGCTTCAGACGCTGCAACTCTTATGCGCTACAGCAAAAAAGTTATCGTTGTACCGGGCTACGGCCTTGCCGTTGCGCAGGCGCAGCATATTTGCCATGAACTTGAAAAAAACCTGGAAGCGCAGGGCGTGGAAGTAAAATATGCAATTCACCCGGTTGCCGGACGTATGCCGGGCCACATGAATGTTTTGCTCGCCGAAAGTAATGTAAGCTACGATAAACTGCTGGAAATGGAAACGATCAATCCAGAATTTAAAACCACTGATGTCGTGCTCGTGGTTGGCGCCAATGATGTTGTTAATCCTGCTGCGAAAAATGATCCTGCTTCCCCAATTTACGGAATGCCAATCCTTGATGTGGAAGATGCAACGAACGTGATCGTGATGAAACGTAGTATGAAGGCGGGTTATGCAGGAATCGAAAACGAACTGTTTTATTCAACAAAAACACGAATGCTCTTTGGCGATGCAAAGAAAACGCTAAATGATCTGGTAAATGAAATGAAAGATTGATGTTTTTAAAAACTTATTTTCATTCTTTTAAAAACTATTAAACCAATTGTACAAATCGTTGCTCGAAGCAAGGAATTCTTCAGAATATCAACTCACAATTATTTTTTAAAGTTTTTAAAAGAAGTAATACTATGAAAAATCTACGTTTTAAAAGCGCTGTTGCAGCGCTTGCAGCAACACTTGCAATTGGAGCAACGACCGTTTACGCACAGCATGAAGGCGGTAAGCACGGACGTGGCGGTGACAGAATGGAAATGATGATGCACGGCAAACTTGCCGAAAAGCTTAACCTGACCGCTGACCAGAAAACCAAACTTCAGGAAATGTGGAAGACTTTTAAAGAATCCAACAAAGCCACGCATGAGCAGATAAAGCAAAATCAAAAGCAGCTTCATGAGATGATGAAAAGCGATAATTACAACCGCGCTACTACCGAGCAGCTTATCAAGCAAAACTCCGAGCTTCAGGCAAAAATGAAACTTGCCATGCTTGACAAAATGCAGGAAATGAAAAAGATCCTAACTCCTGAGCAGCTTGCGAAATTTAAAGAGCTCCGCACAGAACGCGAAGGAAAAATGAAAGATCGCCGCGAAAACCGCAAAGAAAAACGCGAACTGAGAAAAGATAATGATCGCAACCAGAATAGCCGCGAAAAGTCTATAGATTAAGTTTTAAAAGAACCTTTTAAAGCCGTTTGATGAAAGTCAGACGGCTTTTTTGTTTTTAAAAAGAATTCGTGGTAAGTTGTATATAGAGCTTTTAAAAATATATTTTTCCACAGGTGAAACAAAATGCAGTTTCGTGGATTACTGCGGGAAAGTTTTAAAAACAAAATTAAACGAGAGAATTATGAAGAATCTTATTTTGCCTTTTGTGATGATCGCGCTTTTTGCAATTGGGAGCTGTGGTGATGATGCCAGTGTGACACCAAGCGTAAAGAACCCAACTGATAGCAGCAGTTCTACTCTTACGGACAAAAAGAAAACGAGTAACGAGCCATTAATATTACAAATTGATAAGGTGACGGTATCAATTGACAGCCTCGGATTTATGGCAGAAAGAACTTATAGCAATACGTGGACTGGTACTACGAAAGACACAGCGACGACAGGACTCAAGAGCCTCTATGATATACCTACCTTTACAGAGGCATATTTGGCCGATACAAAAGACACCATATATCTGATAGGCTTGTTTAAAAATAGCTATAGCTCTTCTGATCCATACGGAAGATATTCCTCCAATTACAGCGGAACTGCAGATACTTTATCAATAGTACTTGATACAGTACATCATACTACAGTAAAAATGATGCTTGCACATACGGAAACGAGCGGATATGGCTCAGGCGATCCCCGTGGTAATTTTACCAGACAATCAAGTGTAAAGTTTTTTCACTTCTCAATCAATAACCCGGAATCGTCAACATACCAACATGCTGATAATCATATTATCATCTCTATAGCGCCTGAAGAAAAAGAAATACAGAACTATTCCTATTTCCAAAGTAAAAAAGATGAGAACAGCACTAATAATGGTAAAACCATCATTACATCAGAAGATAAAGTTAGCTCAATGTCATTGACACCTTCTTTGCCAATCATTAAAATTGATCTTTATTATTTTTACAAATAAAGACAAAGCCTTTTGATGAAAGTCAGACGGCTTTTTATTTTTAAAAGGAATTGTCGGTAAGTTGTATTTAGCTGCTTTTAAAATATATTTTTCCACAGGTGAAACAAAATGCGGTTTCGTGGATTACTGCGGGAAAGTTTTAAAAACAAAATTCCAGAGAAATGTATGAAGAATCTCATTTTGCCTTTTGCAGTTATTGCACTTTTCGCAATTGGAAGCTGTGGAAATGAATCAGTCGTCAACACTGAATTGCCAAAAGACTTAGAAATATCCGGTATCAACACGGTATCAATTCAATTTACAAATTTACCTGCCAGATTTGGGACAAGCACATATTCCAGCGGATCAATGGTAGGAGGCGGTGGGCGTAGTACGAGTGATTCGAGCGAGGGTATCCTGAATTTAAGTGAAATTGTAACACACAATCCCAGCCGCGAGATCGATTCCATAGTTGCATCCAAGGCCGGTGATACGATTCAAATTATCGGCTTATATAAGCAAGAAAGAACTTCTACACAGATCAATCAATATCTACAATATGGCTCCTCACATTATCAAATGCAGAGAGTAAATCTCGTCATTGACACTTCGGCTCAAATGGTAAATTATCTTTACTTTGAACATTATGATAATAGCACCAATGGTGAATATTCATATACCTCGACCGAGCGTTCTACCTATAATTCTACCAGCTTTACCTTGAAGGATGTCCAGTACACTCGTTTTAAAGATTCTCTGGTAATCGACATAAGAGCGAATGATATTGCCGCGAAACTCTCTAAATTCTCAAAGGGGATTTCTAACTCCACGTATTATGATGAACCGGGGCACGGGTCAGACCATGGAGATGGAAGCAGTTCGGGTTTCCGGTCTTTTCTGCCGTTTACGGATGAATCGTTAATTCATATTGTTTTAAAGAAAAAATAATCACAAAAATTAAGAAGTAAGCTGAATTTAAACTTTTTAAATTTACACAAGAGAATTATGAAAAATTTTATCATGCCTTTTGTTCTGATAGCACTTGCTTCATTGGGAAGCTGCGGTGACGAGACTGTAGTTAATTCGGTAGCAGGAAACAAAGAAGTAGTATTTACTTCAGCATATGTTGAATTTTCACAGATTCCCATTACAGGAGTACAAAGGAATTCATCTTCTGACTTCTACGGGCAGAGATCGGATTCCGGGAACTACCAGGAAGTGAGCAGCTATTCATCAATGATTTTACCAAAGGATTCAAATAGCATTCAATTAAGCGGAGATACGATTATCATCAGTCGTTTTGATTCGAGTGGCAGCTACACCAGCGGCCCGTATTCGGGAGTTTACAGCAGTTCGAAATCTACAAACCGGACTTCTTTCCGGTTTCGTATAGATACCAACACAAAAACTCTGCAAAATTGTGATTTTAAAAACGAAATATATAATTCCAGCACAAATAATAATTCATCTTTTAGCTATTCGAGTAGCGGAACATCAAGTATTACGCAATTTACTTTGCAAAGAGCTGTTGAAATAATAAGAACTGATTCGTCATATACTGCTGTAATCAAGCCTCTTCAAACTCAGGACATTGGTAATTTCGTTTATAAGCGGGGTTCGGGTTCAAATGGCAGAGAAGGCGGAAATGCCAGCTACTACAGCAGATCTGAGACTAAAAGTTTTAAAGAATTTCTTCCATTTACTGATCAATCAGAACTTCGTATTGTCATCAAATACCGTTATAAATAGCAGTAAAGCAAAAAGCCGTTTGATGAAAGTCAGACGGCTTTTTTGTTTTTAAAACTTTTGTAAAGAATTCGGTTATTATTTGCTTTTGTTTTATATTGCAATAACACCAAATCATCAACACTTTAAGAAAATTACTTATACTCCAGAATATATGAAGCTCAAAAAATTTCGGATTCAAAATTATAAATCTATAATTGATAGTGGGGACTGTTGGCTTTCTGATAATGATAATATTACTGTCCTCGCTGGACAGAATGAATCTGGGAAAAGCTCAATATTGCAGGCTTTGAGAGATTTTGAAGAAAAGGAATTTAGTATAGAAAGTTTTAGAGAAAATGATGACTCTAAACCTAAAGTTACTTGTACATATAGTATTCCTAAAGAATGGTTTAATGATGTCAATTTTCTGGAAAAAAGTGTAAATATTAATTCATTTCTTTATAAGCTAGGAGAAGTCACTCTTGTTAGGATATACAATGAAAAAATTAAATCGTATGTTTATTTAGATGAGCAACTAAGAAGTAAACTTACCCAGATTCTAAAAGATGAAAATCAATTAATATCTTTAAAGAATGAGAAGATTAAAGCTGGAGAAATAGAAAATGAACAAGCAGCTACTCTCTTTGATATAAATAAATCACTTAATGCAATAGCAGATATTTTCTTTTCTTATACACCAAATATAATTTTCTTTGATGATTTTTGTGATTTATTACCTGATAAAATACTAATATCAGATTTAAAAGCTGAGAATAAAAGTATTAAAGGTTATCAAGCTGTAAAGAATATAGAAACAATTCTAGGCGCAGATTTTACAAAGCTAGATGAACTTCCAGATAGTCGTAGAGAAACAACACAAAATACATATCACGAGGTAATTACTGCTGATTTCAATGAAAAATGGAAACAACGAATTGGTGAAGGTAATGGAGCTAAGGTGCATGTAAAATTTTATCGTGATAGTACTGGGATACCATATTTAAATTTTTTTATTGAAACAAATAAAGGTGAATATTTACCCCCAGCAAAAAGATCTCAAGGATTTAAATGGTTTTTATCCTTTTTTTTGCATTTAAAAGCAGAGAGTGCTAGATCAAATTGGCTTATGATTCTTTTTGATGAACCAGGCTTACATCTGCACTCAAAAGCTCAATCTGATATGATTGCAGTTTTTGAAGAGCTTTCTGAAAAAAATCAGATTATTTATTCAACGCACTCCCCTTATCTTATCGATACAACAAAACTTCACCGATTAAAACTTGTCTTGAATACTAAAACAAATGGAACAACTATTGAAAAGATTACATCTGGTAAAGTCCATAATCAAAAGGATGCTCTTAAACCAATTATCGATGCTCTGGGTTTAGAAATAGCTTCGCCATTTTCTGTTGCTAAAAAGAAGAATGTAATTTTAGAAGGTATTTCTGATTTTAATTATATACAAGCGATGAAAAAGTTAATAGGTAAGAATTATGATATTGGATTTTTACCTTCTATGGGTGCATCAAACGTACATTTATTAATGGAATTATGTATCGGATGGGGACTTGATTGGGCAATAATTTTTGATGATAAAGGTGCTACTAAAGATTTTAATAAAATCAGGAAAAACTTTTTTAATGATAATGATGAATTAGCTCGCCAAAAAATCTATAGGATTACAAACTGTGAAGGTATTGAAGATGCCTTCACATCTGAAGATATGCGATTAGTAAATCCTGAAGCTAAATTCTCATCAGAAAAAAAGAATTCGGATCTTGTTTCTGAGTATGGTGGTAAAGAACTATATTCAAGACTATTCTATGAAAAAGTATTAAATGAAGAAATTACAAAAAAGCAGATATCGCAAGCTGCCATGAGGAATTTTGAAGATATATTTAATTTTATTGAAATCTCTCTTGATTTAACTAAAAAAGAATAAATATAACTCTACATTCCACTTTTAATCACTTCCGCAGCCCGTCGTGAAGCGCCTTCCTCACCAAGCAACCGCCGTAATTCTCCAAAATCTTCCTGCATTTTAAAAGCAATTTCCTCATCACGCATAATTTTTAAAAGCTCACGCGCTATAATTTCCGGCGTAGCTCCCTGCTGAATTAACTCCGGCACAACTTTCCTTTTTAAAAGAATATTCGGCAGCGCGATGGCATCAAGCGTCACAAGATATTTGCTCAAATGATACGAAACCGGCGATGTTTTGTACATCATTGCAAATGGCATTCCACAAAGCGCGGCTTCGAGTGTGGATGTTCCGGTTTTAACAAGTCCGACGCGGGATTTCTGCATAAGTGCGCGCGAGTCTTTTTCAAACGTGACAGGCAGGTTTTTAAAAGAATTTTTAAAAATTTCATCCGGCAGATTCCGCGATTGCGCAACAGAAAACTGAATATCAGGAATTTCTTTTAAAAGAATCCGCGCTGTTTCTTCCATTATCGGCAGATGTTTTAAAACCTCCTGCCTCCTGCTTCCCGGCAAAAATGCAACTCTATTTTCCCGCTCTGAAACATTTTTAAAACCATTTTTAAAAGCCGGATCGTCCAGCAGCGGATGCCCGACGAATTCCGTATCAATGCCGAACTTTTTAAAAAACTCCACTTCAAATGGGAAAACGACAAGCAATTTATCAACAACAGCCGCGAGTTTTTTCGCACGGTTTTCGCCCCACGCCCAAAGCTGCGGCGCGATGTAGAAAATAACCGGAATTTTTAAAAGCTTCGCCTGAGCCGCCAACCGCATATTGAAACCCGGATAATCCACCGGAATAAATGCATCAAAACCGCCCGTTTTTAAAAGCTCTCCGCACTCTTTTAAAAGCTTTTTAAAAAATGAATACTTTTTCGCAACTTCCCAAAATCCGACCACGGAAATTTCTTTTAAAGCCACGAGAGATTGTAAACCTTCGCGCTCCATATTTTCGCCGCCGATTCCCGTGAATTCTACACCCGGAAGCACATTTTTCAGTTCGCGCATGAGCCGTGCCGCGTGAAGATCGCCGGAAGGTTCGCCAGCTACGATGAAGATTTTTTTCATTAGAAAAGTTTCAAATCTTCGGGTTCTTCAGCATCCGGCAGCAAGATCGAGCAGTCGTCGTATGCCACATTATTTACGCTTTTAGAAACATTTTCTACTTTCAGCTCATCGGCCGGATATGATTTTAAAACTTTTAAAAGCTGCTCGGTCGGCAGTTCATTATCAAGCCAGATTTCCTCGTTTTTTGGCAGCAAAATCACCGGCATTCTATCATGAATCGGTTTTAAAAGATCATTTGCTTCGGTTGTGATGATCGTGAAAGAATGGATCACCTCGCCGGTTTCCTTGTCCGTCCAATTCTCCCACAGCCCAGCCATCGCAAACATCTCACCGCTTTTCAGCGACGTGCGCACGGGCTGCTTTTTCTTCCCTTCAGTTTTCCATTCATAAAATCCATCGGCCAAAACCAAACACCGCCGTGATTGCAACGCCTTTTTAAAAGATGGTTTTTCCGTAAGAGTTTCAGCGCGCGCGTTCAGCATTTTGCTGCCAATCGCCGGGTTTTCTGCCCACGACGGAATTAATCCCCAATGAAAAAACTCGATTTTCCGTTCGCCTTCAGCGTTGGTAATTATCGGAAGTGTTTGCGTCGGAGCGGCATTATATCGAGGTGTGAGATCATCGCCCAACTCCGCATTAAAACGCTTTTCCAGTTTTTTCGCTTTGGCAAATATTGAATATCGTCCGCACATTTTTAAATAGTTTTGAGTTGTGAATGATGAGTGTTGAGTTTTTAAAAACTTTTCTTGATTGTCATTGCGAGAAGTCTTCGACGAAGCAATCGCAAATACTTCGGACGCATCATACTGTATTTGCGATTGCCACGTTGCGGAGGACCGCGCCTCGCAATGAGAATTATAAAAAAAAGCAGCAGAACTTTCACTCTACTGCTTTTAAAAATACGAAACTCTTTTTTAAAAGAATTAATCTTCCATAATTTCTTTTTCTTTTTTCACGAGATGCGTGTCAATATCTTTGATATGACGGTCGGTATGGCGCTGTAATTCTTCCTCAGCCCGCTTGCGGTCATCTTCGGAAAAATCTTTATCCTTCTCGCCTTTTTTTAAAGTTTCCATCTGGTCGCGGCGGATATTGCGAACGGCAACTTTTCCGTCTTCAGCGAATTTTTTACAGAGTTTTACAAATTCCTTTCGGCGTTGTTCTGTCAGCGGCGGTACGGGAATACGAATTACCTGTCCGTCGTTGTTTGGCGTCATACCAAGCCCGGAAGCGAAAATTGCTTTTTCAATAGCACCCAGAATATTGCGTTCCCACGGCTGAATAATGATCGTGCGCGCATCCGGCACGGATACATTCCCAACCTGCGAAAGCGCCGTTGGAGTGCCGTAGTAATCAACTTTAATTCCTTCAACTAATTGCGCTGAAGCGCGTCCTGTGCGTACTTTTGAAAGCTCCTTCTGACAATGCTCGACGGCTTTTGTCATAAGATCGCGGCTTTTATTGATAATTTCCTGTGTCGGCATAATTTTTAAAATATAAAAAGTCGTACAAATTATTTTTAAAAGAATTACATTTCGTGCGTAACGGTCGTGGCAATCGCTTCGCCCATCACGAGTTTGCGCAGGTTGCCTTTTTCATTCATGTTAAAAACCTGGATTGGCAGGTTATTGTCCTTGCAAAGCGTGATCGCCGTGTGATCCATCACATTCAGGTCTTTTTCCAAAACTTCAAAATAGCTTATGGTCTCATAGCGCTTTGCAGCCGGATTTTTTTCCGGATCGCTGTCGTAAATTCCATCAACGCGCGTTCCTTTTATAATTACTTCCGCTTCAATTTCAATCGCGCGGAGAACTGCTGCCGTGTCAGTTGTAAAATATGGGTTTCCTGTTCCGGCGCCAAAAATCACAACACGATTCTTTTCCAAGTGGCGGATAGCGCGACGGCGGATGAACGGCTCGGCGATCTGTTCCATTTTAATTGCTGTCTGTAAGCGCGTTGGAACGCCCTGCATTTCCAGTGCATTTTGAAACGCCATTGAATTAATGACTGTTGCCAACATTCCCATATAATCGCCCGAAACCCTGTCCATGCCCTGCTCTGCTGCCTGGATACCGCGAAAGATATTTCCACCGCCAATTACCAGCCCGATCTGAACGCCCATCGCATAAATTTCTGCAACGCCTTCTGCAAACGCGGTTAGAGTTTTCGGGTCAATGCCGTATTTATTTTCGCCCATGAGCGATTCGCCGCTCAGCTTTAAAAGAATCCGTTTATAGCGTGTCTGCTCGGGCATATTTTTCTCTTTTTAAAATTCTTTTAAAAGTTTTGTTTTTAAAACCTTAGCTCGGCAAAGTTACAAAAAAACCCCGTTACTTTTGATAACGAGGTTTTTTAAAAATCTCAATATTATTCGCCTGTGCTTTCGCCAAGCATAAAGCGCTTAAATCCGCGGATTTTCACTTCACGTCCCATTTCCTTGCTTATGTCCTGGAGAACTTCATTGACTGTTTTTGTAGAATCTTTTACAAATGATTGCTCTACAAGGCAGTTTTCCTGATAGAATTTCTCTAAACGTCCGGCTGCTACGCGCTCAGCGATCTCAGGTTTTTTGCCTTCCTGCTCCGCCTGCTGGCGGTAGATCTCTTTTTCTTTTTCAATGATAGCTTCCGTTACCTGCTCGCGGTTAGCGAACATCGGGTTCATTGCAGCGATCTGCATAGCGATATCGCGCATGTAAGTGCGAACTTTGTCATTCGGGTTTGGCGCGTCAATTTCCACAAGGACGCCAAGGCGGTTTCCGGTGTGGATATAGTCAGCAATAAAGCCGTCTGTCTGCATCCGCTCGTGGCGGCGAAGCTCAATTTTCTCACTAAATTTAGCAAGAATATCATTGTGCATGTCTTTTAAAGTGCCAGTACCTGCGTTGATATCCCAGATGTTTTCCATATCATGCTGACGCGCGTTTAAAAGCGACTGGGCAAGCTGGTCAACAAACGCAACGAATTCCTCATTACGCGCTACGAAATCAGTTTCGCAGTTTACTTCTGCAATAACGGCAGTCATGCCATCAGGAGTTGTTTTTGTAACAACAAGCCCTTCGTTAGCCGAGCGGTCAGAACGTTTTGCAACGGTCGCTGCGCCTTTTTTGCGCAGATACTCAATAGCTCCCTGCAATTCGCCGCCTGATTCTTCAAGGGCTTTCTTGCAGTCCGCCATTCCGGCGCCTGTTTTTTCACGCAGGTCTTTTACAAGCTGCGGAGTAATAGTTGCTGTACTCATAATTTTTATCTGAAGTTATAAGTTTTTAATTTTTTAGTTAATGATCGAACTTTTTAAAGAAATCACTTCTTTTTAAAAGAAATTTAGTTTTGTGTAAAACCTTCGTTTCCTTCAGAAGCGCCTTCTGCCTGACGGCCACCTGGCTTGCGTCCACGCATTTGACGGCGGGCTTTGCCATCGTCGCCGGTCTGGTCATTTTCTTTGCTGACGTGCTCACCGGAAGCAGTGTCCATGTTGCGTGCGTTTGCAGCTTCACGTCCTTCCACAAGTGCGTCGGTCAGTACTTTGGTAATTAGTTCGATTGTTTTGATAGAATCATCGTTCGCCGGGATCGGGTAATCCACAACTTCAGGATCGCAGTTTGTATCTACAATTCCGAATACGGGAATTCCAAGCGTACGGGCTTCTTTAATAGCAAGATGTTCTTTCTTTACGTCCACAACGAAAAGCGCTCCGGGCATACGTGTCATGTTCTCGATTCCGCCGAAAATAAGGCGAAGGCGGTCGCGCTCACGTGAAAGCAACATTCTTTCTTTTTTGGTAATTTTTTCAAACGTGCCGTCTGCTTCCATTTTATCAATGGTCGTAAGGCGTTTGATGCTTTTGCGTATCGTCGGGAAGTTTGTAAGCATTCCACCCAACCAGCGTTCTGTAACATAATTCATGTTCGAGCGCTGCGCTTCTACACTGAGGATTCCTTTCGCCTGGGTTTTCGTTCCGACGAAAAGCATGTTTTTTCCCTGAGCAGCAAGGTCGTTGGCTGCTTCGCGGGCAATATTTAAAAGGGCTTGGGTTTTACGAAGGTCGATGATGTGAATGCCGTTGCGTTCCATAAAGATGAAACGGCGCATTTTCGGGTTCCAGCGGCGCGTTAAGTGTCCAAAGTGCGCACCACTCTCGAGCAGGGCTTCTACGTCTGCAGTTGTAGCCATTATTACTCCAATTGTAATTTGTGTTGTTTTTAAAATTTCACCTGCCGCGTTCATCTTCACTGCTCAACTTTTTCTTTTTAAAAAGCTTTTTTAAAAACTTTTTCTAAAAGAAATCGCCACACACAGCTAATCCCGGGGCATGTTCTTTTATAATCTCATCGAACTCGCGTCGCCTTTTAAAAGAATTTTAAAAAGCGAATAGCCAATATTAACGTTTTGAGAACTGGAAGCGCTTACGTGCTTTTTTCTGTCCGTATTTTTTACGCTCTACCATTCTCGGGTCACGTGTCATAAGGCCTGCCGGGCGAAGTAAACTTCTCAGCTCAGCATCTGTTTCTACCAGCGCGCGTGCGATACCAAGGCGAACTGCTCCTGCCTGGCCGCTTTTTCCGCCGCCTTTTACCGTGATAGCTACGTCAAACTGCCCTTCGCTCTTTGCAATTTCAAATGCAAAAAGTGCTTCGCGGCGCTGCGTATCTACCGGAAAATACTCTTCTACCGGACGCTTATTCACGACGATCTTGCCGCTGCCCGGTGATAAGCGCACTTGAGCTGTAGCTGTTTTCCTACGCCCTGTTGCACCAACTTCTTTCATGTACAGTCACTCCGTTTGTATGTTGTATTCGTTGAATGATCTTTTTAAAAACAATTATGAGTATTTCAGCTCAAATGTTTTCGGCTGCTGCGCTTCATGCGGATGCTCGGCTCCACCATATACTTTCAGTTTCTTCACGATCTCGCGTCCAAGGCGGTTTTTCGGAAGCATACCTTTTACAGCGTGCTCGATCACGAAATCCGGCTTGTGCGCTACGGCGTCTTTAAAAGAAACTGTACGTCCACCGCCCGGGTAGCCGGTATAGTGGAAATATTCCTTCTGCTCGGTACGCTTTCCCTGTACCTGGATCCCGCCTGCATTGATGACAACGACAAAGTCGCCACAGTCAACGTGCGGTGTGTAATACGGCTTATGCTTGCCGCGTAATAATGTCGCAACCTGCGCTGCAACGCGCCCAAGTGTCTTGCCGCCTGCATCCACTACCCACCACTGCTGCTCTACGTCCACAGCGCGGATAGATTTGGTCATTTTCTCAGCTGATGAATCCACAATGCTCTCCTCGATTATCGGTTATAATATCACGAATAGGTTTATTCACAAGACTGCAAAATTACGAGATATTTTTCACGTGGACAAATTGTTTTTAAAAATTCTTTAAAAGCGTTTTTAATCCAGTACACAATTGTCATTCAGAGGAGCGGTCTTCCGCGACGTGGAATCTTTTTTATAATGCTTAAAGAAGTATCCCACGTTGGAAGACCTCCTCTGAATGACGAGTTAGCAAGCAGTTTTCAAAGTATTTTAAAAACAAAAAAGCAGATTGCTCTTTTAAAAACAACCTGCCTTTTAAAATTTTCTTTTAAAAACACTTACTAATTCTTCGGTTTATACGAAAGCCCGAGCTTTAGCTGCAGAAAAGCGCCGCTCATATTTGATTCCGGCGAATTACTCACATTGACCGTTCCGTTATTTTGTGTCCAGCTTGACCACGGCGCATACGTATAGCCACCCTGCAAACCAACATCAATAAACCGCAGATTTCCTGTCGGCGAATCTCCCGCTGCAATGAGATAATCTCCATGAAGTGCCGCGTTTAAAAGCAAATTCCGGTTCCACAGCGTAACGCTTTGCTCTACCGGATTTATCAGTATCTGATCAAAACTTCTATCAACAGTAATAGAAAAATACTGTACGCCTGCACCAATTCCAAGCGTCGGATAAAGCGAGAAAGATTCTGTTTTTAAAAATTCGTAGCCAATATTCAGATTTACCTGAACATCTGTTAGCGGAAGAAATTTTCCTGCCGAACGGACTTCCTGCATTTGCGAAGCAGATACTTCCAGATTCGTCACCCAGCGATTTTTATTCTCCTGAAATCCAATACCGCTTGTGAAAGAATTTTCTTTAAAAGCAGGATAGCCGTTTGCCACAAGGCGTTCATTCAATGGAGCAAGATTTGCCTGTTTCCACCCGCCGATGTAATAGATTGTTCTTACCGTGTCGTTGAGGTTCTGTGCGTGAGAATTGGAAAAAGAAATACAGAAGAAAGCTGCTCCAAGCGAAGCTGCTTTTAAAAAGATATTTTTCATTATTTTCCTTGTGTGAATTTTTTACAGTGTTTGAATTATCAGAGTTTTTAAAAGCTTTTTAAAAACTTCAGTGGTTCTATCAATGCACGATAAAAAACCTCACGGGGAAATGTTAATGAAAAAAGTTTTGAGTTTTTTGGAGAGAATTGCGGGGCAAATATAAAAGGATTTTTTTTAAACACAAACTTTTTAAAAGCCGATTGCTCTTTAAAAACGACCTGCTTTGTAAGAATTTTCTTTTAAAAACAATTTCTATCGGATCACACTGATCTGCTTCGTAAAAAATTCATTCCCAGAACGCACTTCCAACATATACACGCCAACAGGAATTTCTTTTAAAGAAAATGTATGATCTGATTTTTCATTTGAAAATTCTTTTAAAAAGATTTCGCGTCCGGTGAGGTCACGTACTTTGAGCGTTATGTTTTTAAAAGAAAAGTTTTGCAGAAAGGAAACTGTGATGTTTTCAGCTGCGGGATTGGGATAAATAAAAAATAATTTTCCGGATGGAGCGATGTTCTCTACCCCCGTTAGTCTAAAAGGATAGCGAAATCCAGTACTATGAGCATTCACACCAGCAGATAAGCGTAAATAAACGAGTTCAACATCAACATAATTCTGAAAATAAATCTCAAAAACTGGAGCGGTGGAACTTACAGATGTATCTTTTAGACGCTCAAACCAGAAGTCACCAAAATCCTCCTCAAATTGCTGGAATTCTGAATATGCTGAACCGAATGTAACAGAATCAATATCATGGCGGGTAAGAATTGTACCGCGTGGTGCAAGACGTCCATTAAAAATATTTTCATTAAAGACCACTGTCCACCCTCTATGTGCAAACAGATGCTTATAACTCGCTGAATTCTGGCATGTATCAATCATAACCGAATCAGCGTTATAATATCCATTCACCGCATCATCAGGGAAATACATCTCGAAACATGGATTTTCACTTTGAGCTTTTCCTTCGTTTATAACAAAGCAAAAGACTAACGTACATATGATAAGTAGAATTTTCTTCATGATATTTATTTTCTTTAAAGAAATATCTTTAAAACTTTATGCAACTTACAAATACTCTTTTAAAAACCAAGTTTTAAAAGCCACAAAACTTTAAAGAACTTTTTCCTTTTAAAAATCATTTACACACAAAAGTCATATCTTTTTTAAAAGCAACGATTTATATTTTTAAAAACGAACTGTACGATCCGCTATGAACATTTTTAAAATCGCCGCGATCCTCCTTTTTTCAAGTGCGGTGTTCAGCGCATGTACAGACAATTCCGTAACCCCAACCGAAGATTATTCAAAAGGATTACCACCTATGCCGGCAGCACCCGAAATGAAAGGTTTTTCCTACGTATCATTTACCGAAGATGGTTTTAAAAAAGGCGAGGCGCTCGGTACACTCGAGGATTTAAAAGCGCAGACAGGAAGCGAATATCTTGCAATGTGTGTTTTTGAATTCCAAAATACGGACACCTCGACCGAGATCGGCCCGAATACTACAGGCCGCAATCCGGTTACGACCGATGGCTGGAGTACTACTTCCACTATTGAAGATTTGCGATTGGGAATAAAACATGCCCGCCGGAATGGTTTTAAAATCGTTTTAAAACCGCACGTAGATAGCTACGCAGGCGGATGGCGCGCTTCCATCAAACCCGACTCTGCCGGAAAATGGTTTGAATCCTACACAAAAATGATGCTGAAATACGCAAAATTGGCGCAGGAAGAGAATGTGGAAATGATCTGTATCGGCGTAGAATATCTCGTCGCCACGCAGCCGAAATACCAGTCGCAGTGGCGCGAAATGATCAGCAGGATACGCCAGGCATATTCAGGCAAACTAACCTACGCTGCCAACTGGAGCGGCATGCCGATCTGGGGAATACCAACACCGGAGTACAAACAGGTGAAATTCTGGGATATGCTGGATTATGTGGGAATTGACGCATATTACCCGATGGCATCGGTGTTTAACAGTACGCCGAGCTTTACCTCAGCTGTCAGCCGTATGCGGGGATATGCAGAAGAAGCGCGTCAGGTAGGTGATATTTATAATAAAAAAGTTGTCCTGATGGAGCTTGGCATCCAATCCGTAAAAGGCGCGCTAACGCAACCTTTTGAACACGCGCCCGGCTCAAAAGCTAATGCCGTTCAGGATAATGAGATACAGGAATTTTACTACCGTGTGATGATAGAAGCGTTTGGCTCACAGCCATGGTGTGCGGGAATGTTCTGGTGGAATTGGGATTCGGTAAAAAATCCGTACGAAAAAACAAATTATACTGTAAAAGACAAACCGGCCGCAAAGGTTTTAAAAGACTGGTACTCAAAAGTAGTTTTATAGTTTTGAGTTATGAATGTTGAGTTACTTGAAGTTAAAAAAAAACACTCAAAACTCAGAATTTAAAACTCAAAACTACTCAGAAACTTCCCCAACATATAAATACGCAACGCCAAAGGTGAGCGGATAATATTTCGCACTTTTAAAACTTCCTGTTTCATTCATCAGTTTTAAAAACTCCTCCCGGCACGGAAATTTTGCGGCAGTTTGCGGTAAATACTCATACGCGGCACGGTGCTTTGCAAATAGTGAGCCGATAGCGGGCATAATGTATTTGCTGTACGTTTTATAGAGAATATTAAAAACGCCTTTCGGCTGGCCAAACTCCAGCACAACAACCTTTCCGCCCGGCTTTACGACGCGCGCCATTTCGCTCAATGCACGAACAGGAACATCCACATTTCTGATGCCAAAGGAAATACTGGAAATATCAAATTCATTGTCTTTAAAAGGCAGATTCATCGCATCAGCAACGGAAAATTCAACTTTCACATTTTCTTTTAAAGCTTTGGCCGGTGCGAATTCCAGCATTTCAGCGCAGAAATCCGTTCCGACCACTCGCCCGTTACCAACGTTCTTTTTAAATTCAATCGCAAGATCGCCTGTTCCCGTTGCACAATCCAAAACGTCCATGCCGGGTTTTGCGCCGGAAACGCGAACGGCTTTTTTGCGCCAGAGATGGTGAATTCCAAATGATAAAATTGTATTCATCGAGTCGTAGTGCGGCGCTATCTCCGCAAACATTGTCCTTACCTGTTCACTCATATTTTTAAAAGATTTTTAAAGATTTGGCGTAAAAATTGCTGTGGTTTTTAAAAGAAATCTGAAGTCTAAAACGTCTCGTGCGGAACATTCTCACGTTTCCAAAGTAAGCTAATTACACCTACACGACGTTTGGATTAGAATTTTCCGTATTTTTGCGTTTCAAAAATATAAAATTACGCTTTTAAAAGCGATACCATGGAAAAAACTCCGTCGGCAATCCCCTATCCGGCAAATCCTGAAAATCTCGCCGACCAGTTCACGAGTTTTAAAACGCTTGTGGAAATCCTGCGCCGCGAATGCCCGTGGGACCAAAAGCAGACGCACGAAACGCTCTCGCATCTTCTGATAGAAGAATCGTACGAAACGCTCGACGCAATTACGAAAAATGACGACAAAGAACTTTCAAAAGAACTTGGCGATCTGCTGCTGCATATCGTAATGCACTCAGTGATCGCGGAAGAGCGCGGCACGTTTACTCTAACGGACGTTTTGCAACAGGTTTTTAAAAAGCTTGTGTATCGTCATCCGCACGTTTTTGGTAATGTGAATGCGGAAGATGAATATGAAGTAAAACGCAATTGGGAAGAACTGAAAATGAAGGAAGGCCGCAAATCCACGCTGGAAGGCGTTCCGATGTCGCTCCCCGCCTTGCTCCGCGCACAGCGTATGCAGGAAAAAGCAGCGAATGTGGGATTTGACTGGGACAAACCAGAAGATGTCTGGGCAAAGGTTGAAGAAGAAATCGCGGAATTAAAACATGAAGTTTTAAAAGGCGATTTTAAAAAGGCGGAGCAGGAATTTGGCGACGTGCTTTTCTCACTGGTAAATGCCGCGCGTTTTTCAAAGATCATCGCTGAAGATTCGCTGCAAATGACGAATACGAAGTTTTTAAAACGTTTTCAATATATCGAGCAGGAAGTTTTAAAAAACGGGCGCGAAATGAAATCCATGACGCTCGGCGAAATGGACGAACTGTGGAACGAAGCGAAGAAAATCGAAAAAAGTTAAGTTTATTTAGGGGAATATCAGGGTTTTAACAAATTTTACTAATTCTTTTAAAAACTTTTGCGCAATTTTGTACGCAGCTTTAAAACAATATATTACAAAGACTTACCACACTCCACACGACAATGAAATTTTTTAAAAGGGTTCTCCTTTTTGCACTTGCGTTTTTCTTTATGCTTGCCGGCGGATTTTATGCTGTCGCGTACTTTTTAAAAAGCGGTTTCGAGCCGGAAACTGAGAACTACGCAGATATGGGGCCGACCCCACTGCAACTTCAGCAGCAGAAGGAAGCCGCAGTAAAGGTTCGCGATCATGCGCCTGCTTTTAAAGAAAGCAAGATCGTGCGTGTAGCTGACAATGTATCGCCAATTGCGTATGATGTGGATACGAACGCGGGAAAAAATGTTCGTCATGCAGGACGCCGTATAAATATTGCGCTTATTGGTGTGGACTCACGGCTGAATGAGCGTGTAAAACATGCTGATGCAAATCATGTTATTTCTATTCTGCCTGAATCGGGGTTCGTAGAGATCACCTCAATTCCCCGCGATACAAAAGCTGATGCGGGATTTCCCGTTGATTCGAAGCTGAATACTCTGACAATGGCCCGCGCAAAGCGTGGGCTGCGCGGATATATGACAGAAGCAGCAAAGATCGCGGAACTGGACCATATTGATTATTATATCGAGGTAGGTTTTTCGCAGGCAATGGGAATTTTAGAGATGCTTGGGTACGAAGATCCGAGTTCGCAATTGCAGGTACTGCGCTCACGCCAGGCGCTTGGGAATGGTGATTTTCAGCGGTCGTATAATCAGGGACAGTTCGTGCGGCAGATGCTTTTAAAAAACTTTAGCAGAATGACGGGATTGAGTGGTTCGCTTTTAGTGCGGGGCGGCCTGATGATGGTGGAAACAAATATTACAGCGGACGTAGCCGACGAAATTATTACTGCGCTTGAAAAAAAGGATTTCGGCAGCGACGCGAGTGTAGTGAGTGTGCGGCTTGTTCCGGCTTTCCCGGCAAAATTCAAGATCTATGATTTTACAAAGCAGGAAACATTTACCCAGCTTAAAGGTAAAATTGAACAATTTAATAAAACGCGCGACCCAATAGCTACGGATTTTGCTACGCCGATCGGCAAATACGATCCTCTTCCTGAAATCAAAAAGGCAATTGGATACGGTCGGCGCCACATTGAGAAAAATCCAAAAGCTGTTATCAGCCAGATGAAAACACTTTTTGATCAGCGTGCCTGGCTGCAGGTAGCTGATGCCAAGGAACGGCAAAGTATCCGCGAACAGTTTTTAGAATTGCTTCCCGGCGCCTATGAGCGTATTCAGAAGCCTGAAGATGCGGCAAAAATTCGCGCGGTGATCTCCGCTGAAATTGAAATGTTTTCAAAAAATAAAAGAATGTAAACACAGGCATTTTTAAAAATTACTTTTTAAAACCAGATATGGAATTTTCCGTATCTGGTTTTTTGTTTTAAACTACCCGTTTTCCTATTCAGCCGCCCCACCGTTATTAAATCTTTAAAAACCAAGAACATAGGAACTCACAGGGTTTTTAAAAGGTTATTTATTGTGTAATTACCTGCTGATTTATTATACAAAAGCTTTCTGCTTTTAAAGCATTTGGAAGCAATTTATCTATATCTACAATATCAACATAAAACATTATCGGAGATCCATCCCAATGAATGCACAACAAATCCCGGGACAAGATGCGGCAGCAGTCCCAGCCAAGACAACAAATGTAAATGTTTACGAACAACCCGCGGCACCAGCAGCATCCAGCGGTGTAAATATCCAGACTATCGCAATTATCGCAGCAGTAGTGATCGCTGTGATCCTGCTTATTAATATGATCTCTTAAATCTTTTAAAAGCATTTTCGATGGATTTCTTTTTAAAACGATGCAGAAAAAAAACAATCGTTTTAAAAGGGAATTATTCGGGTGATTTTCACTGTAGTTTTTTCTAAAATATATAAGTACAGTAACTTATATTTTCATTCACTTCACTTTGATTAAGGAGTAATTCCATGAAAACAGTCGTAGGATTGTATGATGATTTCGAAACAGCACAAAATGTAGTATCCGATTTAGTAAACGCGGGATTTGACCGCGCAAACATCAGCGTTTTAGCTAACGATGCCGAAGGACGCCATAGCAGCGCAATCAATACCACAACAACAGACGATACAGCCTCCTCGGGTGCAGCTTCGGGCGCAGCGGGTGGAGCAGTTGTCGGTGGTATCGGTGGCTTACTGCTTGGTCTTGGTGCTCTTGCTATTCCGGGACTTGGGCCAATTATCGCAGCAGGCCCGATCGTTGCAGCGCTTACCGGTGCAGGGATCGGCGCAGCAGCAGGTGGCGTTCTGGGTGCACTGACCGATCTTGGCGTACCGGACGAAGAAGCAGAATATTATACCGAAGGCGTTCGCCGCGGTGGTACTTTGGTTACTTTAAAAACAACTGAAGACCTGATGGAACGCGCTATTGATATTATGGATAATCACGGCGCAGTGGATATTCAGGACCGTGTAGAAAACTGGAAACAAAGCGGCTGGAATGGTTTTAATCCAAATGAGCAGCATTATACTCCGGACCAGGTGAATCAATTCCGTGAGCAGCATCGCAGCTTATCTTCTACAGCAGGTGCAGTAGCAGGTTCTGCAGCGGCTTCGGCAGCATCAGGGCTTAGCCGCGCACGTACATATGTGGGACAGAAAGCCGGACAGGCAGCAGCAACTGTTGAGAATTCATTTGATAAATTCCAGGATGCATACCGCACACATTATAATACGAAATTTGCAAATACAGGACGCACATACGAAACCTACCAGCCGGCATACAAATACGGATATGAACTGGCAGGCGATAAACGCTATACAAATAGCGAATGGCCTTCTATTGAGGCAGATGCACGCCGCGATTGGGACTCACGTGGACAAGGCCCATGGGAAGATTTTAAAGATGCTATTCAAGAAGGATATCAGAATGTGAAAAGCGGTGCTAAAGAATTGTACCAAGATACAAAAGATGTAGTCCGTGAAGGATATCAGGATACAAAAGAAGTGGTTCGCGAAGGATATCAGGATACAAAAGAAGTAGTTCGCGAGGGATATCAGGATACAAAAGATACTCTTCGCCGTACAGATGCTAATCTTAGTGGAATAGCCGCAACAACAGGAACAACATTTGAAAAATATCAGCCTGTTTTTAAAAGCCACTACGAAAAACAATTCGCAAGCAGCGGACGTGGATTTGACACATATCAGCCCGCATATAAATACGGTTTCGACCTGGCAAACAATCAAAAATATGCTTCAAGCGAATGGCCTTCTATCGAAGCTGACGCACGTCGCGACTGGGAAACACGCGGACAAGGCCCGTGGGAAGATTTTAAAGACGCTGTAAAAGAAGGATATCACAATGTGAAAAGCGGCGCGAAAGAATTATACAACGACACAAAAGATGTTGCACGTGAAGGCTATCAGGATACAAAGGATACGCTTCGCCGCAACCTGTAGTTTTTAAAAGATACATTTTAAAAAGTACATTACGTTGTTTTTAAAAATCAGGATGGAAGAGTAGTTTGACAGATTTTTTACAAGGTTTCTGCAATAATTGCGAAGCTTTGTATTCTGTCTGAAAAAATACTGTTTTCATCCTGATTTTTTTCTTTTTTAAAAGACTAATACTTGCAAGTTTTACCATAATAGCGTATCTTTGAGCAATGATACAACGCTTTTTTATATTGATCTTCATCACATCCTGCATATCCGCTGTGGCTTTTCAGCAGGACCTCTCCTATTTTACTGCAAAGTCTGATGGGAAATCGGCCGTCGTGGTTGAGTGGAAATCATCTGCTGAGAATGGAATTATTCAGTATGACATCGAGCGCGCAGGCGGCCAGGACCAGGATTTCAAACTAGTCGCGAGTATCTCTCCAAAGGGTAGCAATGCCAGCTATCAGTATATTGATGCTGATGCCTTCATGCGCAGCACAGCAGCAAGCGAGGAACAGAAAGCTGTCGCCGGAACTACCTACCGCTACCGTTTAAAGATATTTTTAAAAGGTACCGAGCCAACGTACAGCAATACTATAAATGTTTCTCACAGTGTCAGTAGCGTGCGCCGCACGTGGGGCATGATAAAGGAAATGTTCCGCTAATCAGCTTTTCATATTCTTTTAAAAGGGTTAATTTTTCATTTCGTCCACTCATGAAATACAAAAATTATCTTTTTAAAAACTCCATGCATATTTTTTTTCTCCTGATCTCCGGTTTTTTCCTCTTTATTACTACTACCTCAGCACAGGACATTCCGCGTCCTCACTGTGGCAATGCATATACTTCTTTTAAAAGCGGTCGTTCTATTCTGAGCGTCCAGTCACGCCCGGAATTATCAGAAAAATTTCTTTCCCCCTCTAAATACTTCCTCATCCATTACGATATTTCCGGGCCGAATGCAGTTTCTTTAAAAGACGAAAATAGTAACGGAGTGCCGGATTATGTAGATTCTGCAGCTGCATTTTTTGATTATGCATATCAGGTGGAGGTAAATGAAATGGGGTATCGCCCACCACCAAAAGATAATGCAGTGGATTCGGAATATGATATATATTTAGCAGATAAGATCGCGGGTATTGAGACGTATCTTTACGGACGGACGGAATCCGAAACTGACATTGGGGTAGGCGCCAGCAGTTTTATAATAGTGGATAATGATTTCAGTTCGCGTGATTCATTATTAATTAATAATAAAAAATATCCGGCCTTTTACGACACCAGCTATGCCGCTTTAAAAGCAACCGCAGCACATGAGTTTCATCATGCTATCCAACTTGGATACAGGAGTTCTCTCTCCAGTCCTTTTCTACTGGAAATGACGAGTACCTGGATGGAATATCGCTTATATCCCGATACAAAAGCGTATGAGGAATTTCTGCCTTCTCTTTTCCAAAATCTTTCCCGGTTTACGTTTGGCAGCAGTTTTGATGCAGCGCATTCCGGCTACCGGCACGGGATTTTTGGCCAATATACGCACGCGCTCTATGGTGATAGTCTTTTAAAAAGAACATGGGAATTGATCAGTAAGAATGGTAAGGATTTCTACGGCTTTCAGTCGCTCGACAGTGCTTTTAAAGAGCGCGGGAGTTCTCTCGCGGAAAACTGGTGCGGATTCCTGCCATGGATGTATTTCACGGGTGAGCGCGCGCAGGAAGGACAGTTTTTTAAAAATGCGGCGCATTATCCTGAAGTGCGATTCTTCTATGACAGCGTATTTACTTCACCATCTACTACGATAAGCGGTATTTTATTCCCGTACGAACTTCGCTATCTGCGTGTTATCCTGCCACAGGCCACGCCGTCAGGAGCATCAGTTACGGCCGATATTGCTTTGGCGAATATTGATAACGAGGCACTCCTTTTACAGGCATCAACAACGCAAAATTATTCAGTTACGATCACAAAGTCATTTGAAAACGGTTCGCGTAGTATTCCGGGAACATCGTACTTTATAAATATCGCACATAATGAAAATATCTGCGATACAATTTTTGTATCAGGTGGAATTCAGGTGGTGGAAAATGCTTATCCAAATCCTTTTAAACCAAATATTGACAAGGAAGCATTTTTCCCGGTTCCATACGAAGCTGTTTCCGCAGGAAAGGCGCGACTCACGGTTTTTAAAAGCGATATGCAACCCGCATATTCCGACATTCTACCTGTGGAGATCGCCGAGCAGCATTTTACTATCCGCTGGACGGACATTCCCGAATCGCTTTCGAGCGGTGTGTATATTTATTCGGTAGAATCAAACGGCGTCCGTTCGCTGGGAAAAATCGTCATCCGGCGCTAATAATGAATTCAATTACTCTTTCTGCCCACGACATCTCCAAAACATTCCAGGGAATCCGTCCTGTTTTTAAAAACATTAGTATTGAGATTTCAGGTGGACAGGTTTTTGCAATTACGGGGCAGAACGGCTCAGGCAAATCCACTCTTTTAAAAATCCTCAGCGGCACGATTTTCCCCTCAGCCGGTTCAGTTACCCTTGAGATCAATAATAAAAACATCGCACCGGAACAATTTCACCGTCATATCGGGTTTGTATCTCCATACCTGGCATTGTACGAAGAGTTTACGCCGCTGGAGCATTGCGCTATTTCGTCGCAAATGCGCGGTATTCCTTTTAAAAAGAATGAAGCCGAAACGTTACTGGAGCAGTTCGGGCTTTTTAAAAGGCGGGATCATCAGATCAGGTTATTTTCCTCCGGCATGAAGCAGCGCGTGAAGTATATTCTGGCGCTCCTGCACTCACCGGAAATTCTGTTCCTGGATGAGCCGACGACGAACTTTGATGCAGCAGGAATTGAAGCAGTAGAAAGTATTATTACGGCTTTTAAAAACAACGGCAAAATTGTTATTATCGCTACAAATGATGAACGCGAACGCGCCTGGTGCGATAGTTCTCTTGAAATATCATAATTCCCTTTTAAAAAAAATTCTTTTAAAAACCATGAAATCATTCATACTTGTCGTTATTGCCGTTATTTTCTGCTCATGCAGCAAACCTGAGCCCGCACAAGGCCAGCCGCAACCGCAAATTCCTGCGCAGGGAAATTTCATTGATTATATTTCTTCAGTAAAAGTTCCTGAAAATCTCAGCTTTTGCGGTGAACGTGTTCCTATGGAAATCCCAGAGGTGCGTGAGCGTGTCGAGCGTGAATTTTATCTCCTACTCCAGCAGCCGGGACAGCTCGTGATATATTTAAAGCGTGCCGGACGGTACTTCGATATGTACGACAGGATTTTAAAAGAAGAAGGTGCGCCAAGCGACCTGAAATATCTTTCGGTTGCCGAAAGCGCGCTCTTTATGGCACGTTCGGCAAAGGATGCAGTTGGCTTGTGGCAGTTTATCCCGGCGACAGGACGCTCGATGGGACTGAGAATTGATGATGATGTGGACGAGCGACGCAACCCCGAGAAAAGCACCCGTGCGGGAATCCGTTATTTAAAGCAGGGCTACCAAAATTATAAGAACTGGACCCTTGCGGCCGCAGGCTACAACATGGGCCACGAAAATGTAATGGAAAATATTAAATTCCAGTCCGGCGATGATTTCTACGATCTCTATCTCAATGAAGAAACTTCGCGCTATATTTTGAGAATCGTCCTTATCAAGGAAATGTTTGAAAATGGCCAAAAATATGGGCTACACATGCCACAGACAGAGCGCTATCTGCCGGATAATTATTCAGTCGTCACGGTAAATGACGGTATCGCTGATCTGTCGGCTTGGGCGCGTTCGCAGGGAACAACGTATAAAGATGTAAAGCTGCTGAACCTGTGGATTTTAAAACGTGCTCTTCCAGCGCCTGAGCGGGGGAAATCGTATGAAATTTATATTCCCAAAAAATAGTTTTTAAAAGAGTTTTTTTAAGTTTCAATAGATCGGATTTGCTTTATCAGCAAGTCCGATTTTTTGTTTTAAAAGCAGTTTTAAAAGAAATTTATTTTTGTAGAATATCAGACAGTATTGCACCATCTTTTAGCGTAATAACGCGGTCTGCATATCGCGTTGCTTCGGGTGAATGTGTTGCCATGACGAGCGTTACGGCGTGTTTGTGAGTTAATTTGCGCAGCAGTTGCAGGATCGTTTCTCCCGTTACCGAATCAAGATTTCCTGTTGGCTCATCGGCAAGTAATACTTCCGGCCTGTTTACCAATGCCCGCGCAATAGCCACGCGCTGCATCTCCCCGCCGGAAAGCTCGTGTGGCTTATGATCTAAGCGATGTCCTAATCCAACTTCTTTTAAAAGCTCACGAACGCGCCCGTCGTATTCTTTCAGAGGAACTTTTTTTAAAAGCGACGGCAGGGCAACATTTTCATACACACTCAGCGTCGGCATCAGATTAAAAAACTGGAAAATAATACCGATCGTTTCGCGGCGGAGAATGGTTAATTCACTTTCCGGCAGCGCCGTAATTTCCTTTTCGCCGATCCAGACTTTCCCGGCTGTGGCTACGTCAATTCCGCCAAGAATATTTAAAAGCGTACTTTTGCCTGAACCCGAGCTCCCGACCAATGCTGTAAATGTGCCGCGCTCCAGCCCGAATGAAATTCCTTTCAGCACCGCGACATCTTCCTTTCCACCGAGTTTATATTGCTTCGTGACATTTTCTGTTCGTATCATATTCCAAAATTACGTTTTTAAAAGCAAAGTAGATTTTTAAAAACAAAAAACCGGGCTTGCTTATTCAGCAAATCCGGTTTTAAAAACTTTTAAAAGTGAATTCTTTTAAAAAGAATTACTTGTTCATATACACAGGCGAGGTCGAATCCAACACGTTCCCGTACGCAGGCACTTCCAGTGTCGGGAAATCAGGGCTCGTGGTTTTCATTTTTACCACACCATTGAAATATCCTTTTGCCGTAGCTTTTATTTTCACGGTCATTTCAATTTCGCTATTGGCCTTGAGTGTTGTTTTGCTTTTTAAATTGTGCTTCAGGCCGTTTGTTGCTTCGATATCTGTAAGAATAATATCCTGGGCAGTTGTATTTTTGATCTTCACGGTTGATACGGACTCGCGGCCGATCTTCATATCATTAAATGCAAAATACTGTGAAGGCGAGAATTGAATAGCGCGAACGATCTCTGCTTTTAAAAGGATCATCTTCGTCGAAGCAGCAGGATCATTACTCATGATCGTAACGGTTTTCGTAAGCCCGCCTGTGTTTGTGCCGATATTCAGCGAAATATCCAACGTTGTAGTCTCGCCCGGTGCAAGTTCTTTTTTGGCAATTCCTGTCGTAGTACAGCCGCAGCCAACTTTTACGTCGCTGATCTTCAATTCCTGATTTCCTGCGTTTTTCACTTTCAACGTTGTTTTTAAAGGCGACTGAGCGGGCTTTACTTTACCCCAGTCATATGTATCACCGCCTTCGATCTGTATTTTCGGTTGGGCATAGGCAGTAGTAAACATACAGGTAGCAGCAAATGCAAGCGCAAGAAAACGTTTCATAGGGAAATCCTCATTGAAATAGTATTAATATATATAAGTTTTTTTGTAATTTGATTTTGTGATGACGGGATTTTCTGACGCACCAACCAAGATATTAGTGCCATAAAAAAGATCTTCCGTACCACATTGTAGCAATGTGCGGGTGAGAAGAAATTTCTTTCACAAAGGTTTAATCTGCCTGGGATATTTCTTTTAAAAACCCAGGTTTTAAGATCAAATTCCTTTTACAATGGAAATTCCAAGCGAAACATTCACCTTCCGCCAGGAAGCGTTATCAGAGATGCTGTTCAAAGAAATCCCTGCACGCGCAGCCGGAGACGCGTAAATTCCTAAGCCGAGCGGCAGATCGTACCCGATCAATATCTGCGGTGTAAAAATAAATCTTTTAAACCCCGTGATATCCGCATCAAAACTGCGTTGCGTACTGCCGTCAGAGAAATGCCCTTCTGCCGGGCTTACTACGCGCTCCGACTGCGATGTGGTTTTGCTTAGGAGAGTATTGACCTGGAGCGCCGCGCCACCGAAAAAATGGGAATCAAATAACCTGTATTTTGCACCACCTTCTATTGTAATATAGCGGAGAGCGGACGTAAATTCATATTCCGTTTTAAAAACTCTTCCGTCGGCAAGCGGCAGCGCATCACCATCAGCTTT
>JAZKFS010000009.1:0-15721 GCA_040386315.1 Bacteroidota bacterium
AAATGATCAATCCAAAATTTTATTAAAAAGTTTTTAAAAGTATTGATTTCGGAGAATATATATGACGCCTGCTTTTAAAAAATATATAGCTGTTTCTTTTCTGGCGTTTGCCTGCTTCGCACCTGCATTTGCCCAAACTCCGGGCGGTGAGGAAACTACAGAGGAGCCGATACGTGGCGAGCGCCCGCGCGGCAATTCCGACAGCACAATTGTCTTTCAGTCCCCGCGCCCGCTTATTGACCCGCTGGAAGCCGAAAAACGTCGTACGTCCTATGGATTCATTGGAACGCTTTCCACCAGTGGTTTTGGTGCAGGAGTATTTTACCAGCGTGAGTTTGTGAAAAACTGGAGCTACACATTTGACCTGATCGGATCCGGCGCACGAAATACAGACGAACTGGAAACAGGATTTGACCCATATACAGGGCTGACATTTATCCCGAATAAAGTAAACCGTGTGTATCTTTTGCCTCTGATGGCAGGAGTGCAGCACAGGGTTTTTTCTGATAAACTGACCGATTCTTTTCGCCCCTTTGTAAGCGCGGGTGCAGGCCCGGCATTTATCTACACGACGCCATATGAAGTCGAGTTTTTCCGTGCCTTGACGCATGGCGAATTTTATGTACGCCCCGGCGGATTTATCGGCGCGGGCGCACAGGTCGGCGCACCGGGCTTGAGAACATCAACAGGCGTGAGCGCACGTTATTACTACATTCCATTTGGCGGCGAAGGTATCGAAAGCGTGCAGGGAAGCCCGATAAAAGATTTCGGCGGGCTGCAATTATCAGTTTCTGTCGGGTTTTAAAAGCTTTAAAAGATTTTTTAAAAGAAAATTTCTCAAAAGCGAAGTACGGTTTTAAAAACTGTTCTTCGCTTTTTTCTTTTTAAAAACATCCGCGCAAAAGTTTTTCGTAATTTTGTAGCTATTCTTTTAAAAACTTCTTTTAAAATTTACTTTTAAAAACACCAATGAATAATCGCCAGGAAGTTGATTCGATGGGCACGATTGATGTGCCGAATGATACGTATTACGGCGCGCAGACCGCCCGCTCGCTTATTCACTTCGACATCGGCATCGAAAAAATGCCGGAAGAACTCATCCGCGCTTTTGCCGTTTTAAAAAAATCCGCAGCAATTGTCAATGCCGAGCTTGGCGTTCTGGCGAATGATAAAAAAGATTTAATTGTGCAGGCAGCTGATGAAGTAATTTCGGGGAAATTAAAAGGCCATTTCCCGCTTTCTATCTGGCAAACCGGTTCGGGCACTCAGACAAACATGAACGTGAATGAAGTGATCTCCAACCGCGCAATCGAGATTGCAGGCGGGACGATGGGTTCTAAAAAGCCAGTGCATCCAAATGACGATGTGAATAAATCGCAAAGCTCGAATGATACTTTCCCAACGGCAATGCACATTGCAGCGGCCGGCGAATTGACGCACAAACTTATTCCTGCCGTTTTAAAACTTCGCGAGACTTTAAAAGCAAAATCTACGGAATTCAATGACATTATAAAAATCGGCCGCACGCACCTGATGGACGCCGTTCCGCTCACGCTCGGGCAGGAATTTTCCGGCTACGTGCAGCAGCTTGACAACGCTTTAAAAAGAATTGAACTGGTGCTTCCAGGCTTGTACGAACTTGCTCTCGGCGGAACAGCTGTTGGAACAGGACTCAATACACATCCAGAATTTGCAGAGCGTGGTGCAGCACAAATTGCCAAACTGACAGGTTTGCCGTTCGTTTCAGCGCCGAATAAATTTGAAGCGCTGGCAGCTCACGACGCAATTGTTTTCGCGCACGGAGCTTTAAAAACTCTTGCCGCGTCGCTGATGAAAATTGCTAATGACATTCGCTGGATGGCGTCAGGCCCGCGCGCAGGTTTTGCCGAAATTTCCATTCCTGAAAATGAGCCGGGTTCGAGTATTATGCCGGGAAAGGTGAATCCAACGCAAAGCGAAGCAATGACAATGGTTGCCGCACAGGTGATGGGCAATGACGCGACGATCAATTTTGCTGGCGCATCAGGTAATTTCGAGCTGAATGTTTTTAAACCGGTGATGATCTATAATTTCCTCCAGAGCGTTCGCTTATTGGCCGACACGTGCATTATGTTTGAAGAGCACTGCGCTCACGGCATCGAGCCGATCCGCGAGAATATTGACCGCTTTATGAAAAATTCGCTCATGCTTGTGACGGCTTTAAATCCGCACACGGGCTATGACAATGCAGCGAAGATTGCAAAACATGCGCACAAAAGCGGCGGGACATTGCGCGATGCGGCGATTGAGCTGGGAATTTTGACGGGTGAGCAGTTTGATGAATATGTAAAACCGGAAGATATGCTAAGACCGAGTTAGGTGAGTGCCGGGAGTGCGGTGAGTTTTGGGAGTTTCAAAACCTCTGCGCACCTTTGCGTTAAAAATCTTTTTAAAAAGTTTTAAAAACTAATTAATCCTTCGGTTTGTTACCTCATGCCGGAGGATTTTTTTATTTTTAAAAGAATTTCTTTTAAAAATATATCTGAATGTCATTGCGAGGAGCGTCTTCGCGACGTGGCAATCGCAAAGACAGAATAACGCGTCCGAAGTATTTGCGGTTGCTTCGTCGAAGACTTCTCGCAATGACGATTCTTTAAAAACTCAAAACTAAACACTCAAAATTCATAACTACTTAAAAATGCAGATCCACGAAAATTACCCTTTAAAAAATCTCAATACATTCGGAATTGCGGCGAACGCACGCTATTATGTAGATATTACAAGCATCGAAGAGTTGCAGGAATTGATAGATTCTGATATTTTTAAAAACTCCGAACGGCTGATTCTCGGTGGTGGCAGCAATATGCTTTTCATGGGTGATGTGCAAAAGCTGGTGATTGATATTACGATCCCCGGGAAAAAGATTTTACAGGAAACGGAAGAATTTGTGGAAATCGAAGTTGGAGCGGGTGAGAACTGGCATGACTTTGTAACATTTTGCGTAGAACACGACTTTCGCGGCGTAGAAAATCTCGCGCTCATTCCGGGAACAGTTGGCGCGGCTCCGATACAAAATATCGGTGCGTATGGCTGTGAACTGAAGGAAACCGTGGAGTGCGTGAACGGCATTGAAATTTCCACAAATACTTTTAAAAAGTTTTGTAATCTCGACTGTGATTTTGGCTACCGTACGAGCTATTTTAAAAAGGAATTGAAAAATGATTTTATTATCACTTCCGTGATTTTCAAACTTTTTAAAACAAAACAGCCGAATTCATCATACAAAGATATTTCTCAGGAATTAGAGAGGCTGGGAATTACAAATCCAACGACGCAAGATATTTTTGATGCAGTTGTAAGCGTTCGCACGAGGAAACTTCCTGACCCGAAAGTGACGGGAAATGCGGGCAGCTTTTTTAAAAACCCGTATATTCCAAAAGCGCAATACGAACTTTTAAAAGCAGATTTTCCTGAAATTCCGGGTTACCCGATAGACGATTCACAAATCAAGGTTCCGGCGGCGTGGCTTATTGAGCAGTGCGGCTGGAAAGGCAAACGCTTTGGTGATGCGGGTGTGCATCCGAACCAGGCGCTGGTGATCGTGAATTATGGCAATGCAACAGGCCGCGAACTCGTTGACCTTTCAAAGAAAATACAGGCGTCGGTGAAGGAGAAATTTGGGATTGAACTAGAGCCGGAAGTGTGGGTGATTTAATCGTGATGCGTGATCGGTAATGCGTAATGAAAAAATCCTTTCATCCTGAAATCATAGAAATCATAGTTCAGACAAAAAAAGCTTGAAAACATGCTGCGAAAGTGGTAAGTTGTTTTCGGGCTTTTTTGCTTTTAAAACCAATGCTTTTAAAAACTCTTTTTAAAAACTCTTTTTAAAAACGGAGTTCTGCGGCTATGAAACTGATCCTCATTTTACTTTTTTCAGCAATGACAGCGCTCGCACAAACGCCGGAGTGGAGCCGGAAATATCATATGGGAAGTGTAACGTGCCTGGATTTTTCGAGTGATGGTGGGAAGTTGCTGAGTGGGGGAAAAGATGGGCAGGTAATTCTATATTCTACAAAAGATGGAAGTAATCAAAAAAACTACCCACGTAAATACGGAGATATTTCTTCAATTCAATTCTCACAGAACGGTGAATGGTTCGTATCAACTGGGGTTGATAATGGATTTAACCCTAAATGTTTAAAGACTAGTTTGAAAGAAAATGATTCCCTCCAGTTGTTATTTGTGCCGACAAATGTTTTATCACCAGCTTACGATCTGCGTGTGATCGGAAAAATCAATTATTTATCCACATTTTTGATTGGAGATACTACAATTTATCTTTTAATGTCAGGTGAAATGGGCGGTGCTCAAGCGAGTTTGGAATATTCAGGAAAAGGTGGTCTTATTCACTCATATTCAGCAGTTACAGGTCAAAAAATTAGCGAGAATGTTCGTGAGACAGTTGCATTTGATGTTGTTTGCAAATCAAGGGATTTAAAAAACCTTTTTATGGCTGGCCAATATGTGAAGCGATTGTATGGAAGACATGGAGGAGTGGACTATGATGAAATGACTTCCTTTGATAGATCCTTTATTCTCAATACTGATGATAATACTATTCAAAATGACCCTTTTCCACGGTTTCTCGATCACTCATGGATTCAAAGTGCATGTTTTATTACTCGTGCATTACTTATTCAAAACACCAACGGTTATATTTATACAAAAAAAATCAACTCGGATACAGCACGAATTTCACCAAATGTAAGCTCGAAAACATCATTAGCCACAGCGCTTGCATCCGATTTTACGGAGCGTTATTATATCTCTACACATATAGATTCAACGCTTCGTCTCTGGACACCCGGGATCCCGAATATTTTCAAAAGAATTCAGCTTTTAAGCCCTGTTACAACAATCGCCGTTTCGCCTGATTCCATTCACTTTGCCACAGCGCATATAGATGGTACAGTTGCATTTTGGAATATTGATTCACTGGCTGCGTATGCTGCGATAGATTCTGTTTTTACACCTCAGATCAAGTCAATTTCAGCATACAACATTATTTGTCTCGGAGAAGATGCGGAGTTCAAAGTTACAGCAAGCTCAAATTTCGGCGAAGAGCTTTCCTATCAGTGGCAGAAAAACGGAGTGGATCTCGAAGCAGGTGCCTCTGTAAGTGGAGTTCAGTCAGCAACTTTACTTTTAAAAAGTATTGATACTTCTGATGCAGGAGCATATTCTGTAAAAATAACGTCAGCTACAAAGCCACAATCAATATCAGCTTCAGTATCGCTTACAGTAAAAAACATTCCTGTTTTTAAAAAGCCGATAGTTTCCCAATATAGCTATACAGGACAAAATTACACTCCAATTATTCTATTTCATGCAGAGCTTACAGATTCTGTGTATGCATATTTTCAGTGGTTTAAAAACGGGGTGGAAATTCCCGGGGCAGTAGAGTCGCAGTATTATTTTGAACGAAAAGACTCTGCTTTATACGTAGGAGAATATACTGTTAGAGTTACAAATCTATGCGGAGATGTTATCAGTAATTCTGTAATTATTAAAGAAATTATTAATAGCGTTGAAGAAAATCCCTTTAAAAACACCCAATTTTCCGCCGAACCAAACCCTTTTAAAAACTCCACAACAATTCATTTTTCATTGCCAAAATCTTTACAAATAAAGCTCGCCGTGACGGATATGCTCGGGCGGGAAGTTGCAATTTTAAAAGATGAATTTATGGAAATTGGCGAACAGAATGTTGTTTTTAAAAATGAGAATCTGCCGGATGGAATGTATTTTATTACGCTGTCAGGCGAGGGGGTTTTAAAAACAATTGGGGTAAAGATCATTCGCTGATACTTTTTAAAATTCAAATTGTCATTCTGAGCGCAGCGAAGAATCTATGGTAGAATAACCTAACGCGAACTTCTGACGTAGATTCCTCGCTGTGCTCAGAATGACAGACGTGCCTTTGACTTTTAAAAGAAATCTGATGAGAAATTCCCGCTTTTAAAAAGAAGTTGGGATTTTTTGTTTTTAAAAAGAAATTTTGTGATGATTTTGCGATAGAAGCGCTATTATTTCGTAGATTGCTATATGGTAATTCACCACAGATTTATTCAACCGAATGAGATTTTTTTTTATGCTGAACGACTCATTATTATCGCGCCGAACAAAGATAATTTTTATCATCCTGATGCTCCTGCTTCTCGGCGGCGGCTTGTTCTCGTATTTTAACAACAGCAGTGCGGAGGTTGGCGACCGTGGGCCGGATCGGCGCCCGTCGGAGTGGGACTGGCAGCGGCGCACATTTCCGTATGGGCAGGCAGACGATGATGCTCATCTTGTAGCGGTTCGGCAGGCGCAGCAGATGCGTGAGGCGCAGCGTTTTAAAAATGACGGAATATTGTCGTCTGCGCAGTGGGAACTAATGGGGCCGACGAATATCGGTGGGCGGATTACCGATATTGAATTTAACCCGAAAAATCCTGCGATTGTATATGCAGCGGCGGCTTCGGGTGGAATTTTTAAAAGTCTTGATACAGGAAATACATGGAAACCGGTTTTTGATGATCAGGCGGTTTTTTCGATGGGCGATATTGCGATTGATCCCCAAAATCCTGAAACAATATATGTCGGAACGGGCGAGGCGAACGCGCAGCATAATGCGTTTCCAGGCGGCGGTGTTTTTAAAAGCACGAATGGCGGAAAGAGCTGGACGAATATTGGGCTGGTTGGTACGGTTGCTATCGGGCGCGTGGTAATTGATCCGAAAAATCCGCAGCGGATATTTGTGGCGGCTCTGGGTTCTGGTTTTGGGTATAATTCAAATCGTGGTATTTTCAGAAGTGACGATGGTGGGAAAACGTGGGCGAAAAAATTATACATCAATGACAGCACGGGCGCGATAGATGTGGTGGTAAATCCTGAAAACTCGAATATTGTGTATGCGTCGGTTTGGGAACGCAATAGGAGGATAGATTATCGCAATCAGTTCGGCGTGGCAAGCGGGCTTTTTAAAAGCGCAAATGGCGGCGATACGTGGGAAAAGCTGGATGAGGCAAATGGTTTGCCGGATTCTGATGCTGTACCGGTTGGCAGGATTGGACTGGCGATCAGCGCGAGCTCGCCAGATGTAGTCTATGCTTCGTATACCAATGGTTACGAGTATATCGGCCTTTTTAAAACAACAAATGGCGGACAAAGCTGGGATAGCACTATATCAGTGCCGACATCACATGGATTTAGCTGGTATTTTGGACAGGTGCGCGTCCGTCCTGATAATTCTGATGTTGTCTATGTGCTGGATACGGATTTTCTACGCTCTTCAGATGGGGGGACAAACTGGGATCTCGTATTGGGATATGATCAGCAGGAAATTCATGTAGATCAACACGCGTTGGCATTTCATCCGCAAAATCCTGATTATGTTATCAGTGGAAATGACGGTGGAATGAACATTTCGCACGATGGCGGAGCTACGTGGCGTAAGGTGATGAACCTGCCTATTACGCAATTTTACGAGATCAGCCTTGATGCGCAGAATCCGCAGAAAATCTATGGCGGAACGCAGGATAATAATACGATCCGCACACAAACAGGAAGCAAGGATGATTGGGAAGCAATTTTGGGTGGTGATGGATTTTATTCAATAGTTGACCCGACGAATCCGGATATAATTTATGCGGAATATCAAAATGGAAAGCTTTTAAAATCCATTGATGGCGGAATGAGTTTTGTGGATGTTCTGAATGGAATTACAGAAGAAGAAGCGCGGAACTGGTCAACGCCTGTTGTGATGGATCCTGACAATAATTCCATTCTATATTATGGTGCGGAACATATTTATAAGAGTACTGATGGCGCGGAAAGCTGGACTGCGATTTCACCGGAATTATCACCTGCCGAAAGCTATCTTTACGGTACAATTACGACGATCGCTGTGGCTCCGTCAAACTCTGATTTTATCTATGCCGGAACAGATGACGGGCATATCTGGCTTTCGTATGATGCGGGGCAAAGCTGGTATGAAATGACAAACGGAACGCCCAATCGCTGGGTGACGCGCCTTGTAGTTGATCCAAACGATGAAAATACCGTCTATGCAACATTTTCCGGACTGAAATGGAAGGATGATACGCCTCATGTTTTTAAAACTGAAGATATGGGCGGTTCGTGGCAAAATATCAGTGGCAATCTTCCACAAGCGCCTGTGAATGCATTTGCGATTGATCCTTTTAAAACGGATATATTATATCTTGGTTCGGATGTCGGCGCGTTTGTGAGTTTTAATGGCGGAGATTCGTGGAGTGTGCTTGGCGAAGGGATGCCGATCACATCTGTTTATGATTTGAAAATTCACCCAACGGAGCATTTCCTCGTTGCCGGAACGCACGGCCGCTCGGCGTATAAAATTAACCTGGATAACCTGACCGGTATTGAGGAAGACGGTTCTTTTAAAGAAATTTTAAACATGGTGAGCAGCCCGAACCCTTTTAAAAACGAAATGTCACTTCTCGGAAATTTACCAACGGCTGGTAAAATTCAGTTGAAAATATTTGATTCGCAGGGAAAAGAAGTAAGAATATTTAACCCTGAAAATCTTGATGCCGGACCATTTTCAAGGATGTGGGATGGGAAAGACAGCAATGGAAAAGCGGTTGCAGCAGGCGCGTATATGGCCCAAATGCTGTATTACACCAATGGAAAAGTATGTGCGGAAACGCAGAAAGTTTTAAAAACAAGATAGACTATATTTTTAAAAAGAAAATCCCGGCTTTTAAAAAAAAGAGCCGGGATTTTTTTGTTTTTAAAAAAGCTTTTAAAAATTATCCGTCCGTCGGGTCTGCATCATAGACACCAACGGTATTCTTGCGCAGCTTTAAAGCCTCTTTTTTCTTTTTGCGGAATTTGATATTTAAAAATTCCACCAGCATTGAGAATGCCATTGCCGTATAGACATATCCTTTCGGAACGTGGAAATGCAAACCTTCTGCAAAGAGAACCAAACCGACCATCAGCAAAAACGACAGCGCGAGAACCTTCACCGTCGGGTGCGTTTCGATAAAATCGCCGATTGATTTTGCAAAAACCAGCATGACTCCGATTGAAATAATGACCGCCGTGATCATGATCCAAAGGTGATCCACAAGCCCGACTGCCGTAATAACGGAATCCAGCGAGAATACCAGATCCAGCAGAATGATCTGGAAAATAACGCTTGCAAACGACTTTCCTGCATTTTCCTGCGCGTCCTCATCTTCGCCTTCCAGCTTGTTGTGAAGCTCGATCGTACTTTTTGCCAAAAGGAATAAACCGCCCGAAAGCATTATCAGATCACGCCCGCTCAGCCCAAATCCAAAAATCGTGAACAGCGGCTCTACCAGTCCGGCGATCCAGGAAACGAACATCAGCAGGATTATCCGCATGATGAGCGCCAGGGCCAGTCCCGTTTTACGCGCTTTGTCCTGCTCCGCTGCGGGAAGTTTCCCGACGAGAATTGAAATGAAAATAATATTATCAATGCCCAGCACGATTTCTAAAAGAGTCAGTGTGAGCAAGCTGATGAGATTGTCCGTTGTCAAAATTTCCATTGCGTGAAAACCTTTTTAAAAAGAAAATTGTAAAAATTAACCGTAAATTTGCGCAGTGCAAAGATAGTTTTTAAAACGTTACGTATTTACGAAAAATAGACATGAAAGTTCTTGATAAGGAAGAAAACTTTTTAGCAATTGATACAACTCATTCGGCTCTCGAAAGTTCCGCAATCGCAATTGTTTCGGCTCCGTACGAACACACCGTCAGCTACGGCGGCGGCACGAAAGGCGGCCCGGAAGCGATTTTGTCTGCCAGTGCGTACGTGGAATTTTACGATGACGAATTCGACCGTGAGCTGTGCTTTGAAAAGGGAATTGCAACGCTTGAGCCGATTGATTTTAAAAATGCCATTCACGGTGATGCATTACAACTCATCGAAGACCAGGTTGCCGAGCTTTTAAAAATGGGCAAATTTGTTGTGACGCTTGGCGGCGAACATTCCATTTCCACCGCGCCGATTAATGCACATTTTAAAAAATATCCGAACATGAGTGTACTGCACTTCGACGCACATTCTGACTTGCGCGATGAATACGAAGGCAGCAAATATTCGCACGCCAGCTTTGCCGCACGTGTCTCCGAGTTTTTAAAACCGTCAAATATTACGCAGGTCGGCATTCGCGCTCAATGTAAAGAAGAAGCTGAATTTATAAAGAAAAATAATGTAAAAACTTTTTACGCTTCAGCTCTCCGGCGTGGAATTCATGGTGAGAATTGGCAGCAGTCCGTTGTTAATACGCTCGGCGATGAAGTTTATATTACATTTGATGTGGATTATTTTGATCCGTCAATTATGCCCGCAACCGGAACGCCGGAGCCGGACGGATTTTTATATTCTGAAACGCTCGACGTCTTTCGTGCGTTGATGAAAGCAGGCAAAAAAATTGTGGGATTTGATGTTGTGGAATTAGCTCCGATGGAAAATCTGTCACATCCGAACTTAACGACGGCAAGATTGATTTACAAAATACTGAACTTTGCTTTTAAAAAGTAGTTTTTAAAACTTTTAAAAAATATGATACACGACATTCAAAAAGAAATGGAAAATCTTCCATCGCTGACGGACGAAAATAAGGAAGAAATCCACGAGGTTTTAAAACGGTTTTTAAGTGCGCTAAACTGCGGAGAAATTCGTTCTGCCGAGCCGGACGGAAACGGCGGTTGGCGCGCAAATATGTGGATCAAGCAGGGAATTCTCCAGTGTTTTAAAGTCGGTGAACTCTGCGATATGTCCATCAATGAAGATTTTCGCTTTTTTGATAAGGACACGATTCCGCTGCGCGAATTTTCTCTTAGTGATAATGTCCGCATCGTGCCGGGCGGCTCGGCGATTCGCACTGGCAGTTACATCGCCAAAGGCGTGATCTGTATGCCGCCGATGTATGTGAATATCGGCGCGTATGTGGACGAAGGCACGATGATTGATTCCCACGCGCTCGTCGGCACCTGCGCTCAGATCGGAAAACGTGTTCACTTGAGTGCTGCGGCACAGATTGGCGGTGTGCTTGAGCCAGCCGGAGCGCGCCCTGTTATTGTGGAAGACGACGTGATGATCGGTGGTAATTGTGGCGTGTACGAAGGGGTGCTGATTCGCCGTCGCGCGGTTCTCGGTTCAGGCGTGATCTTAAATGCTTCGACGCCTGTGTACGATTTGGTAAATGAAACAATTTTGCGTTCGACAGCTGAAAATCCGCTGGAAATTCCGGAAGGCGCAGTTGTAATTGCAGGCGCGCGAAAAGTGAAATCTCCTTTTGGTGAAGAACACGGGCTTTCGATGTCAGCACCGATGATCGTGAAATACCGTGACGAAAAAACTGATGCACGCACGGCGTTAGAAGGTGCGTTGCGGTAAGGGTTTAAAAAATGTTTTTAAAATTCCATCCACTGTGGTGGAATTTTTCGTTTTAAAAAGATGCTATGTAATGATTTACGATTATTTGACACCTTTTTAAAAGGATCTTTGCAAGAGCATTGCAAAGCTACAAGAAACTTTCAGGCCACATAAACTTGTTTACTCCACCGAACTTAACTTCAGAATCAATATGGCAAAATCTACAAAAAAATCATCGTCGAATACAACGAAGGCTACAATTTTTTCGTCAGGCGCGAATTTCCTTGCGTCACTGGCATTCCTGATCGGATATTTTACGACAGGTTCGATTTATTTTCTTATCGCGGCAATTGTTATTCTCCTTGCTGGAATTGCTATGATTTTTGTGATGAGCCATATGAAAAAGAAGTACAATTTAAAGTAAATCTTTTTTAAAACAGAGAACTCTTATAGTGTCTTTTAAACAGGTAGTTCCCCGCCTCAGGCGCGATATAGATATAATTTCGACAGGTGAAGCAGCCGAGCAAATGTTGATTTTGCGCGATTCTTACGGCTATGCCGAAGAGCCGATCGCCGTTCCCGTCACAGCTTGGACAATATTGGAAATGCTTGATGGAACAATGACGATTGAGGAAATTCAGAAGAAAGCTCTCGAAGAACTTGGCGCAAACGTAGAAGCGGAAAACCTCGAAGAATTCATCGTCAATCTTGACCTGATGGGTTATCTCGAAAGTGCGCTTTATTTTGACAAAAAGCTACGGACTGAGCAGGAATTCAACCATCTGACTACACGCCCAGCAGCGTGCGCGGGTTCATCATATTCTAAAGAACCGGCAAAACTAACTGAATATTTAGACAAAGTTTTAAAAACAGCAGATGCGTCGAATATTCCCGGAAATGCAATTGCCGCACTTATCCCGCATATTGACCTTCGCGTTGGGGCGGAAACGTATGCGCCCGCATATCAGGCAATCAAGGACACGGACGCAGATTTATTCGTCGTCATTGGCACATCGCATTACGGCTGGCAAGACCAATATATTCTGACTGACAAAGATTTTGAAACTCCGCTCGGAATCGTCAAAACTGACCGCGATTTATTAGAAAAAATCCGCGAAAAGCTCCCTTTCAAACTCACGCATAACGACATCGCGCATAAGCCGGAACATTCCCTTGAATTCCAGTTCGTGTTTTTAAAACACATTTTAAAAGACAAACCATTCACAGTTCTCCCGATTCTCGTCACGTCTTTCAATGATTTCGTCGAAGGAAATCAAAGCCCGAAAGACGATGAAAAAGTGCGTGAATTTGCCCGCGTTTTAAAAGAAGTTGTTGATGCATCAGGCCGAAAAGCCGTCTGGATAGCAAGCGGTGACTTAGCGCACATTGGCAAGAAGTTCGGCGACGAATTTGCCGCAGAGGAAATGCTGGAAACGGTAAAAGCGGAAGATGAGGCGTTGCTCGATTCTTTAAAAAGTATAGATGGGGAAAGCTTTTTCAATCAAATTGCGGCAAATGAAGACGCGCGCCGCATCTGTGGACTGCCGCCATTATACACGATGCTTGAGGCTTTAAAACCGACGAAAGCGGAAGTTTTAAAATACGACCAGTGGAATGAAAAGGAAAGGGAATCAGCTGTGACGTATGCGAGTGTGGCGTTTTATAAGTAGTTAGAACTCGAATTTTTGGAATTTCTCGAATAAAAAAATTCTGAATTTTCTACCACAAGAAAAATCCAAAAAATTCGAGAAATTCCAAAAATTCACATAATTCAAGTTCAGACATCCTACCGATAAAACCCACCACCCTCATCATCGTCCTCATCCTCAAATGCACTCTTGCCCGGACGCGTAAAAATCGAGCCAACCATGTCCTTATACGTTATCGCCGGAGTGGAATCATCCTTTGCGATTTTCGAGTTCTGATGCAAACCATCCACGACAAATTCCATCGCGCTGGCAAGCTCTCCCGCATTTGCGCCATCAAGCTTCATGTGCTTTTCGGCTAATTCCTTCAAACCCGGAACTTTGCTTAATTCTTTTAAAAACTCGTCCACATGCATCGTGTCCGAAAGCGTAATTGTATTGCCTTTTTCAAACCACTGCAGAACTTCGTCGTAATCGCTTTTCGGCATCGGGCCGTCTTTCTGGCGTTTCATTTTTAAAAGAGGGTCAGGAAAATACTTTTTAAAAACTTCGCGAACAGCTTTTCCAACCAACGCTTTCGACACTTTTAAAGGCCCTTCCTGTTCGCCTTCAAACACAAGTTCGATTTTCCCCGTAATTCCCGTCACCGCCTGCGCCAAATCAATTATCCGCGGCAAAATCACATTTTCATCTGTCAGAATTGCACGGCGTTCCGCATTAGAAATCATCGCTTCCATCGTTGCAATCGTGAGCCGCGCCGACACGCCCGAACTCTGGTCAACGAACTCGCTCGTCCGCGCCAGGAACGCGATATTTTCAACAATTTCCCTAAAATATTTCGGCATTATCAGCTGCGAATTCTCATCGCGCTGGCTCCACGCTTCCTGCTCCGTTATCGTCATCGCGTCTTCCAGCGACTTCGGATAATGCGTCAGGATTTGCGCTTCAATCCTGTCTTTAAGCGGCGTGATAATACTTCCACGATTCGTATAGTCCTCCGGATTCGCCGTAAAAACCATCAGCACATCCAGCGCCATCCGCACATTAAAACCGCGAATCTGGATATCGCGCTCCTGCAAAATATTAAAAAGCCCCACCTGGATACGCGGCTGCAAATCCGGCAACTCATTTATCACAAAAATCCCGCGATTCGTCCGAGGAATAATCCCAAAGTGAATCGCGCCCTCATGCGAGTAATGAAGCCGTTTCGTCGCCGCCTTTATTGGGTCAATATCGCCAATCAGATCCGCCACCGTCACATCCGGCGTCGCCAGCTTCTCCCCATAGCGCTCCGAACGGTGAATCCACTCAATCGGCGTCAAATCGCCAAACTCGCGCACCATTTCCACCGCGTGCTGCGACACCGGCGCCAGCGGATGGTCATTAATCTCCGAATCCTTCACAATCGGCACATACTCATCCAGCAAATTCACCAGCATCCGCGCAATCCGTGTCTTCGCCTGCCCGCGCAGCCCCAGCAGCAAAATATCATGCCGCGCCAGCACCGCATTCACAATCTGCGGAATCACCGTCTCCTCAAAACCCACAATCCCCGGAAAAAGCACCTCGCGCCGCCGCAGCTTCGCAATCACATTCCGTCGCATCTCATCCTTAATAGACTCCAGCCCGTAGCCGGACTTCCTCAAATCACCCAGCGTATGAATCGTTTCGTGTATCATTTTTTAAAAAGTAAAAACCAGTTTTTAAAACCCAAAAATTCACCACAAAAACTATACGTAAATTCCCGCCCTTTAGTCCTTTTAAAAAGCCAATTTTAAAAAACTTTTTAAAAAGAAATTCATCATGTTTCCCTCACTGCCACATTCCACCAACAGTGGGCGGCCACCCTTGCCGTCACCAGCACCCGTTTTAAAAGAATTTTTCAACGAATTAAAAAGGAATCCAGAGGATTCCCATGTTTATAGGAAAATTCTAACGGAAATGTTCGACCCCAGCCGGGGTCGCACGAATGTAAATGTTTTAAAAACTATAAACCTGTCATCCCGCTGGGATGCCAATACAAAAACCATTTTTAAAAACTGTCATTCCCAGCGCAAGCGGGAATCAACGTCAAAAGTTCGCGGCTGTCATTCTGAGAGAAGCGAAGAATCCACGTCAGTTGGTAGCTCTATGACAGATTTTGCATAAAAAGTTATAGCTCCCCAAGACAATTCAAAATCACCAACTTTCACATTAATATCTTCAAGGCCATCTTTGCTTAAATCTATAAATTCCATTCCACCTGTACGTCTTGGAAATCCCTCTTCAATTTTTAAATCTCTTGGAAATTGAAATTTGAAAAGTCTATATTCATTTTCCTTTTTTAATTTCATTAAAATAAAATGTTCTCTCACGTCATTAGAATTTGAATTGTAGTAGAATTCTACGACATGATACTCCCAAGGTTTCTCAATAATTGGATGGTCTGTTTTCTTATAATCTTGCATATAAATTCTTTTAAAAACATTTTTAAAACCCCCGCAACATCTCCTCAAGCGAACTCTTCTTCTCCACCGGCGCCTCCGCCCGAACGCTCATCAGCCGTTCCACATACTTGCCGATAATATCAAACTCAAGGTTCACCGTGCTGCCGGAATGCAGGTCTTTCAGCGTAGTAACGCTCACCGTATGCGGTATCACCGACACCATCAGCCGC
>JAZKFS010000010.1:0-14355 GCA_040386315.1 Bacteroidota bacterium
CATGGGTATTGGCGCTATCCAGAAACGCCCGGTAGTCCGTGAGCTTGGCGGTGAGGACGTGATCGTTATTCGCAGTATGGTCTACCTTTCGATCACGTACGATCACAGGGTTGTGGACGGCGCGCTTGCTACACAATGTTTGGCAGCGATCTGCAAATCACTTGAAAATATGAATGAGGAAACGGTAAGTTTTTAAAAACCAGTAGTTTTTAAAAAGACTTTTTAAAAGCGGTTTCTGCTGAAAGGCGGGAATCGCTTTTTTGTTTTTAATAAATGATGGATTTGGTGGTGTAGAATTGTTTCGGTAAGTTTTAAAAAGAATTCTTTTAAAAGTTTTTGAAAGGCAAAAGTATGAATCGTGCTTACCTTGTCGTGATCGCATTAGTTTTTCTCTTCCCAAGCTTTTTAAAAGCTCAAAAGGGCAGGGTTGTGTGGGAGCGTGGTGGAGAAATTTCTGCTTCTTCCTTTAGTTTTTCGCCTGATTCATCAGAATTTATCGTGTCGGACCGAAGTTCGGAAATTTCCATCAGGAATACCGAAACGGGGCTGGTTGTAAGAACTTTTAAACTCCAGAGTTCGAATTACCGGGTCTCATGGGCACCTACAGGAAACCGGCTGGCAGTTCTTACACATAAATATATCGGAAATGACTCGCGACCGGCTATGCTCCTGCTCGATGCAGGCGACGGACGGATTCTTCAGGAAATTGTACCGTATTATGGCGATATAGCTTTCTCGCCTGATGGGAATTACCTCTATCGTAGTGAATATCAGGGTGGCGGTACTATTGTTGAACTACAGGATACAATTGTAAGAATTTTCAATTTTCCATGGGACAGATTTGCAATATTGCCCGGCGATACAACGGCGATAGTTTGGGAAAAAGATTCGTTACATCTGGTTAGCTTTCCGAAAGGTGAGAGAATAATAAAATATTCTGAATTAGGCCAGGTTTGGGAATCCGATATTGAGTTTTTAACAATTGACAGGGTAAATATACGAGCGGCTGTAGTAACGAACGGGAACAGGTTTTTAAAAGTATTTGATTTTAAAACAGGGGAAGTCATTCAGCAGTGGCCTGTGACATCGGGTGTAGGACAACTTGCATTTTCTCCTGATGGAATTACTCTTGCTGCTGCTGAATACAGCTCTTTTAAATTCCTTGATATTACTTCAGGCGAGCTTATTTCCGAAGAACAAATTTCAACGCATCAGAACGGATTTATCAGGTTTGCGTCTTCGGGTAAGGTAATATTCATCGGGGCATATTCAGGTTCAGGTGACTGCCTACCGGACAATTATGATAGGGCGATGGAGCCTGAGCCAAAACTTTTTATTTGGAATAGTGAGAAGCATGAGCGCATAATTCCTGAGCGGCAGGGCCATCACACAAAAATTCTCACAATACGATTCAGTGATGATTCTAAAACCATTGTGACAGTTGACAGCGATTCTCTGGCACTCACGTGGGACACGCCGACGGGCACACTTTTAAAAAGGGAAAAGGTTTCTGAATTTCCATCCACACAGTTCACGACAATCTCGCCAACAGGAAAATATAAATTAGTATCCGGCGCGTATGATTTTGAACTGTGGGATAATTCCACGAACAAATTAATTTCTTCGCTGCCATATTTTAAGCAGATGACTTCAGTGTATGGGCGCACGTTCTCGCCTGATGAACAATATATCCTTGCTTCAATTGAATACTATTATATGGGTGCAGGGTCAGGGCCATTTCCACCACAGGAGCTCCATATCTGGAACGTGACAGCCGGAAGGAAGCATGATTCGATTGTAATTCCATGTTTCCTTTCTCATATTCAGGTATCGGGAGATAATCAGTATATAGCAGGAGTGACTTTTGACGGCCGGGTAATTGTCCTCAATGGCATGGGACTTCTAACCTCTGTTGAAAATTCGTTTGCCGGAGTTCTTTTAAAAACCTCCATCTACCCAAACCCTTTACAGGAATCCGGCACAATTTTCTATTCAGTTTTAAAACCTGAAGTTTTAAAAATATCCATTCATGATATTTTTGGACGTGAATTAGTGGTCTTGAAAAATGAATTTACTGAGCCGGGAAATTATACATTTCCTTTTAAAAGCAGTAATTTATCAAACGGAATGTATTTTCTAAAAACAACAAATGGAACAGAAAGTGGAATGGTGAGATTTATTATTTTGCAGTAAGTCTTCAAAGGTTTTAAAAGATTTCTAAAAGCGGTTTCTGCACACAAAGGCGGAAATCGCTTTTTTGGTTTTAAAAGTATTTTTCTTTAAAAATATTTATTGGAACAAGTCGTTGAATGCCAAAGTATTACGAAATACTATCACCGTAAAATAATGATAGCTAAGATATATTCTTACAGACTCTTCCTTTATCGGATTATAGCTTTAAGTGTAATAAATTCATAGTTTTACATACATACACCTTGTTTTTAAATATTCACCTCTCACCAAGAGTTTTTAATATGGCTTTTCCAATACCCTCTATAAACGGTAAGCATGCTATTACGATTGCTGTCGCTATTTTACTTGCCCATACCTCAGGCCTTTTTTCACAGGAAGCGCCCCGCGTTTTTAAAAAGAATGATCTGTATCCCGAAGGCCGTTTAGAAATCGGTACATACGGATTTGCGACAAAGTATCTTGGCGAGTTTACAGATAACCGGATCGGTGAAGGTATCGGGCTTACTACTCGCTATACGCTGCCATTTCTTCCGGAGATAAGCCTTGGCGCGCGTTATACGCATGGGTATCTGCGCTATGACCGGCGTTATATCCCACGTTTTGGCGTTAGCTATGATAACCAGTATCCTGAGGTGGATTTTCCCGGGGCAAAGGAGACCGGTACGATCCGACGAACAAAAATTGATTCATACGATGCATTGGCATACCTGAATTTATTTCCCCGTCACGAAGTAAATTATTATCTGATGGCGGGTATTGGAGTTTTAGCATTTCAGCCACAGGATATTATTGACAATCCATATGGTGGTAGCGGATATAGAAAAAATTATAAAAATCTTGGCGAAGAAAATCAGTTTAATATACATTATATTGGTGGACTGGGAATAGATTATTACTTTACACCCACTATTTCGCTTGGTGCGCAGGCGGCTGTTCATATACTCTCTACAGATTACGTAGATGGGTACGCCAGTAAAATTATTGATGATGCGGGCCAACCTTCCGGATCAACTAATATGGATGCCTATGCTGATTTTGGTTTGAAAGTTTCCTACCATCTTTTTACGAATAATGATTCGGATAACGACGGGCTTTTAAATACGGAAGAAAATTCTCTCGGTATGAATCCATATTCACCTGATAGTGATGAGGATGGGGTTCTGGATTTTGAAGAAGTGCGCACTTTTAAAAGTAATCCGCTTTTAACTGATTCAGATAATGACGGCCTGGGCGATGCAGAGGAAGCATATAATCTGCATACGAATCTTTTAAAAAGTGATTCTGATGATGACGGGCTTAGCGACTTCGATGAAGCACGGCTTTATAAGACAAACCCGGTTTTAAAAGATTCCGATGGTGATAATCTTGCCGATGCTGCTGAATTCCAGAAAGGTGCGAACCCGATGACAGGCGATACAGATGGCGATGGCGTAAGCGATAATGACGATAACTGCCCGACGTTTTTTGGTTTAAAAGAGAAAAACGGTTGTCCTGATCCGGTGCCTTCTATTACAGACGCAAGCAATATTTCGGTAAATTTCAACGGTGAAGGAAATGATATTATCATGCACGATACTGTATATGTCTTCCGTGAAATGAAAAATATCCGTGAGAATGAATCTTATACGCCGTATGGTATTAATTTTGAAGCCGGAAAATCAGTGATCCGCGAGGAATCGGAAATTATTCTTGATGATGTAGCGCGCTGGCTGAAAAATTCTCCTTCCATTAGCGTGGAAGTGCGCGGCCATACCGATGCTGACGGCTCAGAAGAATATAATGCAAAGCTTGCAGAAGCACGCACAACTGCTGTTCGCAATTATCTCATTTCGCAGGGAATTGCAGCCGAACGCCTTGAGGTGAAAGCATTTGGTGAATATCAGCCCGTTGCCAGCAATGATGTGGCAAAAGGCAAAGCCCGCAATCGCCGCATTGAGTTTTTTGTAAAAACCAACGGGCAGAAAACTATTGGTGAAAACTAAGTTTTTAAAAAGTTGTTTTTTTAAGCCGCCGTGGAATTTTCCCCGGTGGCTTTTTCTTTTTAAAAGCAGTTTTTAAAAAACTTATCTTTCCAAAATAATTGTCACCGGCCCTGAATTTAGCAATTCCACATCCATCATCGCACCGAAAATTCCCGTTTGAATTCCCACATTTTCCTGTTCTTTTAAAAGATTGATCATTTCATTATACAGCGGCTCGGCAATTTCCGGGCGCGCAGCTTCTGTAAAACTCGGGCGTGTTCCTTTTTTCAATTCGCCATAAAGAGTGAATTGGGATACGAGCAAAATTCCTCCGCTAATATCTGTTACCGAGCGGTTCATCTTGCCTTCATGATCTTCAAAGATCCGCAGCTTTAAAAGCTTGTCGCACATCCATTCTGCCGTTTCTTGTGTGTCGCTGTGTGTAATTCCAACCAATACAAGCACACCTTTCTCAATATCGCCCGTGATTTTTCCTTCAACCGTGACTTTGGCTTTTAAAACTCTCTGAACTACACAGCGCATAATTTTCCTGATAATTTTTTGAAATGCTTTTAAAAGAAATAAAACTAAAACTTTTACAAGACTTTTAAAAACGTAATAACTGAAACGTCCGGCAACGTTTTACGTATATTTGAATGTAATTACCACATTTGTTTTTAAAAGGAGAATTCACCGTGTTTTTAATAGTACTTGGCCTCATAGTTTTCACCGTTGGTTTTATTGCCGGCAGAAGCGACAGCGCGATTTCCGGTTTTAAAAGCCTTTTAAAAATTGCCGGGCTTGGGTTGATAATTATTGGCATTTTCACCTCTATGTTCCGCCAGATCGAGGCAGGGCACGTTGGCGTTCCGGTAATGTTCGGGCAGGTGCAGCAGGGCGTTTTGTATGAGGGAATGAATTTTGTCAATCCGCTCGTAGATGTAAAGGAAATGAGCACGCAAACGCAAAATTACACGATGAGCGGCGTGAATGACGAAGGCAGCAAAATAGGTGATGATGCTATCCGCGTACAAAGCGCCGATGGTTTGGAAGTTGTTGTTGATCTGACCGTCCTCTATCGTGTGGAATCCCGCAAAGCGCCGCAAATTTACCGCACAATCGGTGTGGATTTCCAGGAAAAAGTCGTGCGGCCGTATGCGCGTGCGCGTGTTCGTGAGAGTGCTGTGTATTATTCGGCAATTGAATTGTATTCTGTGAAACGAAAAGAATTTGAAAATAACATCCGCGAAGCAATTAACGCGGATTTTACAAAGCGCGGCTTGATATTAGAGCAACTTCTTGTGCGCAATATCACACTGCCGACAAGCGTAAAAGAAAGCATCGAGCGCAAGATCACTGCCGTTCAGGACGCGCAGCGCATGGAATACGTTCTCGACAAAGGCCGCCGCGAAGCTGAACTGAAACGCGTGGAAGCGCAGGGTATCGCCGATGCGCAGAAAATTATGAGCGAAGGCCTGAGCGACCGGGTTTTGCAATATGAGCAAATAAAAGTTCAGCGTGAACTCGCAAATTCACCAAACGCGAAAATCATACTGCTTGGTAACGGTAAAAGCAGCCCGCCGTTCATTATCGGTCAGTAATTCTTTTTAAAAGATTGTGTTTTAAAAGCGGTAATTGAAAGGTGAAATCGTATATTTGAAAAAGCTTTTAAAAACTTTTAAAAGCCTTCGCCACGAATATACCTTTTTAAAAATATACTTACAACAGCTTTTAAAAACAATGGAAACAGTTGAAAAAGAATCGCTCATCGGACGTGAAATTAAATGTTTAGATAAAGGTTTTGTGCGGCTCGTGGACTACATGGGAAGCGATGCAGCAATCGTACAGGCAGCACGCGTTTCCTACGGCGTCGGCACAAAAACGGTGAATGAAGATCGCGGATTGATTAGATATTTGCTTCGCCACGCGCACACATCACCGGTGGAAATGGTGGAATTCAAATTTCATATCAAAGTGCCAATCTTTATCGCGCGCCAGTGGATTCGCCACAGAACGGCAAGTGTGAATGAATATTCGGGCAGATATTCCGAAATGCGCGATGAGTTTTATATCCCGGATTTAGAACAAATTCGCCCGCAAAGCACGATGAATAAGCAAGGGAGAAGCGACGAAGCGCTGCCAACAGAAAAAGCGCAACAGATCGCCGATAATTTAGAAACATCTCAAAAAGAACTCTACGCAGAATATCGCGGAATGCTGGAAGACGATGTAGCGCGCGAGCTTGCCCGCATCAATCTTCCGCTTTCGATGTACACTGAGTGGTATTGGAAAATTGACCTGCACAATCTTTTCCATTTTTTGAGATTGCGTCTGGACGACCACGCACAGTACGAAATCCGTGTGTATGGCGAAGCGATTGCAGAAATTGTAAAGGAAGTTGTTCCGCATGCGTGGGAAGCGTTTGAAGATTATATTCTTCATTCTGCGAAATTCTCCCGTCCGGAATTGCTCGCTTTAAAAAGCCTTTTAAAAGATGAACGTCCTTCGATGGAAGACCTTGCCGCAGTTGGCTTAAAAACACGCGAAGCCCGCGAGTTCCTGGAAAAATTAGACTCGCTGTAACCTCTTTTAAAAAGAAAGATTTTTACTGGAAATTCGTTCTCCATATTCCTTTAAAAACTTTTCTATGAAAAATACCACGACGCACACATTTGATGTTCTTTTAAAAACGTTTTTAAAATGGATCGGTGTGTGCGTTGCTGTTTGTATCATCGGCTGTGACGGAACGACCGATACTCCGGCAAAACCTGATTTTACCGCTGTACCTCAAGGATTTCCCGCCTTAATTGGTCCAGCGCATAATCCAATTACAGAAGAAAAGTTCGAGCTTGGGCGACAATTATTCTACGACACAAAACTTTCAAAAGACAACTCAATTTCGTGCGGAAGCTGTCACCGTCAGGAAGCAGCATTTGCTGATGCGGGAAAGGTTGTGAGCCACGGCGTTGGCAATGAAGGCGGTTTCCGGAATTCTCCCGGAATTGCAAATTCCGCATACGTGCAGCCTCTTTTCTGGGACGGGCGTGCGGCAACAATCGAGGAACAGGCGCTTGGCGCGATGACAAGCCCGGCGGAAATGTACGCCGATACGAACGTTGTCAATGAGCGTTTGAAAAGTGATGAAAATTATAAAACCCTTTTTAAAAATGTTTTTAAAAGCGAGCCGAATACCGATCTGGCGATGAAAGCCGTCGCGACATTCGTGCGGATGCTCATTTCCGGCGAATCGCGGTTTGATGCTTTTAAAAGAGGAAATTCAGCTGTTTACAACGAATCGGAAAAACGGGGGCACAAACTTTTTTTTAGCGAACGGGCAAAATGTGCGAGCTGCCACGAAGGTTTTAATTTTACGGATAATGATTTTCACAGCGTCGGGCTTCACACGCATTATGCCGATCGCGGGCGCTATATGGTGACGAATCAGGGCAGCGATATTGGGAAATTTAAAACGCCGAGCTTGCGGAATGTCGCGCTTACTGCGCCGTATATGAATGACGGTTTTCTGACAACGCTGGAAGATGTTGTGCGCCATTATAATTCCGGCGGGAAGGCGTTTGTCAATAAAGACACGCTTTTAAAACCGCTCAATCTTTCCGTGCAGGAGCAGGCAGACCTCGTTGCATTTTTAAAAACTCTTACCGACGAGAATTTCGTCAAAAATCCTCTTTTTAAAAAGCCGTGAACTGGTGACTTGTAATTGGTTACTTGTGACTGGTTAGAAATTTTATCAAAAAATAGTTTCTGTAAGGTTTTGAAATTCAGTAACTTGCGCTTTCACTAAAATTTCTTTTAAAAACTTTAAACCTGCCTTTCTTTATCACAGTCGTAAACGCGAAATCCTGCTTTTTAAAAATATTTCACCGCAAATTTTTATGAAAAATTCTACTCTTTTTAAAACTTTCTTCTGTGCTGTATTTCTGACCGGAAGCTATGCTTCAGCGCAGGAAGTGACGTACAGCGAACACATCGCGCCAATCATTTTTAAAAGCTGCTACTCGTGCCACCGCGATGGAGAGGTTGCGCCGTTTGCTTTAAAAACATATCAGGATGCATCGTCACGCGCTCAATTGCTCAATCACGAAATCCAGGAAGGCCACATGCCACCGTGGAAGCCGGTGCCCGCGCATGGTGATTTTGCTGATGTTCGCCGACTGACAGATGCTGAAAAAGAACTTTTTCAAAAATGGGCGGACGATGGAGCTCCGGAAGGCGATCCTGCGAAAACTCCCACGCCGCCAACGTATGCCGTTGGTTCGCAGCTTGGAACGCCGGATCTCGTTTTAAAAATGAGCCAGAGCTTCACGCTAAAAGGCGACGGTAAAGATCTTTATCAGAATTTTGTGCTGCCGACGGGCCTGCTCCAAAATAAAAATATTGCGGCGATTGAATTCCGTCCGGGCAATGCGAAAATTGTTCACCATGCGCTGATGTATCTGGATGTTACGGGAGCGGGAAAAGCTCTTGATGCGAAAAGTGCAGAATATGGTTATGTAGGATTTGGCGGACCGGGTTTTACCCCGACTGCGAGTTTGTTTGGCTGGGTGCCGGGCGCGCAGGCAAGATTCTATCCTGAAGGAATTGGATTTACCTTCCCAAAAAATTCTGATATTGTTGTGCAGATCCACTACGCGCCGGTTGATGTTCCGGAATCAGATCAGTCGTCCATTAATATTTTCTTTACCGACAATCCGAGTATCAGGCCAATTACCGAGGCGACGATCAGCCCGGAAAATATGGCAACCTCGTTTGTTATTCCGGCTAATACGGTGAAATCTTTTAAAGGAGTGATAAACGTTCCTAACGATTTTTCACTGATGATGGCGGCGCCGCACATGCACCTGCTTGGGCGTGATGCAAAAGCGTATGCTGTAACGCCAGCGAAAGATACAATTCCACTTATCTGGATAAAAGACTGGGATTTCATGTGGCAGGGCGCGTACACGTATAAGCATCTTTTAAAAATTCCGCGCAATTCCAAGGTGTATTACGAAGCGAGCTACGACAACACTGCCGAAAATCCGCGCAACCCAAATTCGCCGCCAAAATTAGTAAGATGGGGCGAAGGCACGGCCGATGAAATGTTCCTTTGCTACTTTTTTGGTGTAGGATATAAGCCGGGTGATGAGGCGATTTCAACGGAAACCGCAACGGCAATTGAAGAAGAGCATAATTTTTATGCGGGAAATGTGTTGCAATTGAGCGCTTCGCCAAATCCAGCGCAGGGACAAACCAAACTTGCATTTTATTTGCCTAAACCTTCTGCCGTAACGCTTGAGATTTATAATCTTCAGGGCGAAAGAGTGCTGATGGTTTTAAAAGCACAAAGCTTTGAAGCTGGTGCGAATGCGCTGAATTTCGATGCGGCGAATTTGCCTCAGGGCGCGTATGTTGTGAGAATTGTAAGCGGAAATGATGTTGTGTCGCAGCAGTTTTCTGTTGTGAGATAATTTCCTTTTAAAATCTTAATAAAACGGGTGTTGTTTTTAAAAACAACACCCGTTTTTCGTTTTAAAACTAAGTTCTGCGCGGTTAATTCCCGCGTGTTTGCTATATTCGTAAGGTTTTTTAAAATCCTATGGTTTTAAAAGCGCTGAACATTACGAACGATTTTTCACTTTTTAAAAGATATAGCCCGATGGAACTTAGAAACATCATTTTTATCCTCTACTTCATCGCGTCCGTGGCGTTTTTCGCGCGGAATGCAAGCCGTTTGCTGTCGTATTTGAAAGTTGCAAAGCTGGATGTGCGCTGGGACAGAATTCCTGAGCGCATTAGCCAGATGATTTCGGTGTCGTTTTTGCAAAAGAAGATTTTGCGGGATAAGTCTGCAGGGCCGATTCACGCTGCGATTTTCTGGGGATTTTTGGTGCTGATGGCTTCGGCGCTTGAGGCGGTGGTAGAAGGTTTTCATGAGGGCTGGTCGCTGAATTTCCTTGGCCCGATTTACTCCGCGATTACGATTCTCACGGATATTGTCTGCATTGCGATTATTGTTGCGATTATCGGTGCTTTCTATCGCCGATTTGTGGTTCGCGTGAAGCGTTTGCAGGGGAATCCGGCGAAGCAGCGTGATGCGCTTATCGTGCTTGGAACGATTCTGACGATTGTTTCTTCGCTGCTTATTTCCAATGCGTCGCGTCGTGCGATGGGTGCGGATTTTTCGTGGGCGGTTCGTCCGATAGCAGGGCCATTGGCGAATATTATTTCGCCGGATCTGGCGCCGGTGCTTTTTGAAATTACGTGGTGGATTCACGCGATTGCGATTCTTGCGTTTTTAAATTACCTGCCGTTTTCAAAACACCTTCACGTGCTCACGTCCATTCCGAACACGTTTTTTGCGACTATTGGGCCTTCAAATAAATTAAAACCGATTAACTTTGAAGAGGAAGGCGTTGAGAAATTCGGCGTGGAGGACATCGAGGATTTTACGTGGAAAACGATTCACGATTCCTACACTTGTACCAATTGCGGCCGCTGTACGAGCGTCTGCCCGGCGAATATTACAGGCAAAATCCTTGACCCGCGGCACGTCATCATGCAGATTCGCGAACGGACGATGGACCGCGCTCCGTGGCTGATTGCTCAAAATGGAAAATTAGTGAAAGACGGCGCGGACGAGACCGACCACGCGCTGATGGGCACCGACGCGATTTCCGTGGATGAGGATAATGCTGCGGTGAAGCGCACCCTTATCGGCGACTACGTTCCGGTGGAAGCGCTCTGGCAGTGTACCACGTGCGCGGCGTGTATGCAGGAATGCCCGGTGATGATTGAGCACGTTCCGGCGATTGTGGATATGCGCCGCTCGCTTGTGCTGATGAAGTCGGAATTCCCGCCGGAAGTGATGCCGGCCTTTTCAAACATGGAAAATAACTTTACGCCGTGGGCATTTTCGTCGTCCGAGCGCGCTGACTGGGCGGAAGGCACGGGCATTAAAACCGTGGCGGAAGACCCTGAAATGGAAGTGCTTTTCTGGGTGGGCTGCGCCGGAAGCTACGACGACCGTGCGAAAAAAATCACACGTTCCTTTGGCGAGCTGATGCAAATCGCGGGTGTGAATTTCAGGATACTCGGCACCGAAGAAAAATGTACCGGCGACCCTGCGCGCCGCATGGGCAATGAATATCTCGCCGACATGCTGATTAAAATGAACGTCGAAACGCTCAACGGCTACAGCGTGAAAAAAATCGTCACGACGTGCCCGCACTGCCTCAATACTTTTAAAAACGAGTACCCGATGTTTGGCGGGAATTTTGAAGTGCACCACCACACGCAGTTCATCCAGGATATGATAAAAACCGGCCGCCTCGTGGTGCCGAAAGAAGGCGTTTCAAAAGCGACGGTGGCGTATCACGACTCGTGCTACCTCGGCCGCTACAATAACGAATACGAAGCGCCACGCGCCACGCTCATGAATATTCCGGGGCTGGAAATCCTCGAAGTAGCGCGCAGCGGCGACAAAGGTTTCTGCTGTGGCGCAGGCGGCGGACGCATGTTCATGGAGGAGACCGAAGGCAAGCGCGTGAACGTGGAGCGCACCGAAGAGCTCGTCGCCACGAATGCCAATACCATCGCGCTGAACTGCCCGTTCTGCATGACGATGATTACCGACGGCGTGAAGGAAATGGACAAAATCGACACCGTCCGCGTTCTCGACGTCTCGGAGATTCTGCTGGAACAGATGAAAGCTGGGAGAGCGAATTAAGGGTTTTTAAAAAGATGTGAAAGGCGCGGGAAACTGCGCCTTTTGTTTTTAAAAAGAAATTATGAATTTGGTTTGTTTATTCCCAAGTTTTCACGACTGTATTTTTCAGGGGTTTCGATAATCTTTGTGATGAATGTTGCGAGGCCTTTTTGTGAAATTACCGAACCTTTTTCCGGCTCGCCTTTTTTGGTTGTTTCGTAATCCACTTCATTAGTATTTGTAAACCACGTTGGGCGCAGGATTGTGTAATCGAGGCCTGATGCTTCGATTATATCAGCAGCTTTGCGATACGGTTTTAAAACAGCGTTTACAGGCTCATCGTAAATGCCAATCGAACTAATGAAGATAAGTTTTTTATCGCTTGTTTCTTCCATTGCTTTCACAATGTTTTTCGCCATCGCTTCTAAATCTCCTGCAAGATTTGCATATACAATATCCTGTCCTTCAACCGCTTCTTTCAGTTGATTGAATTTTAAAACATCGCCTTCGATAATGCGGGCTTTTAAAAGATTCTTATTTTTTAATCTGTTTTTATTACGCAGGAATAACGTCAGGTTGATGTCATCATTTTTTAAAAGAATTTCAATGACATGTTGTGCGATATTGCCGCTTGCACCGAGGATAATTACATTTTTCATATATTTTGATACTGACTTTTTAAAAGCATAATTTCGTTTCTTACATTTGAATGTCAAAAAATGTTGGAATCGGCTCAGGGATATTCTTGACATCCTCGCCAATCAACTCAAGCATTTCTATTTCAATCGCCCTTGATATAGTTGTAATGGGAACATCGTTTGCCACACCAACGAATGGATTTTCTGTAACATCACCAGTCCTTTCGATGGTATAAAATATCCATGAAACCGCCATACTGAATGGAATAGTGAGCCAAACGAAATGATTTTGAATGAAGAGCACAAGATTGCTATGTGCAGAGTTCAGTTCTATGCTCCTTCCTATCTGATGAAACTCACTCATAATGCCGAAAGGCAGAAGGATGATAAAAATCAATAGGATTAAATTATTTAAGGTCGCAAACTGACGTGGATATGGAAAGTTTTTAATACGCTCGGCTCTACCCTGGGAGTCAATTAGTTCACCAATAATATTCGCCATCTCGATATGCCTGAAGTGCTCGACATATCCTTTCGATTTTAATTCTTTTAAATAATTGGACTGAAGTTTAAGACAAGCCGTGGCTTTGTTCGTTTTTGTCCATACATATTCAAAATCTTCGTGGGCAAGGTGCGGCTTTAGATTTTCCTCTAAGCTCTGTACAAATTCATATATTTTATATGTTTTCCGCCACAGAATGTCTTCTTTCGTGGTTTGCGCGACTTCCCATGGCCTTGATTGCCTTAAATTATATCTGAGGCAGGTTAGCCAAGCTACGTGGTAATGAACCATTTTTTGCCGGACTGCAAAAAGCTCATCTTCTTTTACATTATCATTGGCGTACTCAGGAGTGATATAATCATTCAGCATCATTACAAATTTTCGTGAGCTATTCACAATAGCGCCATAGATTTGCCTTGCTTCCCAGGCGCGGTCATACGCGGCATTGTTTTTAAAACCCGTAATAAATGCAAGAGCCGTACCTACTAATCCTATCGGCAGCCATGGCAACGTAAGCCATTTCCAATTAAAAATATCAAAGAGAATTACAGGTATTAATGCTGTAAAGAAAAAAGTAATAATACCTCTCCTTGTCCAGGAGAACATAATTTTAAAAGGGTAATTACCTTTGGTGTACATAATGACTTTTGTATTATAGCTTGATGAGCTTACGTTTCATTGTATAATTTTACTGATTCACTTCTCTTTTTTCCTGCCATGCAAATGTTGATTTCCTGTCAGCAATGAGCCAACGACCATTCTGTTTTACGTATTCATCGTGATAGTAAACCCCGATAGATGTTTTCATCTTTTTACCATTTTCCATACCTATCAATGTCACTGCACAGTAGGAGATGCCAGATGCTTTATTACCATTCAGCGTTACAGTTTGCTGCCCATTTAAATGATAAACAGTTTCAAAATTATTCAGAAACGCGGTGAACGCATCACCTATTTGTTTACGGCCTTTTAAAGGCGCACCCTGCTGTCCGTTCACTGTAGATTGTACCGTTGCATCTTCAGTAAAAAGCAATACCTGCTTATCAATCTCTTTTGTATCGGCAAGGTTTGAAAATTCATCAACCAAATACTTGATTGCCATTTTATCTTCAATGGCGGCTACTCGTTGTTCTATGCTTTTCTTTTCCATTTTTTGCGCGTATGTTATAGTGGATAATAAAAGGAACAAAAGGGCTGCTGTGATAAATTTCATCGTAATGTTTTTTAATGTAAAAAAAACTTGTCTCTTTTAAAATGTTGTGGCTACTGATTTCAGAATAATCCATTTTCCATTTCGTTTTTGGAGCTGCATTGTCTGTTGCAAACGCCAGTTATTTCGTGAGCCCCAAATACGGG
>JAZKFS010000011.1:0-5549 GCA_040386315.1 Bacteroidota bacterium
ATTGAATTTACCTTTTTAAAACAAATTTTTAAGTCTGAACTTGAATTTCGAGAATTTCTGGAATTATATAGAATTTTCTGCACGTAGAATTTTTAGTATCATTCTCAAAATTCAATATTTATTAACATATTAAAATTCGCTCAATTCCAAAAATTCTCAAAATTCGAGTTCAGACAAAAAATCTTATTTCATGTGCTTTACTTCGCCATCACCGTAATGCTGAATATCCTTCAGCTTTCCCGGTCCGTAATAGTGGACATAACCCTGCCCCATGTGCCTGATGCTCACAGAATTTTCCGAATAAATCTCGGCATTTCCCTGCGACATATTGCGCAGCTTCACATCCTGCGCTTTTAAATTGCGGCAATTCAGATTTCCCTGCGACTGCGTTTTCAGATTCGCTTCAGCGCACTCGCCGCTTACTTCCACATTGCCCTGGCTCGATGTGCTGAGGTCAATGGACGGCGCTTTTAAATTTAAAACTGTATTGCCCTGCGACTGGATATTCACGTCCAAAGATTCAGAAAGCACGATAGCTCCATCAGTCGCCAAGTCACCCTGCGACGCATTATACAGCGTATCAATCTGCCGCAGATACACGGTGATTTTCAGCTTTGTAAAAACCGGAAGCCGCAGCTTATTGCTATACGTCACGTACAGCGTGCGGCCGGAATTCACCACTTCAAAAATATTTAGATTCAGCAGGTTGTCATCGGCCTCGATTACGACCTTTTCATCATCGCTCTGCTTTAAAACAACGTCGCCCCGCACGCTCAGGTGCAGCCGCATAAAGCTGCTCACAGGAAATTCCCGTGCAATGATATTGCCGCTTCCCTGCACTTCCACGAGTTGCCGCAGCTTTTTAAAACTTGCCATAATTTCCGTCTGTAAAGTGCCGTCGTCGGCCTGCTGAAAAACCGCCTGCGCAGATTGCGATACATTGTTAAAAAAAACAAATATATCACTCATATTTGTAATTCCGCTCATTGTCATGCCCTCGTTAAGTTTTTAAAAGTAAATATATAGCGTAATTCGAGTTCGAGTGTATGTGGTTTTTTTGGTGAAATTTCGTCGGACAGCACTTCGCAGAAAAAACCGTTTCTGGCAAGAATTTCCGTTGCTTTTAAAAGCTCAGTCGGTTCATTGCCCGATTCTATGCGGAGAATTCTGTCGCAGTCGCTGAGGTCAAACGTGATGCGCGCCGTTGGAAAAAGTTCGCCTAAAAAGCTTTTTAAAAGTCCGGCTTCGCGTTCGGTTTCGACATTTGTTTTAAAAATTTCTATCATCATTTTCTCCGATAACTTTCCGTAAATTTGATATACAAAGTTAGCGCGCAGACCAAAGCCGCTTGTTACGCCAAAAGGAGCAAAACTTATATAATCGGGAATTTTGCCGCAGACCGTCCGACATACTACCAATGGTGAAATTATTCACAGCAAAGTTTTAAAAGCTGCGGATTTTGAGAGCGAAGAAGTGATTTCCGAAGCGCAGGATGTGTCCCTTCCCTTTGGCGAAGGCCATGTGGCACACTGGTATTTCGACGGAATCCGCATGGGCTACAGCCGCTGGAAATACAATGAACTAATGAGTTCAGAATGGAGCAGCGACCTCGACGCGGTGCATCTCGACTTCAATCTTCGCGGACGAAAAACGATTGAGATTGAGCGTTTTAAAAAGCCGATTTCATTTGCGGGATTTGAACAGAATATGATGTATTCGCACGGTTTTAAAGGTGTGATTCGGCAGGAAGATTTGGACGCTGAAACGTTTACAATGCAGTTCACAAAAGATGCGTTTTTAAAAACTGCGGGCGGACTTTTTAAAGAATTTGAGGGAAAAGTTTTAAAAGGTGAAGCGGCGATGTTGAGCGAAACAAATCTTTCCATCACGCTCCCGCTTCACAGCGCCATCCGCGAAATCCTGAATTGCCGCAGGACAGGAGCTTTAAAAAAGATATTTTTAAAAGCAAAATCGCTTGAAATCCTTGCGCTTGTCGCCGAAGCTTTTGAAAAATCCGCCCACCAGAAAATTCGCTTTTGCAAAACCGAATACGACCGGGAACGCCTGCTTTTCGCGCGCGACTACCTCATCTCGCACATGGAAATGCCGCCCACGCTCGGCGAACTCGCCCGCACCGCCGGCATCAACGAGTTCAAACTGAAAAACGGTTTTAAAGAAATTTTCGGAACGACGGTCTTCGGCTATCTCAGCGACTACCGCCTGGAGCAGGCAAAATTCTCGCTCACCGAAGGCAATAAATCCGCGACGGATGTTGCCTTTGAGCTGGGCTACTCATCGCTCCAGCACTTCAGCGCGGCTTTTAAAAAGAAGTTTGGCGTAGCGCCGACGTTGCTTTTGAGGTGAGTTTTAAAAGAAATTTGTTAATTGATATTTTTTTTAAAGCCATTTACTGCAATAACAGCTTTTGAAAATTTCTCCTCCCAACCTCCATTTATCAATTGATATTTAATATTCCTCTGCTTTAATTCAGTAAGATGACTTTGCTGAAGCAAATCTCTATCGCTTTTATCTAAACGTGTTCCATCTTGGACAAAGGGAGAATCTTTTTCTAAGAACAGGTATAAATCACAGTGATTTGCTTTCTCAATCCAATCTTCAACAATCAGTTCTTCATTAAATAAAAATCTACTGTATGAGCGCGTGATATTTACATCTGTATCAATGAATAACAGCTTGTTGGCAGATTCTATTTTGGAATTGATTGTTTCAGCATGAAGAATTGCGATTTGATACAAATGCTGTAGTGTACACTCCTCCGTTTTCTCAATAATTTCTCTCGCCATTTCCGGCACAAACTCCGTTTTAAAATGTTGCGCAAGCTTTTGTGTTAGTGTTGTTTTGCCTGTTGATTCAGTTCCTAGAATACATATTTTTTTGATGAAATACGGGCGAACTGAATCTGGAATATATTCCCAGTTTTTAAAAGGATTACACCGTATTTCTGTTGCTGAAACTGGTATTTTACTTCTGTCAATATCAAATGCAATGTGTTCGCAACTCATAAATTCTGCTAAATATTCGCCATATTTTTCAGAAGTAAAAATTATATTAATTGGCGGGAGAATATCTTTTAAAAAGTTGCTCCAGATTTTTGAAACCTCCACAGAAGATACAGAAGTATTTGGCAGGAAATTCTCATTATATTCGATAAGTTTTGGCTGAATATTTGGATTGTTTTTAAAAGTTTCTATTATCCAATTCAGGCGAACTTCGCCACTGATATTTTCTTTTTGTGAGGCACAAACAAGAACTACAAGTTCATCACATTTACTTGCAGCAAAATTAATTAGTTCGATATGTCCGTTATGTAAAGGTAAGAATTTACCTAGTACCAATCCTATTTTCATTTATGAGTTTCAGCCATGAAATTAATCCTAATGTCGCCAAAAAAAGAAATATTACATATTCAATTGAGATAAGCATAATACTCTTTTTAAAGTAAAGCCAAACACTTATCACATCTACTGCAATCCATAAAATCCAGTTTTCTAATTTTCTTCTCGCTAATAGAAAATTAGCCATAATACTGAGTATTGCAACAAAGGTATCAATGAACGGATACGATGCCGGATGCTTAAAAATCGATGGAAAAACGACATGAATATTCTTTACAAATATGCCGACAATCAACGTACAAAGCACGATTGAAACAGCAAGAACAATTCTGTGGGTATGAGTAAGTGTTGTAATTGGTAGTGTGGGAGATTTATTTTGCTTTTGCCAGATTATCCATCCATAAATACTGGTAATAAAGAAATATAGCTGCAAAAACATATCAGAATAAAGGTGAATCTGATAGAATATTGCGAAAAAACAAATAACATTTATTAAGCCAATCGGCCATGTCCAAATATTTGATTTTGTTGCCAGCCAAACTGAAATTAATCCTGACAATGTTCCTATTAATTCTATGTAACTAATGGGATAATTAAATACTTTTAAAAATATATTATTAATATCAAACAAATTCAAAGGAAATCCTCTTAATATCAATTCATCTAATCTTTAAAAATACATTATCTATACACATTATAAAACTGATTCCCAAAAAGCTCTTTCGGGTCATACTGCAATTTCTTTTTAAAAAACTACATCTTTGCTTTTTAAAAGAAAAGTATTTTAAAAGATTTCCCCAATCTAAAGATTCTTTTTTAAAACAAAAAATCATTGTTCCTTGGGTTACGTCACTTTGGTTACGTAGTTTAGCATTCACGATTATTACCCAAACTCCCACACCTATGACAGACAATTCTTCTTTATATCTTGAAGCCCTGCTGAATAATGTTAATTACTGCGTGCTGGCTACTGATGCCGACGGCTATATTACGTCATTCAATAAAACTGCACAAAAGCTTCTGGGCTACACGGCTGAGGAAGTTATCGGGAAATTGCGCCCGGTTGCTTTTCATGATCCGGCGGAAATGAAAGCGCGGGCAGAAGAAATGAGTAAATATCTGGGCAAAAAAATTACACCCGGAGCCGCATTATTCCTTGAAAATAGCCAAACCGGACAGTTAGACAAACGTGAATGGACGTATATTGCTAAAAACGGGACGCGTATTCCTGTTGAAATTTCTGTGAGTGAGCTGCGGGATGATTCCGGAGGATTGGTCGGACATATCGGGATTGCATTTGACATTAGTAATCGAAAAGGATTGCAGTCAGAGATCACTAAAAGCAAAATATTCCAGGAGAAGATACTCGCCTCTTCGCCGAATGTGCTGTATCTCTACGACCTTCGCACGAATACCTATATCTACACTAATCAGCAGGCGCTTCAGATACTGGGTTACAGTGCAGAAGAGATCATTTCCCTTTCTGAAACGGATATCCTGGAGATCATCCATCCTGATGATCATATTACAATGGGGATCCATAAGCGGAGAATGAATAAAGCATCGGACACGGATATTCATAGCGCGGAATTCAGGTTCCTTCATACCGATGGCAATTACAGGTGGCTGCGGACGCGGGACATGGTGTTTGAACGGTCAGATGCCGGTAAGGCGCTTGTTGTCATTGGCTCGGCGACCGATATTACACGTGAGAAGGAATTACAAAAAAGGATCCTTGAAGAGAAGAATAGGGTCGAGCGTTTGGCAAATATCGGCTGGGAAGGGATTTTGCTGACGCAAAAAGGAGTGATCTTAGACTGCAATACGAAAGCTGCCGAACTCTTTGGATATCGCAGCCACAAAGAAATTATCGGAAAGCGCTCCATAGAATTTGCTCATCCTGACGACGTTAAAATAGCATCTTTTCATATTCAGAATGACATTGAAACACCATATTCAATACGCGTAATTCGGAAAGATGGTTCGCAGTTTACAGCAGAGCTTATCGGAAAGAAAATTACACTGGATGGTGAGAATTACCGTGTAACGGCAGTTCACGATGTTACCGAGCAGCATTACCTTGAGCGGGAGCTTCGCGAGACGCAGGAGCGCTTTGAGTCATTTATGAATAACACCCCTTCTCTTGCGTGGATCAAAGACCCGGAGACGTGGGAATTTACGTATATCAATACG
>JAZKFS010000012.1:0-2686 GCA_040386315.1 Bacteroidota bacterium
GAAGGTAATTATAATCAGCAGCACGCAGGAAACCGTAGCCGTCAGGCAATACTTCCAGAACGCCTTCGCTCAGCGTCATGCCGGGGCCGTCCTGTTTCTGGTCGCGGCTCTGCTTTTGCGCCTGCGCTTCAATTATTTTAAAAATTAGTTCCTGCTTGCGCAGATCATAGTAGTCGGTGATGCCGAGGTCTTTGGCGATTTTCGTCAGTTCGACGATCTTCATTGCCTTGAGGTGCGCCATGTCCAGTACGGTGGGGAGCGCGACTGCTGCTTCTTGAGTCATGCGGTTTCTTTGAAGTGTATGTAATATATAGTGTAAAATTTCCGAAGCGTGTTTTAAAAGAATACTACGGTGTGTAATAATCTCCTGCCGCTACGAATGTTCCGTTTATTTTGTAATGATGTGTTTTGTGTGATCGCTGCAATTCCGCCGCGCGTTTTAAAAGTTTTTTAAAGAAATCTTTAAAAAACAAATACACTCTTTTAATCTTCCGTGGGAATTGTTCTCTAAAGAAATTGAAGTACGGAAAGAGTTATTCTCTGCGGGGACACGATTGGCGCTTTATCCTGTAAATATTTACAGCGGTAATTCTGTTGGTTTTAAAACTTATCCAAAAATACATTTTAAAACAACAAATCTCCAATTATTTTTTCATGCGCTTTATTTTTGGTAACGGCTGTTTTTAAAGATTAGTTTCCGATAAACAAAAATCCGGTGAAATCTTTTTTCAGAATATTGGACCTTTACTTTTACATATCTAAAATTATTTTTAAAAATGATTTTCCCAATTCGCAGTAAATCCGTAACTTTGTAGTTCTTAAATTTTTCCGCTCAACCAGATGTTACTTTTTTCTGCGGAAATCCTTTTAAAAAGCAAATTTTACTGATCTATCAATATTCTAATCCTGTTCAGGTGATTCAATGAAACGTACCTATCAGCCAAGCCGCCGCAAGCGCGCCAACACTCACGGTTTCCGCGCACGTATGGCAACCAAAAACGGACGTAAACTTCTTGCACGCCGCCGTGCGAAAGGCCGTCACAGCCTGACTGTCAGCTCGAAATAATTTTTAAAAGGCTTCCATCGCAGTCTTTTTCTGTGTAATTTCATCGCAATTCTTTTTAAAAGCTTTTCTTTATGGTGAAACTGCGGATCGCGCCTTTAAAAGGCCATGAGGCATTTCCGAAGGTTTTTAAAAAGAGCAGGAAATTTACAGGGAAAGACGCGGTCCTTTTTGTGCAATTCGGTTCGCCGGATACAATTGAGATTGGGGAAGATTCTTTTAAAACTGTTTTTGTCGGTGTGACGATCAGGAAAAAAACTGCGCGTAAAGCCGTAATACGAAATCGTGTAAAGCGTTTGCTGCGTGTAGCTTTTCAGAATGTTTTAAAAGAAATATTTGAAGAGTATTCGCAGGCAGAATCGCAATTTCCTTTTAAAGCATTCATCGCCGTGTGGCAGTCAGCGCCGGAGCATCCGAAGCAATTGCGGCTGGAGCACGTCGAGCCGGTAATACGGCAACTTATTACGCAGGCGCAGCTCCGCGCACCTGAATATTTTTCACAGGATCGGCGAGGTAGCCAACCATCTCCATGAAAACGATTCTGATCGGGATAATCACATTATACCAGCGCCTCCTCTCGCCTCTTCTGCCCGCCTCATGCAGATTTCATCCGACATGCTCGCAGTATGCAAAAGAAGCATTATCACGCCACGGTATAATAAAAGGTATATGGCTTTCGTTAAAGCGGATACTACGCTGCAATCCTTTTCATCCGGGCGGTTTTGACCCCGTGCCGTAATTTTTTCAAAGTTTTTAAAAGCGTTTTTAAAACCACACCACTTTTTAAAAGCACTTTTTTTTAATAACCCAGACAAACAGCAATTTCATGGATAGACAATCACTTATCGGCTTTGTGCTTATCGCACTCATTGTAATGGGCTGGATGTTTTACAATCAATCCGCCGAAGTTAAAAAGCCCGCCCAGCAAAAAACTGTCACCGCGCAGACGCAGGAAACTGCTGCTCCCGCAATACCGGAACAATCCGCTGAGGAAAATCTTGGGACAACCTTTGCGCCGCTTGCTGCCGCTTCTGAAAGGACTGTTACTATTGAAACAGACCTTTTAAAAGCGAAGATCAGCTCAAAAGGCGGAACGATCGCAGGCTGGGAATTAAAAAAATTCAAGTCATGGAGAGGCGAGCCGGTCCAGCTTATCAAGCCCGGCGCACATGAGTATTCTTTGAGCTTTATCAGCAGTGAAGGGAAAAAAGTTGATACACGTAAACTGAACTTTGATTTAAATTCCGACCAGAATATAAAAATCAGCGGAGATAAATCATTTACGCTGACAGCGCGAATGAATGTAACGCCGAATAGCGTGATCGAGCGGACATATACTTTTTATGGGAATCGCTACGACGTTCCTACAAAAGTAACGCTCATCAATATGGAATCTATTATTCCAAGCCGCCGATATGACCTGACATGGAAAAATGGATTGAAATACCAGGAAGAAAACAGCGTGGATGAATCCAATTCATCTATCGCCGTTGCTTCGCTCAATGGAACAGTAGAAGAGCTGGATGCCGTAGATTTTAATGTGCCGATCGAAACGAAAGCTACCGGGATTATAGATTATATCGGCGTTCGCTCAAAATATTTCCTTGCTGCCATCAAGCAAAA
>JAZKFS010000012.1:2696-5955 GCA_040386315.1 Bacteroidota bacterium
GATGTTCCTGAACGGTATGAAGAATGGCGCTCTGAATGAAGGGCAGGTAAAAACCTATTCAGCGTCCTATCGCCTGCCATATCGCGGCGGTACGGAATCCAAAGATTTTACATTATACGTCGGGCCGATTGATTATAATATCGTCAATGATCTCGGACTCGCCGGAGCGGTGAATTTTGGTTGGAAAATTATCCGTCCTATCGGCCAGTATTTACTCCTCCCGCTTTTAAAAGTCGTTCACTCGGTGATCCCGAATTACGGTTTTGCGATCATTGTTTTTTCAATTATCGTAAAGCTGCTTCTCTATCCGCTTTCTATCGGGCAAACAAAGTCTGCGGCAAAGATGAAACTGCTTGCGCCGGTGATGGAAAAAATGCGTGAGGAGTATAAAGACGATCCGGCTGAACAGCAAAAACAAACAATGAAGATATATCAGGAATATGGTATTAATCCTGCGGGTGGGTGTCTTCCCTTACTTTTACAAATGCCTATACTGTACGCTCTATGGGCTGTATTGAGCCATGCGGTTGAGCTGCGTGGTGCGCCGTTTATGGGCTGGATCACCGATCTGTCCATACCTGATGTTATTACGACGCTCCCAATGAAAATTATCGTTGATAAGATCTCAGGGCTGGCGCTCCTCATGGGCATTACCATGTTCATTCAGCAGAAAATGACGATATCCGATCCGCGCCAGAAGGCAATGATCTATATGATGCCGCTTATGTTCACGCTGTCATTCTCGGGTTTTCCTGCGGGTTTGAATCTTTATTATCTTACATTCAACCTCATCGGTATTCTTCAGCAGGTCTGGATGACGAATTTCTCTAAAAACAGGATGACACTGGAAGATCTGAAGAAACAGCCGAAAAAGCCGGAAGGATGGATGCAGAGGAAAATGCGTGAAGCACAGCAGATGGCAGAATCCCAGGGCAAAACGATCCCCGGAGCACCACCGCGCAATGGAACGCTCAACGGGCGGAGTAGCGGTACAAAAAATCAGCCGGGAAAGAAAAAGTAAGCTAAAGCATCTTTTAAAAATATCTGTTTTAAAACAAAAATTGAAAAGCCCTGTAGTTTTTAAAAGCTACAGGGCTTTATTCTTTTAAAAATTGTTTAACTTCCCAAAAATCCCCTCCTCGGAGGTAGGACTGTTAAGTTCTTTTATTTGCAGAAATTTTAGGTATTGTCATTCCCCTGAAAAGGGGAATCAACTCCGGTTGGTCTCGAGTCAGGGTACAATATTCGTTTTAAAAACTGCACTTTTAAAACGTTTATAGCTTTATTTTTCAACTTTTTCTGACGTTGGTTCCCCTTTTCAGGGGAATGACAAACTGTAATAGGAAGAACTTAACAGCCTGCTCCTCTGAGGGGGATTTCATCCTGATTTCAAGAAGTTTAAACAACTTCACTATGTGATACAATAGAAAATTCTGTGAGGAGTTTCTTTTTAAAAACAAAAAAAGGAATAGCTTTTAAAAACTATTCCTTTTAAAACCGGGCGAGCGACGGGGGTTGAACCCGCGACAGCCAGAACCACAAACTGGAGCTCTACCAACTGAGCTACACTCGCCATTTTGATTTGGGAGTGCAAATTTAGTAAAATCTGCGTAATTCTGCAAATTTATCATCCTGCTTTTTCCTTCCCTCCTTTTCTTAATACTAACATTATAACGTATAAATAAGCGCTCTAAAAGCAAGGCGTTTTTATATCTCATATAAATTTTTTTCCTTTATCTTCATTTTAACCGTTATTTTCTGAAAAACGACTTTTCAAAAAACGACCGTTCATAAGCGATTTTCGACCGTTTAGAAAGTCATATCGACCGTTCAGAAATTAGCTATTGCAAACCGAACCTTTATTTAGTTAACTTTATCAAGCGCTTGACAAGTAGTCATAGCGTAATTATAATTCCGATATTCGGAATTTTTTAAAATATTTAATGGAGGTTTGAGATGAAAGATTTTAGATTGAGAATGTTGTTGTTGATCGGTGCTTTTTTATTGCTACTACCAGCTACAAAAAGCTATGCGCAGGATCCGGCCCAGATTTATTGTTGTGACAGTATATATATTGATGTTACATCAGATAGATCAGAAACTGGGGAGTGTTGCTTTACACTACATGCAGGAATTAGAAATAATTTTGTCAACTGCCCGATGTATCCATATTTTACAGTTAGAGATTCTGCAACTGGATCTGTTTTAGGAACAGGCTATAACAGTACTGGCAACACAGTAACTCTTTGTAATGTATCTGGTTTAACTTTGATTGTTGAATTTTATAGTGCTTTACCGCCCAATGGTGTAATACTCTGCACTAAGATAGTACATTTACCGCCTTGCGCTTCATGTGATTGCGATCATTTTACAGTAACAAAGAAGGCGTCAGTGCCACCTGCACCTAATCCAAATTGCTGTTTCGACGTTGAGATTGATGGTTTTGATGTATGTGATGTCACTTCTATTACTATTGATGATACGGGAGCTCTATTAGGAGTGGCTTATCTTACTAATGGGGGTTTACCTTTATCTTTCCCAATACTCGTAGAAGATTTATGTGGAGGAGCTGCGTCGGGAACATTTAGATTTACATTAAGAGATGCATCGGGACAAATCATTTGTACTAAAGATATTCCATATAATTGTGGTCCTCTTGGCCGTCAATCTGTAAATAGCAATAAAAATGAAACTACAGATAATAGTTTATCATCAACAGATATATTATTATCTTTAAATCCGAACCCATCCAATGGAGAGGTTAATATAACATTTGCTATGCCAGAGCATACTGTAGCTAAAGTAGAATTATACAGTTCGAATGGAAATCTGATAGATGTAATAAAGCAAGGAGCTTTAAATAAAGGAGAACAATCAATTCGATATAATGTTAGTAAGTATGCTATTGGTACATATCAAATTAGAGTATCTATTAATGGTGCTACTTATTCAATACCACTTGTTATAACCCGCTAATAATTTATTTGAAAAAATAAAATCCTCATAATTAACTAATTATGGGGATTTTATTTTATTAAGTATATTTAGTAAGATTAATATATTAATAAAAAAAATTTGGTTTTGTCATTTTTTATTGCAATATTAGGTATCAATAAAATAATTCTTACCTTTTGTTTAAATTTTTACGGAGATTTCGCATGAAATCATTTGCGACTATGATAAAGTATGCTCTTGTAGCAGCTTTGGTCTTTACTTCGGCTGATACGGCCCTTGCTCAAACACCGAAAAAACGCGTGCT
>JAZKFS010000013.1:0-38487 GCA_040386315.1 Bacteroidota bacterium
TAGAAATCCTGCCGTTAGTAAATATGCGAATAGAGCGGAAATACTTTTTAAAAAGTGTTTCCGCTTTTTTGTGTTTAAAAAGGTGTTAAAAAAACAAAAACGGCGACAGAAACTTTCCATCACCGTTTTAAAAATTTTTCCTTTTTACTTTTACCTTTTTACTTTAAATCTTCACTTCCTGCGGCCGCGCAACAGTTATCCCCGTTTGCGATTTCACACCCGCAAGATAATCATGCAGCGCCTGGTCTAAAATCACTTTCTTCTTCGTCTGCGAAGCGTGCAGGAAGCGCAGAACGCCTTTTTCGTCGCGGTAGGCCATGCCGGTATGTGAGTAGTCAAGGCCTTTTATATTCGTCGAGATCGCTATAATATCACCTGTTTTTAAAAGCGGCGCAATTTTCGCAACATCGCCTTTCGGCACATAGAAATACTGGCGCGCGTTGATTGCTTTTTCCTGATTTGCCACTACGCCGACAAGCGTAGAATCTGCCTCAAGCGGCGCATAAAACTTCGGATGCGTGCTCATGAAGTCCACGTGAAGCGGGAATTTCTCGCCGCCGATTTCTTTCGTTACGTCTTTTATCACGCCTTTTTTCTCGTTGTCGTAAATCCAGTCACCCGTGTAATGGAGGCGCGATGTGTAGCCGTCCAGCTTTCCGGCACGATAGCGCGTCATCGTGATTTCATTCACCAGATCCTCAAACGTGTCCTTCCCTTTCCGCAAAATCCGCGATGTGCCCAGTGCTACTTCAAAAAACGTAACGCAGTCAAGCCCGGTGAAATCCACACGGCAAACCTCGCCGCCTTCACCATCAAGCGTTCCGCCAACGTAATCCGTTCCGAGCAGCATCAGGCCGATATTTGCCATGGATTCGCCGATTGGCAGCTTCACCCAATTCTCAGCTTTCGCTTTTTCAACGACCTTTTTAAAAATCTCGCGCGAAGCAGCTTGTTTATCCTGTGGACTTAAAACTTTTGAAAGCGTGTCAGCTTTCGTTGGAGTTGCAGCTTTTGCCTTTGAGCCATTTCCGTTTTTCGATTCAGCGCACGCAGGAAGCAGCGGCAGCAATGCGGCAAATGCTAAAAAATCACGTCGTTTCATATTTTTTCTCAGGTTAATTTTTCTTTTAAAAGATTTGTATTACGACTTTTTAAAACAACAACTCGTTTAAAAGAGTTTTTAAAAGCAAAGATTTCGTTTTGCCCTTCGACAAGCTCAGGGTGAATAGTTGTGTTCTTAATTCCAAAAATCTTTAAAACTCTTTTAAAAATTCATGCTGAGCGTAGTCGAAGCACGAATTTTCCCGCATTTACTCAATCTTTTTTAAAAGCATCAAACCCAGCTCCTTTAACTGCTCCTCCGTCACCACCGACGGCGCTTCATCCATCAGCGAACTCGCGCTTGCCGTTTTCGGGAATGCAATCACGTCGCGGATATTATCCGAGCCGACGAGCAACATCACCCAGCGGTCAAAGCCCATCGCAATCCCGCCGTGTGGCGGCGCACCGAATTTTAAAGCCGAAAGCAAAAAGCCAAATTTAGCTTCCGCCTCTTCCTGCGAAAGGCCGAGCAGGTCGAACATCTGCTGCTGTACCTCATTCTGGTGAATCCGGACGCTTCCGCCCGCTGCTTCGTAGCCGTTGATTACAAGGTCGTACGCTTTTGCGCGTGCTGCTTCCGGCCTGGTTTTTAGCAATTCAACATCTTCATCCTTCGGCGCTGTGAACGGGTGATGGCGCGCCACGTAGCGATTTTCTTCCGGTGAATATTCCAGCAATGGAAAATCCGTTACCCAGCTGAATGAATATTCTTTTTTGATTTTTTCAAATATGCCTGAACGCTTTGCAACTTCAATCCGCAGAGCACCGAGAACCGTGTAGCAGCGCTCGAATTCATCCGCCATAATCAGCAGCAAGTCGCCCGTTTCCGCCTTTGCAGCGTTTTTAAAAGCTTCGATTTCTTCTTCTTTTAAAAACTTCGCAATCGGCGAATTCACACCTTCCGCCGTAAATTTCATCCACGCCAGACCTTTCGCGCCGTAGCGTTTTGCGTGCTCGGTCAATTCATCGAGCTGTTTCCGCGAAAATTCCGCACAACCTTTTGCATTTAAAAGCGCGATTTCTCCGCCATTTGCCGCCGCATCTTTAAAAACTGCGAATTCCGTATTTTTTGCAATATCGGTAATCGTCGTCAGTTCCAAATCATAGCGCAAATCCGGCTTGTCCGAGCCGTAGCGCGTCATCGCGTCGTGCCACGTCATTCTTTTAAAATCGTGCGTTACGTCCTGACCAAGAATTTCCTTCCACACAAGCCGCACAAAACCTTCCGTCAGCGCCATAATATCATCGGCCTCGACGAACGACATTTCAACGTCTATCTGCGTAAATTCCGGCTGCCTGTCCGCCCGCAAATCCTCATCGCGAAAGCACTTCACAATCTGCATATACCGGTCATAGCCCGCCACCATCAGGAGCTGCTTATACAGTTGCGGCGACTGCGGAAGCGCATAAAAGCTGCCCTTATGAATGCGGCTCGGCACCAGAAAATCGCGCGCGCCCTCCGGCGTGGACTTCATCAGCACCGGCGTTTCAAACTCCACAAAATTATTCTCCGCAAAATACCGGTGCGCCAGCTGGTAAAGCTGATTGCGCACGAGGAAATTCCGCTGCATCGGCTGGCGGCGCAGGTCGAGATAGCGGTACTTCAGGCGCAATTCCTCGTTCGTCTCAATATCACTTTTAATCTCAAACGGCGTCACCTCGGCGCGGTTGATTATCCCGAAATCGCTCACCAGGATTTCCACCAGCCCCGTCGGAATATTCGGGTTCGGGTTTTCGCGCATCCGCACGGTGCCGCTAATCCACACCACAAATTCCGAACGCAGCTCCTTCGCGCGCGCGGCAAGTTCCGCCTGCGTTTCCGGCTCAATCACCGCCTGCACCAGCCCGTAGCGGTCGCGCACATCAATAAAAATCAACCCGCCCATATTCCGCGCGGAGTCCACCCAACCGTTGATGACCACTTCCTTCCCACTCACTTCCGGGCTAAAATCCCCGCACGTCGCTGTTCTTTTTGTAAAACTCATTGTTGAAATTCTAATATTCTTTTTAAAAATTATTTTGCTTTTAAAAACTTCTACGCCTCGCACCAACGCGAACAACAAAAATACAATATTCCCGCTTTTAAAAAGTAAAAAGGCGAAGTTCTTTTAAAAACTTCGCCTTTTAAAGAAATTTCCTTAAAGCTTTATATTTACTTTTCATCTTTAAAAGGTTCTAATACATACGTAATCGTATCTGTAATTTTTCTGTTATTCCAACTTTCATTATACTTCTTTGATTCTACAGAAAATTGTAATGTATCTGGAAAAAGGATAAATGAAAACGCTTGAATTTTAGGATTTTGGTAATAATTAATATGTAAAGATTTAAAAGTCAAAAGTTCAAAACGATAATTTCCATAAATATAATTTCCACTAAATAGTGGAATAACTATTGTGCGGCCACGTTCCGCTTCGTGAACAGTTGGATAGAAGAGAAAATTATGTTCAATCCACCATATTTTTTCTGACCAAACGGTGTCTGATTTAACGCGATTTTCTATTAGTTGAATTGAATCTTTTAAAGGCATATAATTACCTCTAAAAAAACCATTTTTCTTTGAATCTTCTTTCGTTCTAGAAATAAAAATCCCATCATTTCTTACAACTATTAACTGATTTTGGACAAAATTATATCCAATCCAAGCTACAATTATTAATAATGATATAATCAGGAATTTTTTCAAAATAAGTTTTTTAAAGAATTATAAAAGTTTTAAAATCCTCACACTTCCACCGCAAAAATCAGCTCTACATTTTCCACCTCTTCACTCACCGGAATTTCAGGAATTAAGCGCCCTTCTTTAAAAAGCAAAAATTACAAAATTTCCCGCTTTTAAAAAGTAAAAAGGCGAAGTTCTTTTAAAAACTCCGCCTTTTTAAATTATATTCTTTGAAATCTAAAAAGAGTATCTGCTATTTGCAAGAACCTTTTGTGAAAGATGTCACGCCTGCTGCTTTTGCTTCACAATCATTGTTATATGTTATATCATTGCACCCGCATACCGGGTCAAGAGTTTGCGGACAATTGCTCGGAATAATCTTTGATTCATCAATACAGTCATCAGAGATAGAGTTTCCGCAGCCAGTCAAAGCAAATGTAAAGCTTATCAGACACAGTAAAATTATTTTCTTCATAAAATCACTTTTTAAAGATTTTAAAACCTGCCTTACAATAGTAACATCACAAAGAGTTATTCGTTACTTTTAAAAATACAATATTCCCGCTTTTAAAAACCAGAAAGGCGAAGTTCTTTTAAAAACTCCACCTCTATTGAATAATATTTTTAGACTAAGGCATATAGGTCGCATCAAACCTTCCATCAGTAATTTTCACCTCGTTGCCACTGGTGTCTTTAACGACAAAGGCAAATGTCCCGGCAATAATTCGTTTTGCAGTATCAAGATGACTTATTGTTACAAAATTATCACCTATCAACTTTGAGTAGCGTTTTTCTGAAGGGCGATGAGAGCTAAAGGCTCCGGCTTTAATTCTATAGGTGCCGGGACTTAATATTGAATCGCACGCAAAAATAACATTATCATGTACTGTATTATCAGAAGTTATTTTAGTGCCTAACACAGATAGCTTTGGCCAACGAACATGATGATAACTAACAGAAAGCGCATCAGGAGCCGGGCCAAAGTAAATTCCTTCTACTTCAGCTACCATAACTTTGCCATTTACTTTACAACTAAAAGTATCAGCGCCAGCTTGCGAAGCAGGTGTCAACTCCGGCTCATCAGGCCCGGTAAAAAAATTGCACCCCGTTATTCCAATAGTAAATATAAGTACGCAAATTGGAAGTATTCTCTTCATAAAATTCACTTTTAAAAGTTTTAAAACCAGAGCTACAAGAGTAACACACCAAACCACTATCTGTTACTTTTTAAAACTCACACTTCCACCGCAAAAATCCGCTCCACCGCCACCACCACCTCACTCACTGGAATCTCTGGAATTGAGCGCCCTTCTTTAAAAAGCTCCTCGGCATGCGTGCTCAGCGGGCGAAACTTATAAAAATTCCATTCCTGCGCAGGGAAAAGCGCCACGATCGGTTTGTCAAATGCCGCTGCGATATGCACCACTGCTGTATCCGGCGTTATCACCACGTCCGCCGCCTTCACCAGCGACACCACATCCCAGATACTCCGCGATCGAAACAGCTTTAAAGCAGGCGTTGCTTTTAAAAGCTCCTCCGCTTTCGCCCTATCCTCCGGCACAAACGTCAGAAAAATCTCGGCATTTTTAAAAACATCATTTTTAAAAAGCTCCGTCCATTTTTCCTGCTGCCAGTACCGCGACTCCGTACTCGCCGAAATATTCACCACCACTTTTTTTAAAATCGCACGATTGTCTCCCTTTTCTAAGGGAGATGTCCGCAGGACAGAGAGATTCTCTCCCGAATTGTCATTCCCGCGCAGGCGGGAATCCATCCCCGCATTTTCTTTTAAAAACTCCTCAACAAATTTTTCCGACTCCGGCAATAACGGCAATTCCGGCCTGATATTATGATGAGCAGTTTTTAAAAACTGAACAGCCAGCAGATTTCTCTCTGTCACATGCAGCGTTTTCATCTCATCCGAATACTCAACATGCGTATCAAAAATATTCCCACCTTTTTTATTACAACCGATCTTCTTTTTCGCACCGGAAAAGCTCGCCAAAAGAGAACTTTCCGTCGAATAGTGGTCTTTCGGATCAATCCAAAGATCGTACTTCTCACGGCGGAGTTTTAAAAGCAGCGGAATAAGCGTAAACGGGTTTTTCTCATACGTAAAAACCTTGCTCACATGCGGACTTCCCTTCAGCATAATCGCATTCCTGCTCCCCGCCAGAAAGTGTATTTCGCTCTGCGGAAATTTCTGCTTTAAAGCACGTAAAAGCGGTGTGAGAAGTATCACGTCACCCAGCCGCCCGATCTGTACAACAAGGATTTTCATACTTTTAAAAATGCTCCGCCAATAGTTTTTTAAAAGCTAAAATTACATCTTTTACAGATATTTGTGAAAGAAAAGTATTGTCAGTTTCCAACGCAATATGCGGCGAGCCATACGGCGTCCAGGGAATACCATGCGAAGTTTTTTCTGCATTACTAAAAAGCGCAATCGCGGGTTTTTGCCATGCAGCAGCAAGATGCACGACTGATGTATCAGGCGTAAAGATCAAATCACATTCATGCAGAAGTGCTGCAAATCCATGAAAATTTGTGCTTTGCGGAGCAATTTCAACACCTGTTTTTAAAGTAATTTCCTTTACCTGTTTTTCATAATCTGGCGTTGCAAAAATCAACGGCGTAATTTGGGAAAAATCATTTTTAAAAACTTTTAAAAACTCAATAAAATTCTCCGTTCCCCAATATCGCGTTTCGCTTGAACCTGCGAGATTGATTCCGAGCAAAAGATTGTCTCCCTTTTCTAAGGGAGATGTCCGCAGGACAGAGGGATTCCCCGCATTTTTTTTTAAAAGCTCTTTCGCACGTGCAATGTCCTCGTTTGCAAAATCATATTCTAGCTGCAAATCTTCTTTTAAAACATCAATGCCGAATGGCAATAGAACCTGCGCTGTTCGCTCAACGATATGAAACTTTTGCCGGTCAAGCGCTTCGACAGAGTGTGTATAAAGTTCAAGATTTTCCGGTGGAATTCCAATAGAATATTTTGGTTTTAAAAGCTTAATGAGAAGCGAAGATGTGCGGGAGAATTTATCCTGAAGGTCAATAATTGCGTCGTACTTTTTAAACCGCAGTTTTAAAAGCAGCGAGATCGTGGAGAGTAACTTTTTATCGTAAAGAAAAAAATCATGCGCATAGTTTTTAAAAGCATTCCGCGCACCGAAATTATTTTTTCCAAGCAAAACATCAATTTCAGCCTGGGGAAAATGCTTTTTTAAAACTTTTAAAACCGGGACGGAAATTAAAACATCACCAATTCTGTCCTGCCGCAAAATCAGGATTTTTGGATTTTCAGGAAGTTTTAAAAGCAGTTCAGGTTTACGAACAAGCATTGTTTTTTAAAAAGAATTTCCAAGAAAATCTCTCCATGCGGCTAAAATATCCTTTTCTTCGCGTTCGGCAGTGAAAACCGACTGGATATGTTCTGATGCTTTTTTCCGCATTGTGTGAATTTTCGCAGGATCTTCTTCGTACATTTTTAAAACGGATTCGGCTGTTCTGGCAAATTTCGGTACGTTGGAATCTGCAATCGGGAAGCAGAAATCACCTTTAAAATACTCGTGACCGCCCTTGCCATGATAGCCAATAACAAGGCAGCCACTCGACATTGCTTCTGCCGGAGGGAGCGAAAAACCTTCGTGATAGCCAAAACTGAAAAAGAAAAGTGATTCCTTCATCAGCCGGCCTGCATGCTGCTCATCCATATTATCAATCGGCACGATTGTGTAGCCGTCGAGAACGCCACGAAATTTCAACATATTTATCACTGCCATCGCCTCGTCAGAATGTTTGCGCGGCATAAAGCAAATTTGCTTTTTCTTGTTTTCCTCATAAGAAAAAAGCTGTGCATTGATAGCGTTGTGGATCCGGTGAATTTTTAAATGTGGAAAAACGTATTTCAACTGGTCGCGGCTATCTTCAGATACGACCATTACTCCGACAAGATCCGGCGACAAATAAGGACTTTTTTTATCCGCCGGATCAAAATTATAACCCGAAAAAGTATTATAAAAATTCTGATTGAAAATTACTTTTTTGGCAATAACAGGAGGGGCATATTTACTGTAATATTTCACAGCAAAACGCTTTTTTTTCCAGTCAAACGATTCAAAAGTATTGGGGCCGTAAATCTCCGGTAATACCAGAAAATCATCTTCTGTCATTTTCGTGTCCCAAAGCGATTCCACTTTTGTGTCATTCTCAAACCACGTGCAGCGAAATCCTTTTAAACCGTGGAGGATCGCCGCATCAAAGCCATTTTCATTTAAAACATCCACATGTTTATACAGGATTTTCACTCCACCGATCGTTGCGTTGGAATCAGGGCAGAGAACAAATATTCGCGGGCTTTTCCTTTTTAAAATGCTCACAGGCACTCCAGCAATCTTTTTACCATGGCTTCGGGTTTTAAATGCTCCATCCTTCCTTCAGGATAATTCGCCACATGCCGGTAAAACTCTTCATCGTTTATCAGGCGCTTCCCTATCTCGATGGCTTTATCAAGCTGAAATTCATTTTCCAGGGTTGTTTCCGGGTAAAGCCCGGCGGCATGCCCGGTGGAAACTGTAGTAATAATCGGGATTTTTAAAGCAGCGGCATCAATTACAAAGCGTCCCCACGTATATCGGTCGTCCAGATTCAACCATAGGAATGCGCCTGCATTGCGGAGAAAGAATTCTTTTAAACCGCTTGAAGGCAGGATTTGCAAAGATGGATCATTATATAATTTTGCAGCTTTTTTCAGTTCTCGCTTTTTGTCAAAATCTGTTTCGTGATGTTTTAAAAAATCCGTTGCAACTGTTTTTAAAGTCCGCCGAATTGTTTTTTCAAAGCCATAATATGGAATTCCAAGCTCACGCGCCACAAAATAATCATTCCAGCGTTTTAAAAGAAATGGCGTAATATAGGACTCGCGGCGGCGCTTTTCAAAAGGAATGGTAAACTGCGAAATCCCGTCCACCGGATACGGAATGCCAATATATTCCACACGCGTTTTGGTCATCAGCCGCAGCAGATCGAGAGAATGAATATTGATACAATTGATAAGATCGGAATTATCGAAGATCTGGCGGAAATCAATATGAGGCGTGATATAATCGGAGCCGGAACCTTCAATAAGCGTTACCCAGCGGACAGTTGAGGCTCGCTCGGCAGAAAATTTTTGGAGGTTTTCCCGCGTCTGCTTATCGGAATTAGCATTTGCGATGACGATGTCGTATTGATTAATTTCCTCCAAAGTCACCTCTGCACCGCGAATATAATCGGCAGAAAAAGCATACACCCACGACTCAACGCCATTGGTCACATCTTTCTCGTGGAGCCGTTCGGCAGCTTTCCAGCGCCCGATATTCCCGCCAAGCACTAGCACTTTTGGTGCAGAATTCATCATGATCTAATGAAAATTAAAAAGAAAATTTATCGAATTGATATTAAAAAAAATAATGGAATTTCATCAAGAAGGTTTTTAAATTCACTCCAAACCTGTTCCGGCTCAAGCGTCGCTACGTAATTGTCGCCTTCTGTTTCAATAGCACGAAATGGAATTTTATATGGCTCCCACAGCCGCGCGGGATGATTTTCTCCTACATACATAGCCAGCACGGGAGTTTTGACAGCTGAGCAGATATGCACGATCCCGGTATCAGTCGAAAGCACGCAGGCAGCATTTTCCACTACACGCACGATCTCCATAATATCTGCTGTCCGGCGGTATAGTGCCGCGCGATCTTCATATCCGGTAATGATCTGGCGCGCCTGCGCTTCATCATCGCCCATCCACAAAATAAGCACTTTTGCTGTAGGATTTTCTTTTAAAAATTCTTTTATTACAAATTGGTAACCTTCTGTTGTCCAGCGATTCCGTTCATTTCGAGTAGAAATATTGATCGCGATAAATTTCTTTTTTAAAAAACTAAGCTTATCTAATTCTGCATCAGCAGTTACATTTGATTCAGCATTTGTAGCAATATACGGCTCAATTTCGGGAATCCCAGTGTGATCTGTTTCAATCGTATCCAGCACGAGCGCAGCCATCTTTTCCCACATCTTCTCGGGTTTTTGCGCCAGGTGCGACTGCTTATTAAAAAAAACATATCGCAGCGGTTCAGCCCATGTTGTTACTTTTACTGTATCGCGATCAGAAATGATATTTGCCAGGATGCCGTTATCAGTGATCTTTGTGATGCGGCAGGAAAAGATAACGTCGTACTTTTCACTTCGTAGTGATGAAAGTTTTTTAAAACTTTTTAAAAGATTTCCATCGTAAATTATCACCCGATCAAGATTCGGGTCATTTTTTAAAAGCGGAGCATTTACAGGAGAGGCCAAAACGTGGATTTCCACTGTTGGAATTAGTTCTTTTAAAAGCCGGAATGTTGGCAGCGTCACGATCATATCGCCGATAGCATCATTGCGCAGGAATAAAACTTTACGGACTTCAGCCGGTTTCAGCTTTCCTTCAAAGCGTTCATTGCGCAGGAATGTATCAATAATTCCGTACCAGAACCGCTTTGTACTGCGCTCAATTTTTCTGCCAAGGCTCATTGGAGGTTTTTAAAAAGTATAATCTGGTACATTATTTCACTTCTGTAAAATTCCTGTATTCGCCGATCCGCCAGCCCGTGCGCTTTTCGATCTCGTCGGTAATTTTCACCAGGATCGGCTTTTTCTTTACTCTTTTAAAATCAAAACGTTGCGTCCATTCACGGTCATGCTCGATTCGTTCGCGCATTATTTCCGGATGTTTCCCACCAAAAACTTCCAACTCGTACGCAGAATCGTAATCGAATTCATCATCTTTAGAAATATTCTCTTCCAGCCACGAATCATCATGATAGAGCCGCTGAAATGCCTGCTGTTTGAGTTGCTGCGCTTTCGGCGGACGCACCCAGCCATAATGGAAAATCTGCAATTCAGTCTGCTTTGCTTTTAATTTTTCAATTTCACCATTAGGATTTTTCTTGCGAAAACCCTGCGCGTCGCCCCACGAAACAACATTTCCCGTGTTTTTAAAAGCACGTATCTCGCGGCGATACCACTGGCGCCCACCACCGATATATTCGTAACTTCCGTAGAAATGTTTGTAGCGGAAAATTAATGCTTCAACATTTTTATCTTTGTCAGATTTTAAAAACTCCGGCCTGATCTTGTCGTAATCTTCTTCGTGCAGAACTTCATCCGCCTGAAGATATAAACACCAATCGCCCGTTGCTTCTTTTAAAGCAATGTCCGTCTGCTCGGCAAGGACGCGCCCGCCTTCGCGCTTTGAATCATCCCAAACGGTCTCAATTATACGGATTTTCGGATCAATACTTTTGACTAATTCCAGTGTTCCGTCGTCGGAATTTCCAACCGCGACAACGATCTCGTCACATACCGGCAGCAGCGAACGTAGCGATTCCTCAACCGGATAGCCGAGCTTTATCGCATTGCGGACAAATGAAACGCCGGAGATTTTCATAGTTTTAAAAACAGGTGATGTTCTTTTTAAAAGAATCTTTTTTAAAAACAAAAACGGCGTACAACTTTTTAAAAAGTCATGACGCCGTTTTTAAAGAATTCATACGCTTTTTTAAAAAGCGGGAATTTAGCTGAGTTTTTGGCGAATCTTGCGCTCGCTCATTCCACGAAGATAATACAGTTTCGCGCGGCGAACCGAACCGTTACGCACTACCTGGATGCTCTGAAGCATTGGAGAGTAGAGCGGGAAAATACGCTCTACGCCGACGCCATTGGAAACTTTACGAATGCGGAAAGTAGCGTTTACGCCAGATCCACGACGTGCAATTACCACGCCCTGGAAATTCTGGATACGCTCTTTTTCGCCTTCGACCACGCGTACAGCTACATTCAGCGTATCGCCCGGACGGAAATCAGGAACAGTAGCGTAGATATCTCCGTCTTTGGTCTTACGGTAATCAGTTGCCTGTCCTATTGTCATTTGCTCGATGAGCGCCATTGTTGGGTTTATCATAGTAATCCTCCTTTTTTAAAAACAGACTGCAAAACTACGCCAATTATTCCATTTGTGCAAGCGTTCGTGAAAATTGTTTGAGAATACGGTAATTTTTTAAACAATTAATATTTGTTAAAAAAAAGTTGAACTATTTTATCATTCATGCGTAGTAAGTAATTGCGGATTTATCAAAACGTACTTTAGATTCACAACTTTTAAAAGAATTTCCGATGACATTTACTTTCACTCCTGCTGATATTGAGCGCATTTCGCGTATCCTGGGAACACAGCCGCAGCAAAGCGGCGATGTGAATTTCTGGCAATTATCCAATAAATCAAATCACCAGGCGCTGGCGCTTACGCTGCAAAATAATGTTCGGCTTGGCGGGCGCGGGAAAGGCGTTTTAATTACGATCCAAACGCATCAGGGCTATTATGAGCTTCATGCATGCAATGGATTTGTGGTGATCGAACCGGATGAAGTTTTATTTCTGAGCGCTTCAAAACGTTCAATCTCAAGCCTTATCGTTGGTAAGAATTGTACGTGCTCTGTGTATGCAAATATCCGGCGTGATATTCTTCATGCTGATTTTACAACGCTTGACCCTTCTGTTCTGCTTTCTGCTATGCAGCTTTCGCTTGCGGAAAATATTCTTTAAAAGGATTTTAAAAGTTTTAAAAAGAATTTTAGCATTTATGTCTTTTACTATTCAGATTTTTAATACTTCGGCTTTAAAAGCTGTACCGCGGGCAAAAATTACTCAAACTGTTGAAAGGGTTTTAAAAGGCGAGAAAATTTCGGAAGCAGAAATAAATATTATTATCGTGAGCGATGAAGAGATTCACGAGATGAACCGGAATTTTTTGCAGCATGATTATCCCACCGACGTTATCACCTTTCCGCTTGGCGACGATCCCCTTGAAGGCGAGATATACATAAGCGCGGACACGGCTGCCGCTCAATCCAGGGAATATAAAGCATCGCTGACGAATGAACTTATGCGCCTCGCCGCACACGGCGCTCTGCACCTCGCCGGATATAATGATGCGACTGATGCTGAACGACATACGATGCATCTTCTGGAAAATCGTTATATTTGTAGCGAGTAATTTCACCGAAGCAGTTTTAAAAAGGAAAATAGATGTTTGAAAGAATAATCGAAATAATTATCTACGTAATCTCCGAACTCCGCCAGGAAACAAAAATTCAGGATATTAATCTTTTAAAACTCGAGGAATTGGGCTACAGCCAGTCGGAAATTTCTGCCGCTTTCAGTTGGCTTGCCGACCGCGTAGAGATGAACGCGCAGCTTCCCGCCATCGCAAAGTTGCCGGTGGACACGCCACAGAAGAATTCATTCAGGATACTTCATGGCGCCGAGCAGGAGCTTTTTTCGCAGGAAGCGTGGGGCGAACTTCTCCAGATGGAGCAGCTGGGACTGCTGAAGGTTGAGCATATCGAGCAGATCATTGAGCGCGTATCGCTGCTGGGCTACCGCATTGAAGAGGTTTCGGAGATCCGCAATATGGCGGCTTCGCTGATATTCCATTCGCAGATGATAAAACCTGCAGGAAGCCGGTTCATGCTGTCGGGCAAAGACACGATCAATTAATTTTTTACAACAAATTTTAAAAACTACGGTCCCGTAGTTCAGCTGGACAGAACAACAGTTTCCTAAACTGTGTGCCGGAAGTTCGAGTCTTCCCGGGATCACAATTATATATATATATATTATGACAAAGCAAGAATTACAAAAACTACTTACAGAATACAATATTACACAACGCCAGTTAGCTATTAAGTTAGGCGTGGCAGAGGCAAGCGTATCAGACTGGTTGAGTGGCAGGCGCGATATTTCGCCCGGCTATTACCCGATTATCAATAAATATTTTGATACGTTGAAAAATAAACCGTAGTATTGCATTCTACTTGAATCTAAGAAATATTTAGCCGCTTCAATACTATATTTGAGCGGCTTTTTTTACATAGACTTTTGTAATTTTAAAAACCACACATTAGCTTTTACATTCGTTCTATCATACTTCATCAGTTCCTTTCTTACCATTAACGAAGACGTTTTCCTACAACGATTTACGAACATATTTGACGGACTAACTGTTATTAGACTATTATTCTTCCATAGAATAATCTAAGTAACATGTACAACAATGGACGTACTATAATGAGTACTGTCGAACCCTATAAGAAAAAGCTGCCTCATATCCTGCTGGTAGAAGACGACGATAATTATGCTGTGTCCATACAGCATGCTTTAAAAACCTACTGCTGCCTGGATCATGCCACAACAGAATCCCAGGCACTGAGATTGCTGTATATTGATTCGTACGATGTTCTTTTACTTGACATGACTCTCAATACCGGCTATCTCAGTGGATTTCAGTTTTTAGAATACCTGAGGCGAATGGAGAGATTCCAGGATTTAGTAATAATTTCTGTTTCCGGTACGACACAGAAAACTTTAGAAGCAAGCCCGTCATTTTCAAAGCTAAATGCTTCTCTGACAAAGCCGGTGAAGGCGAAAGATTTAATTGCTACAATTGAACGCTGCCTGGTCGAATCAAAAGAACACGCTGCCGTATTATAAAAACAGGTTTTAAAAAGATCGTTTTGTCTATAGTTAGTTTAAAAACTGATACGCCCTAATAGACAAATCCAGCATTAAATAAAAAGCCCTTTATGTTTTAAAGCATAAAGGGCTGTGTCTTTATTGAATCAGTACAACGTAAATCAATAAGATATTTTTAAAAATCTTTTAAAAAACTTACGCCGACCGCAGCGCCGTTACAATTTTCAAACGTGAAGCGCGGAATGACGGCAAAAACCCGCCAAGAAATCCCATCGCCAGAGCAAAAATCAACGATGTAATAATGATACTCGGCGAAAGTGCAAACGAGAATTCGATCTCGGAAAATGATGCAAAATTCATTGTAGAGATTTTTAAAAACTGCAAAAATGATGCGAGGAAGATCCCAACAACGCCGCCGATAAACGCCAGCAAAAGCGCCTCAACTAAAAACGCAGTAAGAATACTTCTGCGTTGAAATCCTAAAGCTCGCAATGTACCGATCTCCACCGTACGGTTTGCAACGGCGGTGTACATTGTGATCATCGCGCCGATGGTCGCTCCCGCGCTGAAAATAACGGTAATGAAAATCCCGAGAACTTTGATAAATGTGGACATGAGCTCAGACTGCTCTTCGTAGTATTTCTGCTCGATTTTTGGCTCAAAATACTGGAGGCGCGGCTCGCGGGCAAATTGTGTTTTAAAATTATCCAGCGAAGCATTTTTCTCCATTCGGAACGTAAGCGTGGAAAACGCGGTGCGGTTAAAAGCGTTCATCAGCTGCGACGCATCGCCCCACACTTCCGAATCAAAGCCGCTTCCGCCTGCATCCGAAATTCCAACGATCGTCCACATATCTCCGGCAAATTTGATCTTATCGCCAATTTTTGTGCCGGCGAAATTTTTATTAATTGAGGAACCCGCAACAAGTTCGCGAGTACCGAAATTGAACATCCGTCCATCTCGGATTTTCACCTGTTCACGAACGCCGAAAGCTTCCGGTGCGACTCCGCGAACCGTGACATTGCTGATACCACCGTCTTTTTTGTCAAGATTGATCACGACGACGGGTTCGGCTGTCAGAAGTGGTTTTCCTTCGGCATTTTTAGCAATTCCCGGCATCGTCGAAATGACGGAAGCTGCCTCACGGTCAATACTGCTTGTGATCTCACCCTGCGAGGATTTCCTTGAAATCAGAATATTCCGGTCAGAGCCGGTTGCTACGAGCGTCTGCGTAATTCCATTCGCCATCATCAGCACGGCGACGAATACAAAGACGACCATCCCGATGCCAAGCACCGTAATAATGCTCGTCTGGCGCCTTTTTAAAAAGTTTCTGACGATATATGAAAAAGGTATTTTCATTGATTTTTTAAAAGAAGTTTTTAAAAGATTACCCTACAAAACGCAAACCTTCCACAATGCTCGTTTTTAAAGCGCGGCGAAGCGGGAAAAGTGCGGACAAAAGCCCAACAACAAGCGCTGCCGAACCCGCCATAATGAACGTGGAATTAGCAATATTAAACACAGGGAACCAGCCCTTTGGCATTGCCGCTTCAAATCCGGCCACACTTGGCATCAGCAGGAGCAGTCCAAGCCCCGCGCCCAAAAACGCGATCACCATCGCCTCTCCGGCAATGAACATCATTAAGTGTCTTCCCGAATAGCCAATTGTTTTTAAAACGGCATATTCGCGTGTTCGCTCGCGGGCTGACATGATCATCGTATTGCCAAGCACAAGCATGATAATTCCGATAATCACGAACGACATAATATCAAGCGCCGTAAGGATAGAGCTTGTTCCGGCAAGAAAACTCTGCTGAAAAGCGCGTTCGGTTTCGGTTTTTGTTTCAGCACGCGAGTTTTTAAAAAGCCCGTCTACTTTTGAGGAAATTTCTGCCGAGCGCGACGGGTCTTTGATTTTAATAGAATACCAGCCCACATCGCCAGCTCTTTCCGGCATGTCAGTCCTCATACGCTCATTGAGGTAATTCCAGTGGAAAAACATTTGTGACGCGTCTACTGTTTTGTCGCGCGGCTGATAAATTCCACGCACAACAAATTCCCATTTTCCGGGGTAAATATCGCCTTCGATCGGCATCACATCGCCAATTTTCAGCTTATACTGTTTTGCTAGTGAGGCGCCGATGACAGCTGAATTTCTCTCTTTTAAAAACGTTGCTTTTTGCCCGGGATCCATCACGAATTCAGGATAGACATCAAAGATTGTTTCCGCATCAACCGCCATACGGGCAAAAAACTGGTTTTTATCAATGTACGTGCCGCCGAACCAGTTTAAAAAGCTGACTTTTTCGACGCCTTCTATTTGAGAGATCTGGTCTTTGTACGCATACGGGAGCGGGAAAATAAATGACACTGCCTGGCGAGTTACAAGGCGGTCAGCAGCCGACGCTTCAACGCCCGCATTCCAAGCTGTAACAACCGTTCGCAGCAAACCAAAAGCCAGAACCGCAATGGCAATTCCGATAACAGTCAGGAACGCACGCAGCTTGTGCCGCAGTGCGTTTTTAAAAACAAATTTGAGCATTTTCATAAATTTACACAGCTCCCTGCATAAATTTCGATTCTTCCATCAGGTCACCTTTTTCAAGGTGGCGAACGATACGCGCGCGGTTGGCAGCGTGAGGATCGTGCGTTACCATCACAATGGTTTTGCCGAATTCCTTATTCAGTCGTTCAAGCAGCGTCAGGATCTCTTCCGCCGAAGTTCTGTCCAGATCTCCCGTCGGCTCATCTGCCACCAGAATATCAGGATCAGTGGCAATTGCCCGCGCGATCGCCACGCGCTGCTCCTGCCCACCGGAAAGCTGCTTCGGGCTGTGGTGCATTCTGTCGCCGAGCCCAACGAGTTTTAAAGCCGTTTCTACCTGCGTTTTGCGTTCAGCTTTTGAAAGATCGGTGAGCAATAGCGGAAGCTCGACATTTTCAAACGCTGTGAGAACCGGGATGAGATTGTAAAACTGGAAAATAAAACCAACGTGGCGGGCGCGCCATTTTGCAAGCGCTGTTTCGCTTAGTCCGGCGATGTCTGTTCCGGCAACCATTACGCGGCCTTGTGTTGGCGTGTCAATCCCGGCGATAATGTTTAAAAGCGTGGTTTTACCTGAGCCGGACGGCCCCATCAGCGCGAGGAATTCGCCTTCCTCAACGTCAATCGAAACGTTGTTTAAAACAGGGACTTCCATTTTGTCCCGTTTGTACGACTTGGTGAGATTCTGGACGGAAATTGCAGTTGCCATAGCCCGTTTCCTTTTTAAAAAGTGGTGTAAAAATGTGGTGTTTTATAAAAATTGAAAAGTTTTCTTTTAAAGAATTTTTAAAACTTTGCACAAATGAATCCAGAGGATTCACATGTTTATAGAAAATAATTCAAAAAAAGAGTTCGACCCCAGCCGGGGTCGCACCGATGCAAAATGTTTTGATGCTATAAACCTATCATCCCGCTGGGATGAAGTGTAGGAATCTTTTTTAAAAGTTTATTCTTTCTCTTTCACCGCCATTCCGTCTTTTAAATCAGCCGTCGGGCGCACGACAATTTTATCTCCTGCCAAAACTCCCTGCTTCACCGACACCATTCCGCCAACAGTTTCACCAATTTCCACTTTACGTTCTTTCGCTTTTCCGTCAGTGATGAGAAATACAAAGTTTTCACCGCCGCGCTTTTTTAAAGCATCAGCCGGGATCGTAACGGAAGTTTCCGAAGCAGCCGGATTTGTATCAGCGTTTTGAAGAAACAGAACTTTTGCGCCCATTTCCGGCAACACTTTTTCATCAAGCTCGGCAAAGCGCACTTTCGTCAAAACCGTCGCTTTTGCGCGGTCTGCTGTTGGAATAATTTTGCTGATATAGCCGCGATATTTTTTCGATGGATATGCGTCAAGCGTGATTTCACACGGTTGCCCCGGCGTAATTTTTTCAATATTTGATTCCGAAACATCTGTTTCCACTTCCAGCGAACCCATGTCCGCAAGCGTCACCACCGCGCCACGCGAACCCGCCGCGCCGCCCATAGATGTTATCACTTCCCCCACGTTCGCGTTTTTATTTAAAACCGTTGCTTCAAAAGGCGCGCGAATGATCGTATTGTCAAGCTGAACTTGTGCCGAACGAATATTCGCCTCGGCAACCCGCACCGAAGCTGATGCCGAAGAAACCATTGCCTGTGCTTTTTTTAAACGGCCGCGAGCCATATCAACTTCAGATGTAGAAATTGTATTTGAAGCAGCTAAGCTGGTTTTCCTGTTGAATTCTATTGTTGCATCTTCCAACTCTGCTTGAGCGTTTTGGAGATTTGCCTTTGCAACCTCAAGCGACGCCAGCATTTGATTGTACGCCGCCTGTACATCGTTATTCTCAATTCGCCCAAGGATTTGGCCCGCTTTCACACGGTCGCCTTCGATCACATAAAGCTGCTCTAAACGCCCGCTCGCTTTTGATGAAACCGACGCTTTGCGCTGCGCAACAACATAGCCACTTGCATTTAAAATAGCGTTTGCCTGCGACGGCGATGAAACCGACGCTATCGCCGTTTCAACCTCAACGCTGGAATTTTGCGTAGCGATAAAATACACGCCAAAAAGCGCGACAATTCCGAGCACAGCCCAGACCAGATATTTTTTAAAAGAAGAATCTTTTTTTCTGTTGTTTGTGGACGCGCCATTGCGGTTAATGCGCAGTGATGCGAGGTCAATTTTTTCGGTTTCGGTTGACATGCTGCTTTGGTGAATGGTGGAAAAATCTCTTTGCTAAAATACTAAAATTTGAAAAAAGAATTTATATTATTATTTCTCAATTCTTAGTGATGAAGCAGATTACATTCTTGTACAAATTTACTCTTTTAAAACCTTTTTAAAAGGGTGTATGTGCGGCAATTTACGGGGTAATTACGACATCGTTTTTTTAGTTTTGAATGATAATTTTCGCCGGTAACGTTCCGTAAATTTGATATACAAACTTAGCGTGCATTTCAAAGCCGTTTATTACGCCAAAAGGAATAAAACTTATATAATCGGGAATTTCCCCTCAGTAATATTTATGATGTAGGTCATTAAAGGTGATTTTTAAAACCACAGGATTTTCTTTTTTAAAAAGTTTGCCCGACAGCTTAAGAGGTGACAGATTGTTCTGTTGCGGTAATGAAGAAGTTTTATATTAAATTTGATAATAAGCAGGTGCATGCGGCGGCGAAGCATTTGTAGGACGCACAGGACTTAAAATCCAGCGAAAAGCATAATTCTTGATAAACAAAGAAATAATAACCCAACACAGTTTTTAAAAACTTAAAAGATTCATATCATGAAAAGCTTCCTTTTTCTTTGTATCCTGATGATTTTTATAGGCTGCGAAGATCCTGTCGAGCCTGAAACTCTCATAGCAAAAGATTATCTCAGAGGTACATGGCGTGTTACCTATGCAGGCCAGCAATATGATGAATTGATCTCCGCTTTTTCAAATACCCTATCAGTTAATTACGTAGAATATACCGGCACGTTTTCAGGCAGGAAGTTCAAGGGTACAAAGCACTATACTACACCAAATGCAGAGACTGATGTTGAAGTAGAATACATAATGGTTACCCAGGATAGTATAAGAGGTGTCAATAAAACTACGATGACCTCAGCCGGAGATGTGGTGACCACTACTACCGCTCCATTTTCAGGATTTCGCAAGTAAAGTGGACGCGGCGAAGCATTGCATAATATTTTTTTAAAAACTTGATCAAGGTTAACAATGAAAAACATTTGGATTAGCTATGCTTGGGCTGATAACGAACAACAAGATGTTGATTTCATTGCACAGGAATTAAAAGTAGCTGGTGTCTCAATTAAACTTGACCGTTGGAATATTGCCGCAGGGAATAGATTATGGCCGCAAATAGAGAAATTTATAACCTCACCGGAAGAAAGCGATTCATGGGTGTTGATTGCAACACAGAATAGTTTATCGAGCGAAGCATGTAAAGAAGAATTCGCGTATGCGCTTGACCGGGCACTTAGTGTCCGTGGGGGAAATTTCCCAATAATCGGACTTTTTTTAGGGCCGGTGGACAAAGGTTTAATTCCAGTGGGCATTAAAACGAGATTATATGTTAGTATTACAGATCCGGACTGGAAAGAAAGAATAATAGCGGCAACCGAAGGTAGACTCAATAGACTTGTCGAGGAAATTACACAACCATATTTTTTAAAAGTTCATTATCCCATCGGTCCTGATTATAATAATCCTATTGCGATTGAAGTGAGGCCACGCGCTGGAGTTTGGCATCCATTTATCGCAGCAATTTTGAATACTGAGAAGGAACATGTTCAGCCGCATATTTTTTCAGGACCAAAAGATATGCCAACAGATTGGGGAATGCTTGTAGATGTAGGTAGTTCGGTATCTGATAATGGAAGCTTCTGGTTAATGTTTGCGGGAAATCAAGCAACACCTTATACAAGCTATTATATATGGTGTAATCATCTCCCTTCAAAAATAATTTTTGGAAGCAGAAGTGCTCCTACATTGTTCGAATATACTTTTTAGTATGCTATCAAAGAATGAGAATTTATTTTAGCCTTTACAATAACTCCACCAAAACTCCACCAAAAATTTCTATTAACTTATAGCACTTTGTAGTACTTTAGCAAAAAACGCAAAAAGCCCTGACTCGTGAGAATCAGGGCTTTTTGGCTTAAAACCTTGAGTGTGCCCGACAGGATTTGAACCTGTGGCCCACAGCTTAGAAGGCTGTTGCTCTATCCAGCTGAGCTACGGGCACGTGTGTATTTTCGAGAGTGCAAATCTACGAGCTTTTTAAAACGTATGCAAGCGTTTTAAAAAGACTTTTTTAAAAAGAACTTGCACGGGCTTTTAAAAGCTCGTATATTTGCGGCTCTTTAAAACGAAAGTCCTTGCGCATCTGAAAATATACGGCCAAGTCCCGTGCAATTACGAAAAACCCAACTCCGTCAGGTCCGGAAGGAAGCAGCGGTCAGTTTTCTCTGGTGTGCCACGGTCAACTTGGCTATTTTTTTGCCTAAAAAGTACTTTTAAAAACTTCCCTTCTTTTAAAAGCGTTGTAAAAAAGTAGTTTTAAAAAGTTACTTTTAAAACGTTTCCCGCACCCAAAATTTTCACGCCGCCTGAATTATCCGTATATTTGACGGTTATAGAATTACCTAAACTTGTGCATGAAAAAACAAATTATAATAAGTTCTTCGCTTAGTGAAGTCCGCATAGCTATTACAGAAAATGACCAGCTCGCCGAGCTTCTTGTAGAATCCCCTGATAAAGAGCGCTACGTTGGCAGTGTGTACACCGGCAAGGTGCGCAATATCGTGCAGGGCATGAACGCCGCGTTTGTGGACATCGGACTCGACCAGGATGCATTCCTGCATTTTTCCGATGTTGCCGAGTCGCTTGAGGACAATTTCATTGTTGACGAAGATGATGAAGACGAGGACGAAAAGCCAAAGCAGCAGCAAAAACCACAGAGAAATCAGCAGCAACGCAATCAGCCGAGAGCGCCACAGCAGCAGCAAAACCAGCCGCCGCAAAATCCATTTGAGCAGGCTGACCAGCGCGAAAATGTCGGTGAGGAAAATTCTTCTCAAGATTCTCCGCGTAATGAAGCTGCACAGGATTTTCAAAATGGAGAAAATCAGCCCGCTCCGCAAAACGAACAACGCCAGCAGCGTCCCGGACGCAACGACCGCGGAGGCCGCAATAATAACCGCAGGAACAGCCCGCGCAATCAGCGTCCACAGGAAAATCAGGAGCAGAATGCGCAGGAACAGGGTTTTCAAAACCGCGACGAAGCTTTTAAAAATGAGCCGCAGCAGGACAATTTTAAAGCCGAAACACAGCACGAAGATACTTTTAAAACCGACAGCGATAACAGCCAGGCGTACAACCCGACACATCATGATTTTTTTGAAGATGAGCCGGTTCATCTCGTTGGCGAGGATAATCTTCCGCAGGAAGGTTTTATTGAGAATCTTTTAGAAAACACTCCGGATTCGCACAACGAAGCGGGCGAATCAGCTCCGCAATGGGATAATCAAGAGAAAAAACGCGGCGGCAACCGTCGTCCCCCACGCACCCAGAAAGCTGCACCGAGAAATCCTGCTCCGAGAAATAAAAAGCCGAATAATTTGGGTACGCCGGAAGAGCCGTTCCGCACGGAAAGCTTTGCAATGCACAATCCGGATTCAGAAGTTTTTAAAGAAAATTTCCCAAATGATAATTCCGGCAATTCTCCCGATGCAAATTTTTCAGAAGGAAATCCGGGCGAAGGAAACGCTGAAGGTGGCGACCGCAATAAGCGCTACAACCGCAACAATCGTCGCGGCGGACGCGGCCGTGGTGGGCGTGGACGACGTGATAATCAGCCAAACGACGGCCAGCCGCAGGAATTTTCAGGTGAAAATCCACAGCCGGATTTCGATAATAACAGGGAAAATCGCGAGCGTGACGGTTTTAAAAATGATGAATTTCCTCCATTTAAAAATGAGGAAAATCGTGATTTTAACAATGACGAACTACCTCCTTTTAAAGGCGACGAGCAGCGTCCGGTAGATGGAAACGAGGAAGGTTTTAAAAACAACCAGGCGCGCCCGCACAACGCGAAACCGCCACGCGGCCCGCGTCCTGAGCGCAAACCTCACAACCCAAAACCACCGCGCTCGGAAGCAAAAAAGCCTGAACAGACGCAGGAACAACAGCCGCGCCCCGAGCAAAAAAAGCAGGAGCCGAAGCATCAGGAACGTCGCCCTAATCCTAACAGAAAATTTGAGCCGCGCAACGACCAGAATGCAAAGCGCTATCCGACGTTCCAAACGAAGCGCTCGGGACTTGTAACAATCAATCTGGAGAAAGACCAGGACATCGTCGTGCAGGTAGTGCGCGAGGCGTATCATGCAAAAGGTGTGCGCGTTTCGACGAATGTTTCGTTCCCGGGGCGCTACGTAGTATTTATGCCGTTTGAGCAAGGCATGGGCGTTTCGCGGAAAATCACGTCTTTTAAAGAACGCAAGCGTTTGCGCTCATTGGCGAAAAGCATTTTGCCGGAAGGTTCGGGTTGTATTATCCGCACAGCCGCTGAAGGAAAAAGCGAGGAAGAATTGCAGCGCGACATGACGTACCTGCGCGACCAGTGGCTGGAAATTGACCGGAAAATCAAAGCGTCCACAGGCCCCGGCCCGGTTTACCGTGATATGAGTTTGGCGAGCTCAGCAATGCGCGACCTCTTCACGACGGATGTGGAACGCGTGCTGGTTGATTCGAAAAAAATGTATAAGGAAATTACCGAATATCTCCAATTTACGTCGCCCGCGCTTGTTTCAAAAGTGGAGCTGTACGAAGGCCGCGAGCATGTTTTTGATGCGACGGGCGTTTCAAAAGATATTCAAACAATGTACCAGCGCAAGGTGAATCTTCAGAGCGGCGGCTCCATCGTAATTGACCCGACGGAAGCGCTCGTGGCAATTGACGTGAATTCCGGGCGCGCGTCCGGCGGCAGCGACCAGGAAGCGAATAACGTTCGCCTGAATTTTGAAGCGGCGCGTGAAGTGGCGCGGCAAATACGTTTGCGCGACATCGGCGGAATGATAATTGTCGATTTCATTGACATGAATGATGAGCGCAATCGTTTGAAAATCTACCACGAAATGCGCAAACAGCTTTCATTTGACCGCGCGAAAACTGTTGCATATCCGATCACGCAGCTTGGACTTTTGCAAATTACGCGTCAGCGCGTGCATCAGAATATTACGGAAAAAATGACGGAGATTTGCCCGCTTTGCACAGGCACAGGGCGCGTCCAGTCACGCTCGGAAGTGATTCATGCAATTGAGCGCTGGTTGAAGAGCTTCCGTGGGCAGTCACGCGATTTCCGCCTCACACTTGCGGTTCATCCGGCGATTGCAACATATCTCACCGAGGGTGTGCTGCCAAAACTCACGCGGCTTATGCTGAAATACTTTTTAAAAGTGCAGGTCCAGCCGGATGATAAGCTGCACATGCACGAATTCAGATTTTTCGGCAAGGACGGAAAGGATATCACGAAAAACTTTTAAAAGCTTTTAAAAACTTTTTAGAAACATGGCATATATTTCCGTTCTCGGCTCTACCGGCTCTATTGGCGTGCAAACGCTTGAGGTTTTAAAAGAAGTCGAGGGCGACGATTACCAGATAAATTTTCTCACGGTCAATTCAAATGTTGAAAAGCTCGCCGAGCAGGTTTTAGAATATAAACCGCGCGGTGTAGCGATTGCTGATGAAAAAGCTTTTAAACGATTTAAAGAAATTTCTGATTTTAAGGGCAAAATTCTTTGTGGCGAAGAAGGCGTTTGCCAGGCGGCGGCAGATAAACGCAATCACGTTATTATGTCTGCACTCGTCGGCTTCAGCGGCGTAAAACCAACCCTTGCTGCAATTAAAAACGGAATCCAGATCGCGCTTGCCAATAAGGAAACACTCGTGAGCGCCGGAAAAATCATCACGGAAGCAGCTTTTAAAAACGATGTGGCCATTCTCGCAGTTGACTCCGAACACAGCGCAATTTTGCAATGCATTGTTGGTGAATCCCATGATGAAATTGAAAAAATAATTCTTACGGCATCCGGCGGCCCGTTTTTAAACAAATCTCATGAAGAATTAGAAAATGTAACGCTCTCTCAAGCTTTAAAACATCCGAACTGGACGATGGGCAGCAAAATCACGATAGATTCTGCGACTCTGATGAACAAGGGTTTTGAAGTTATCGAGGCGAAGTGGCTGTTTGACCTGGAGCCGGAGCAGATTGACGTAGTGGTGCATCCGCAGAGCATTATTCACTCGATGGTGCAGTTCGTGGACGGTTCGGTGAAGGCGCAGCTTGGTTTGCCGGATATGAAACTGCCGATTTCCTACGCGCTGAATTTTCCGCATCGTGCAACGCTTCCCTACAAACGGCTCGATATGACGGAAATCGGAACGATGACGTTTTTAAAACCGGATTTGGAGCGTTTCCCCTGTTTGCAGCTTGCCTTTGATGCTTTAAAAACGGGTGGTACAGCAACTGCGGTGGTGAATGCTGCAAATGAAATCGCCGTTGCCGCGTTTTTAAAAGAGCAAATTAAGTTTATGGATATTCCGAAACTGATAGAATTTGCACTGAATAAAATGTATTTCGTTAAAAATCCGTCATTGGATGAGCTGATTCATCTGGACATTGAAACGCGCAATCTTGTCACCTCGAAATTGTGAGTTTTGTTTTTTAACCACAAAGGCACAAAGTAAATTTGAAAGGCAGTGTAATAATTCAATTAATATTTTTAAAATGAAGCTCACGGCTCACCGCCCAAAGCTCACCGCTCAAAAAAAATGGAAATCTTAGAAAAAGTTTTGTATTTCGGAATAGTGATTGGCGTTCTCGTAACGATCCATGAACTCGGCCATTTTCTTGCTGCGCGGCTTACTGGCACGCGCGCGGACGTTTTTTCGCTTGGAATGGGCAGCCGCGTTTTTGGCTGGAATAAAATAACGGGCTTTACCTTCGGCAAGCTTCCCGAAGATTGGGAAGGCAACGGCCACACAGATTATCGCCTTTCGGTCTTCCCTATCGGCGGCTACGTGAAAATCGTCGGGATGGTGGACGAAAGCATGGATAATGATTTCGTGGACAAGCCAGCCGAGCCGTGGGAATTCCGTTCAAAAAATTCTCTTCAGAAAGCATTTATGATCTCGGCCGGCGTGATTATGAATTTCCTTCTTGCAATTTTGATATTTGGCGGAATTGCATTTTTTGAAGGAAAAACTGCTGCAGGAACAACGTCAATCGCGTATGTAGAGCCAGGTTCACCAGCAGAAGAAGTTGGTTTTAAAAACAGCGATAAAATTCTCGCAATTGACGGAAAAAAAGTCAATACGTGGGACGAAGTAATGAGCGGCCTGGCTTTAAAAAATTCGGTCAGCCGTGTGGAAATTGAGCGCGAGGGCATGACGCAAAGCATGAATGTGAGCGGCAGCAAGTTTTTTAAAGCGCTGACGAACCAACAGTCGGTTGGCCTAAATCCATCGGGCACAAACACCGTTATTCAAATTGTTGAAACGCTGCGCCCGGCGGGAAAAGCGGGTTTAAAAGCCGGCGACACGATTATTTCCATCAATAATCAGCCCGTGCTAACGAATGCTCAGTTCATGAATATCGTGAGCAATAATAAGGAGACGGCGATGCCATTTGAATGGAAACGCGGCGGCCGCACGATGCAGGCGACGATTGCGCCGGATAAAACCGGGAAAATCGGCGTTCAAATCGGCCAGGCGTACACCGGCCCTGTTTTAAAAACGAGCTTTGGATTTTTTGAGTCAATCAAAATCGGCTGGGACCAGATGATTAATTCCATCAAGCTTTTGGTGGGAAATATCATTATGATTTTCCAGGGCACGGTTTCTTTTAAAGCCTCGATGGGCGGCCCTGTAATGATCGCGAAAATGGCAACACAAACCGCAGAACTTGGCGTTACAACGTTTTTAAGCTTTATGGCGATGCTCTCGGTGACACTTGCTGTAATGAATATTCTGCCGCTTCCGGCGCTCGATGGCGGTCACTTAGTTTTCATTATTCTCGAAGGCGTTTTCCGTCGTGAGATTCCGGCAAAAATCAAGATTGGTTTTCAGCAGGTTGGCGTGTTCATGCTGCTTGCGCTGATGGTTTTTGTGATGTATAATGACTTGACGCGATAAGCTTTTTAAAAATCCTTTTAAAAACTTCCGTATTTTTGAGCGCAGCGAATTTACATTCCTGCGCTTTTTTTATTAAAACTGACTTCTTTTAAAAAATGAATATTCTTGTAACGAATGACGACGGCATCAACTCAAACGGAATTCTCGCACTGGTCAATGCTTTAAAAAGACTTGGGAATGTTACCGTAATTGCACCTGACCGGCAGCAAAGCGCAGTCGGACACGCCGTTACCGTCAGCAGCCCGCTTCGCGCAACACCTGTTTTTAAAAACGATGAATTTTTCGGTTATGCAATTAATGGGACACCAGCTGATTGTGTAAAACTTGGCATTTCCACGCTGCTTAAAGAAAAGCCGGATTTGGTTGTTTCTGGGATAAATCACGGGCCAAATCTATCCATTAATGTTTTGTATTCCGGCACAGTTTCCGCAGCTACGGAAGCCACAATGATGGGCTATCCTTCCATCGCTGTTTCGCTCGATACTTTTGAAGAAAAGGAAGATTGTGTAGTAGCAGCGGAATATGCGGCAATGGTTGCAGAAAAAGTTTTAAAAACAGGCTTGCCGAAGGGAACGCTTTTAAACGTGAATGTGCCTCATTTACCTAAGGAAAAAATCAAAGGAATCAAACTTACAAAGCAGGCGCAATCGCAGTGGGATGATTCTTACGAACGCCGTAAAGACCCGCGCGGAGGTGAGTATTTCTGGCTAACTGGCGTGTATATTACGTCAAATGACGATCCTGATAACGACGATTTTTGTGTGAGCGAAGGCTGGGTTTCTGTCACGCCGATCCATTATAAAATGACGGATCACGCGTTTTTAAAAGAACTTCAATCAATGGAAGAATTCTCTTTTTAAAAACTCAGGCGAGCTTTTCTACTTCTTTAAAAACCTCAGCTACCGTAATTGTTTTGATGCAATTGCGGTGGCCGCACGTGTGCAGATTATAATTCGGGTTGATCATGCCAATGCTAACGCACGGGCTGCACGGCAGGTTTTTCCAGATGTCAATATGCGGCGATTCCAGAGCTTTGTAACCCCAAAAATCCGTCATACCAAAAATCCGCACCGTCGGCACACCAACAGCAATTGCAATATGCCCAACGCCTGAATCATTGCCAATCACGATATTGCAGCGTTTTAAAACACCAAGTGTCGGCTCCAGCGTCCAGCGGGATTTTCCTGATGGCGGGATAACTGCGAACGCATTTTCACCAATTTCAGCCGCCAGTTCTTTTAAAAACTGCGATTCATTTTCCGCACCGAGAATCAGAATTTTTGCATTATGCTTTTCTTTTAAAAGCTTGCCAAGTTCGACAAACTTCTCTCTTCCCCACGATTTCCACGACTGCACATATCCGACTGAAGCATGAATTCCAACGACAAAATCTGCGTCTGCGATTCCGAGGTTTAAAAGCATTTCGCGTGCTTCGGCAATACTTTGTTCTGAAACCGGAAGCGAAATATCGTTTTTAAAAGAATTATTATCAATATCAGCTGCTTTTAAAAGCGCCCGATAACGGTCAATTTCATGCGTTTTATCAAACCCTTTTAAAACGCTCCGAAAATTCAAAATCCAATTCGGACGCGGCTGCCACCACGTATGCCACGGAACAACGTGCCCGATACGCGCAGGAATTTTTAAAAGCACCGGCAGGAAATATTGAAGCGGCGTCACGTGTATACAAATTGCCGTATCAAAATTGCGTTTAAGCAACTCGCTATTAAACGCATATCGTTCTGCGGCACTCGCTTCTTTAAACTCAAAAAACAGCGTTTCTGTAACGCAACCGGACATTTCGAGTGCTTCCCATGCCGTGCTTTTTCGCGATGCTACGACTGTTATTCGTGAGTTCGGAAACTGCTCTTTTAAAGCACGCAGCGTCGGCAGGAACATGATCGCATCGCCAAGTCCGAAATACCCAAATACGAGTATACGTTCGCCGCGCGGCTTGTCCTTTTTAAAAAAAGGAGTTTTTAGGCGCGACGCGGCGATCTCGGCGAGGATGAGCGTGAGATTTATTGGTCGGGAGAGGTTCACAAATTATTTGGATTTTACACCGAATGAAATTAACCCATCCTTTGAAGTTCCATACTCAAACCGACCTTCTTTTTTGGCTGCTCCCGTGAGAATTTTAATGCCCCTTTTTACAAAAGAATAAGCTAATCGTAATAACGCTTCAGGCGTTTGACGTTTGCGCCATAGATAGAGTTCTGTTCCTTTATTTTGAAGCCCTATTTTTTTAAAAAAGAAATCTATTGATTGCGGGCTGAAAAGCTGGAGATGCTCATTAGGAATATAGTATAGCCATTTGCTTTTAAAAATATGCTCGCCTGTTGATTCAACATTTGGTGTTGCTACCATCAATATTCCGCCAGGTTTCAACCAGTTTTTAAGTTTTAAAACTATCTCGACAGGATCAGGTAAATGCTCGATAACGTGACTCATAATAATGATGTCAAATTTATTGTCCGAAATAGGCAATACAAATAAATCACCATTATGCATTTTCACTCCAAATTTTTTCTCCCCGTATTCACAAGCCCATTTAGAAAGTTCTATTCCTTCAACACCTGCTCCTAATTTTTTTAGTTCATGCAATAAGACGCCCGTTCCGGCGCCAAAATCTAAGATTGTAGCTTTTGAAAGATCATCTGAATAATGTTTTTTTAAAATTGAGATTTGAAATACAGCTGAACCACGGATCCACTCCTCTCCTTCAGAATAATCAACTCCTTTATAGTCATCCTGAAAATATCCGCCATCATTTGTATCATAAATGTTATTCACGGCTTCCATGCTTGGAAGTTCTTTCTGATAGACTACATGGCAGTTATTGCATTCTACATATGTACACTTCTCTAACTTTGCTCTTTCTTTAAAACCTGATTCTCCGCAAATTCTGCAGCTCATTTCAATCCCTTTAGAACATAAAAAAAATACAAATTATAAGAATTTTTACTTCTATACAACTCAAATTTAACTCTTTTCTAAGGTTAATTTGTCTATTTCCTTTTTTTATCCTATTTTGTTTTATAAATTTAGCTGCATCAACAATTAATTTTTAAAATATGAAAAAACTCCTGTTATTTCTCACCATAATTATATCTTTCAATAAACTCCAAGGTCAGCCGGTATGGAAAGAATTCGGGAAATTAAGCGTACCACGCCACTTTCATTGTTCTTTACCGATTTCTGATTCAGAGATACTGGTGATTGGTGGATACGAGAAATCAAGTGTTCAAGCAATGAGTGGGGCACCAACTACAAGTTGTGAGATGATTAATATAGCAAAAGGCACTATTGAAACGGCCGCTTCAATGAACATACCCCGCTCAGAGTTTGTGGCATTACAGACAAAAGATTCTAATATTGTTGTTATTAGCGGAATTACTAATCAAGGGAGTCAAGGTAAAGGCCCGCTAACAGCAAGCTGTGAAATATTTGAAAGGAATACCCGGACATGGAGAACACTTGGGAATCTCTTAGTTGGGCGCAGGCAGCATGTGGCAGAATTTATTAGTGATAACGAAATATTGGTTGTTGGTGGACGCTATCAGAATTTAGTTTCAATGCACGATGCCGAGATATTCAATATTACAACAGGTAAAAGCCGCAAGGTAAAGAATTTCCCTAATGCCATAAATTCAGCGGTCGCAGGTATTACAAGTGATAATAGATTAGTAGTCTTTGGAGGGCGAGATGGCGGCCCCAATAGCCGTAGAACAGATACTATTTATGCCTATAACGCGGCTACCAATATATGGGAGAAACATTCTTTACTGCCTGAAGAACAATGTGCCTCACATGTTTTAAAACTCTGGAATGGTAAACTTTTGATCTCCGGTGGTACACTTAGCGAAGCGCCTTTTAATTTCATTAGAAGAGTAAGTTTACTCGATGGCCCAAGCATTTCAACTCTCGGCAACATGCAGGATGAGCGCATCTGGAATCAAAATGCTCAATGGAATAAAGATTCAGCTATTAGCATTGGAGGATATGATAATGCAGATGCGGTTTTAAAAACTACTGACTGGATAAACTTTACAAGTCCTCGTGTAACTGCCGGGCCATCGATGAAGTTTGCACGAAAAAACTTTAGTTCTGCTTCAATACCTCTGAAAGATAAATCCGGTAATGTACTGCAAAGCAGGATTCTTGCCATCTCTGGTATGTCGGCCAATAACACTAACCTTGAATCTGTTGAAATCCTTCAGTCCGATTTTATTGCGCCTCCTACCCCATGCGCGAAAATCTCCGGAATCATCAATATCTACTCGGCTGTTACGCAAATATCTAATTCTAAAACCTTCGTTACCGTAAGCGATGCAACGGGTTTTAAAAAGGATGATCAAGTGCTATTTATTCAGATGCAGGGCGCAGACATTGATACGACGAATACAGTAAATTATGGGACAGTAAAAAATAATAATGGAGCCGGTAGCTATGAATTTGCCGTTATCGCCGGAATCAATGGAAATACAATTACATTCACGCAGCCTCTGGCGAACCAGGAGTATAATGTAAATGGTAAAATTCAATTAGTTTCCATGCCGTCCTTTTCAAAGGTCATTGTGCGCGATGAACTTACATGTGCACCGTGGAATGGGACTACAGGTGGGATTTTAGCGCTTTCTGCCAATTGCCTTTCTTTAGAAGGCCAGATCAATGTCAGTGGTAAAGGTTTTCGCGGAGGTTCGTACCAAGTTAATACGTTCAATCCTGAAACGAGTGATTCTGTCTATGCAACTTCCTTACCATACTTTGGACATAAAGGCGAAGGTATTGCAGGATTTGGTGCCGGAGATAAAATATCAGGACGCGGCGCACCGGCAAATGGCGGCGGTGGCGGAAATTCCCATAATGGCGGCGGCGGCGGTGGTAGCAACGCAGGAAAAGGCGGCAATGGCGGTTTTGGATATGCACTAAAACCCAACGCAAATAAAGCAGGCGGAATTGGCGGCTCGTTTACAAGTTTCGCAGTACCAAAAATCTATCTCGGCGGCGGTGGCGGAGCAGGGCAGATAAATGACGGGCACGGCTCGGCAGGCGGAAATGGTGGTGGAATTATCATAATAAATGCAGGTACGATTGAGAATAAAAGTGTATTTACTGTTCTTGCAAATGGAGTAAGCGCTGATGATGATACCGATCCGGCAAATCCTGATGGTTGCGGTGGCGGTGGTGCAGGCGGAACAATTCTCATTAACGGAAAAATTGATGGCGATCTGCTCCCTGTATTGAGCGTGGGAGGAGATGGCGGAAGCCGGTTTAATTCTGCTATTGGTCATGGAACAGGCGGCGGCGGCGGCGGCGGGCTGCTTATTTCTACCAGCGACGATATTTTAAATCTCGGCATATCAAATGTTGCCGCAGGCAAAGCCGGTAGCGCTTTAGAAGGTGGAACATATGGAGCAGCAGACGGCACATCAGGCACTCGTTTAAAAATCACTACGAGTGTATTGCCAGGGCTTTTAAAAGCACCTGATACTGCACTCTGCCAGGGCTGCTACCCAACTATTCAAACTGCCCAGCAACTCTGCTCACCCGCGACATTTAGCGCAAGTGACGAAAATTACCTTTTAAAAACACTTGAGCTTGATAATACACAAAGCAGCAATATTTCCATGAAATTATCCGGTTCGCTTCCGGCAGCTCAGATGACCGGAACTCTTTCGCTTATTGACCCGACAAAGCCCGGCACATTTGTCATTCGCGCAGTCAATGTCAATGATAATACAGCTTCCTATACGAGCCAGGTTTATCCTGTTCCGTCCCCTACTGCCAGTGTTGCAGGCGAGAATCTCTCTTCTGCGAATACCCAGCCGAATGATGCGCTCCAATGGTACTATAACGGCACCATCATCACAGGCGCAAATGGAAAAACATATAAGGTAACAAAGTCCGGTGAATACTATATTGAAGCGACCAATATCTACGGTTGTAAGGGAGTTTCAGAAAAAGCAACTATTACACTTACCGATATCGGGGACGATGCTGTAAAAGATGATTTCTTTGCATTATATCCAAATCCTGCCACCGAACAATTATTTATTGAAAGCAGGCAACACCTGAATGGCACAATAATGCTGGAAATAACAAATTTCCTCGGCGAATCAACTTTTAAAAGCACATATCAGGCTGCCGGAAATTCTTTTAAAACATCCGTTCCGCTTGAAAATCTACCATCAGGCACATATTTCGTACACATTACTTCCGGCTCTTTTAAAAAGGTGTATAAAATTGTCAGGAAATAGTCGTAATTTTTAAAAAAAGTTTTATTGAATCTGAGTTATTAAAAATCAAAGAATGACGAATCCTTTTAAAAAGCTTACCCAATACGTATTAGAATCGCTTCGCAACGGACGAAAAGCAATGCGCCACACAGAACGGCAGGCGCACATGATGGTGGATAATTATCTCGACCAGCATCTTTTTAAAAATGAAAAGTATCAGGATCCGAAAAAACTAAACAAGTATGAATTTCAGGTGTATTCGCAAAATGGCGAAGACGGAATAATCGAAGAGATTTTTAAAAGAATTGGCACAACCAATAAATTCTTTATCGAATTTGGCGTTGACAATGGACTTGAAAATAATACAGCGTATTTGCTTTTAAAAGACTGGAGCGGATTGTGGATTGACGGCAATCCAAATTTCATTTCCACCATTCGTGAAAAGTACGGATTCCTGATTGACCAAAAAAAGCTTTTTGTAAAAAATGCTTTTATCAATGCAGAAAACATTGAAAGCCTTTTTAAAGAAGCCGGCGCGCCACAGGAATTCGACCTGATCTCCATTGATATTGACCAAAATGATTATTGGGTTTGGAAAGGAATTACAAATTACAATCCGCGTGTCGTTGTGATCGAATACAATGCGCTTATCCGCCCGAATACGAAATTCGTGGTTGAATACGATGCAGCTAAGATGTGGAATCAATCAATGTTTCATAATGCGAGTTTACAATCGCTTGAAATATTGGGCAAGGAGAAAGGATACAGTTTGGTTGGTTGTAATTTCGTTGGTGCAAATGCATTTTTTGTTCGTAATGACCTTTTAAAAGATTTATTTGCCGAACCATTTACAGCCGAGAATCACTATGAGCCGCCGCGCTATTATCTCACACGGCAAATCGGACATCCGCGCGATTTCGGAAAATTTAGAAATATTTAAAAACACAAAAACCCAATCTCTTTTTAAAAAGATTGGGTTTTTCTTTTAAAAATATTCTTTTAAAAATTCCTACACCGTCTTCATCCACGACCGCAGTATCGCCAGCCGCCACAAAAACAGCGCATTTTTATTCTCACCATTTTTAAAAGCTTTTAAAAGCTGCCCGGTTTTTTCAACATCTATAATGTCGCTCATTTCGCCAAAATCACCATCAATTAAATAATTCAGTTTTCCCCGCAGCCACTTCACCTCGCCCGGCGTTACAAAGCCCTTTTTATCGCGCCTGTCGGCAATTGCATCCGGCAAGACGCCTTTGAGTGACTTGCGCAAAAGATACTTCGTTTCAGCATTATGTATTTTGTCATCATTGTCGAGCGAAAAGCAAAATTCCACCAGGCGATGATCCAGAAACGGCACGCGCGACTCAATGGAAAATGCCATCGCATTGATATCCTCTGTGTGCAGCAGCGTGGGCAGCAGCGTCACCTGTATCAGGTTATACAGGAATTCATTCAGCCGCGTTGCCGTCTTTTGAATAGGTAAGGTAAATGGATTTTTAAAATCACCTTTTAAAATCTGGGGGAAGTAATTTTTGAACTCAAACTCATACAAACTTTCCTCAGTTTTTACACCCGTCAGTGTACTTTTCGCAAGAATTTCAGCCATTTTTTTAAAAGAATATCCCTGACGTTCCTTGTGATGCCCTAATGTTGAAATAATTTTTAAAATTTCACCGCGCCCCAGATTATCAGCCAGCAAACGGTAAAATGAGTGCATATAGCCGCCCATTATCTCATCTGAACCCTGTCCGTCAAGCACAACTTTTATCCCGTTTTTCGCCGCGAGCTGCATCACGAAATACTGCGAAATGTACGACGAACTCGGCATCGGGACGTCCATGTGAAACTGGATCTTTTCGAACTGTGCGGAAATTTCCTCTTCGGTCGGCGAGATATAATGCGGAACGATATTGGGATATTTTTTTAAAACCTCGCTGATAAACGGGCGCTCGTCCACCGAATCTTTCCCCGTGTAATACGCGGAAAAAGTTTTTAATTCCGCACCGCTGGAATAAATGGAAAGCGCACTTGCGATCGCACTGGAATCCAGACCGCCGCTCAGACACACGCCAAGCGTTACATCACGACGTTCGTTCAGCTTTATCGAATCAAAGAACAGGTTTTTAAAAGCTTCTTTTTTCTCTTCAAAATTTCCTTCAAATTTCTTTTCAAAATCTATATCCCAATATTTTTCAATGGAGATTTCCCCATTTTGAATCGTCAGATTATGTGCGGCAGGCAGAATATTTACGTTTTTAAAATACGTTTCATCGCGATATTGCATCCAGCCGAGATGTAGACCGCGCGCCACCTGCGTCATGTTGATATCATTTTTAAAAAGCGGAGTTTCTTTTAAAGCTTTGATTTCCGAAGCAAAATATAATCTGTCGGAATCCAGGATATAATGAAACGGCTTGATACCAAACCTGTCACGCGAACAGAAAAGCGTTTTTGCTGTACTATCCCAGATTGCGAACGCCCACATACCGATGAATTTTTCTACGCATGCGCTTCCCCACTTGTGATACGCCGCCATCATTACTTCCGAGTCGCCTGTCGTGTGAAATTCATAACCGAACGCGCGTAGTTCCTCGCGCAGCTCAATAAAATTATAGACTTCGCCGTTAAAAACCATTGTGAGATTTTTGTAATGCATCGGCTGATCTGCGGCGTGGCTCAAGTCAAGAATGCTCAGGCGGTTATGCCCAAAGTACATCGGCGCCTCGCTCCACATTCCTGTGTAGTCCGGGCCGCGGTGATTCTGGATCCGGAGCATTTTTTCTAATATATTGCTGCCCGATTGGGGCGAAATTTTCTCGTCGTAAAATCCAATTATTCCGCACATACGATCTACTTTTCTTTTAAAAAATATTCCTGCAAAACTACGCGATTGCGCGCGAATAATTGTTTTTAAAAATCTCTGCGTAAATTGCATTCTTTTTAAAAACTTTTGCCACTGTGAATATCCGTTTTCAACTTCGCCAGATATCCGCTCTCCCCGTTTCTGCGCTTCCGCAAAAAGCGTTTGATATTCTTTTTAAAAAACGTATTAACGGTAAACTTCGCGCTTATGATGAAGCACATTCCACATTTTTAAAAGTGGAATTTCCTGCGCCGCTTCTCTCCTATTTTTCTGCACCCGCTGAAGAGTTTTTAAAACCTCACGAAACGATTTTTAAAAGGCTTTCCGAGCTGTATTGCAATCATCAATTTGATCTGCTCGGCTCCGGTTGGGTGCAGATTTTTCATGGAATGCAATGTAATGGCGTGGAAGGTTTTGTGTACGAACCGGAAGTTTTTAAAAAGAAAAACGACTGGCTTTTAAAAAGGATAAATCCTACGAACGCTGAAAGTTCTCAAAAGATCTGGGATCTCATTCCAGAAGATTACACGCCAATTGACTGGCAGATTGATTTTAAAAGCGGTTTTCGCTGGAGCGAAAATACTTGGTCACGCGACATCCGCTACGGCGACAAACCCGGCGCGGATATCAAGGTTCCGTGCGAACTCGGACAAATGCATCATCTCGTTCTGCTTGCACTTTCTGCAATCCTTTTTAAAGATAAATTTGAGCTTTTAAAAAATGAATTTCGCAGTCAGGTTTTAGATTTTATTGCGCAAAATCCGCCACGCTTCGGTGTCCAATGGCTGACGACAATGGACGTAGCAATTCGCGCAGCAAACTGGCTTGTGGCATATGACCTTTTTAAAAGTGCAGGCGCACAATTCGACGGAGAATTTGAAAAAGCTTTTAAAAGTAGCATTTACGATCACGGTTCTCATATTATAAATAACCTTGAATGGTCAAGTGGGCTTCGCGCGAATCATTATATTGGTAATCTCGCGGGATTGCTTTTTATTGCCGCATATTTACCTTCTACGTCTGAGATTGATGACTGGCTTGCATTTGCGGTTTCGGAACTGGAAACGGAATTTCTCCGGCAATTTTATGCTGACGGCGGGAATTTTGAAGCGAGCACGAGTTATCACCGTTTGTGTTTAGAGCGCGTTTTATGGGCTTGCGGGATTGCGCTTGCGCTGCCTGAAAATAAAAGGGATGTTTTAAAAACTTCACGAAATCTTCATTATAAAAATCGCGGTAAAATTGTGACGAAAGTTTTTAAAAATGAAGCTATTTTCTCTGATGAGTTTTTTAAAAGACTGCAAAAAGCAGTTGAATTCAGCGTTGCAATTACAAAACCGAATGGAAATATTCCGCAGATCGGCGATAATGATAACAACAGGTTTTTAAAATTCACACCAATTTTTAAAAGCGTTGAAGCAGAATTTCCGGAAGAAAATTATAATACTCATCTTCATTTGCAGGGGTGTTTTAAAGGATTTTCCGGTGAAGTTTTTAAAAATGGATTAGAGGAATTTGGACTGGATACGGAATTAATGCGAAATCTTTTAAAAGGTAGATCACTTTCTTTTAAAAATGATTTTAAAAAGCCTGATCCCGCTTCTTTCGCTGATTTCGGGTTATATATTTTTAAAAATGAAAAGTATTATGCGGCAATTCGCTGCGGAGCCATCGGTCAAAACGGTAAAGGCGGACACGCGCATAATGACCAGCTTTCATTTGAGCTGAATGTCGGTGGTGTGGATATTTTTGTTGACCCGGGAACGTATATGTACAGCGGTTTGCCTGCAAGGAGAAACGAGTTTCGCTCTACAGCAATGCATAATACGCTGGTTTTAAAGGGTCATGAGCAGAATGAATTACCAACAGGCGGAATTGATTCGCTTTTCTGGATGATGAAGGAAAGAACAAAAGCTGAGGGTTTTTTAAAAGGAAATGTTTTTAAAGGACGGCATTTTGGTTTTAAAAAGCCGCATCTGAGGGAAATTATTTTTGAGGATAGCAGGTTCGCCGGGATTGATTCTTGTACTATGACGGCTTTAAAAACAGCTGTTTTTCATTTTGCGCCCGGAGTTTCCAGCACTCAAATTTCAAATACTGATTTTAAGATTCAGAAAGGTGAAATCAATATTCATATTTCTTTTAAAAATGGACGTGGAATTTTAAAGGATAGTCAGTATTCGGAATATTACGGAACAATTGAACAGGCAATTTGTCTTGAGGTAGAATTTTCAGACACACAATTGAATTGGCTTATTGTATTGGAGTAAATATTCAAGTAAATTCTTTTAAAAAAGAAGAAAGCCCGTAGTAAATAAATACTGCGGGCTTTCTTATTTAAG
>JAZKFS010000014.1:0-14677 GCA_040386315.1 Bacteroidota bacterium
ATTGTCATAACAAAAACAGGTGTTTGTTATGCAATATTTGGCTCAGCTATTGATTTAAGCCCCTCGCAGAATCAGGGGATATGGCGCTCGGAAGACGGAGTGACATGGTCAAAAATCTCTCCAACTGACTATCTTTCAAATGCCCGCCGGGTTGTGGTCGCTCTTGCGCCATCAAATGAGAATATCCTTTATTTTATGGCTGAGGCACCTAACGGCCCTGATTGGACAGTATCCCTCAACGGATTGTGGCGCTATACACGTGACGCAGGAAACAATACAGGTAAATGGGAAACCCTGAATAATAAAGTAGGGGTAATAAGCTCTCTCGGTGGATATTGTATGGCGCTGGCTGTAAAACCTGACAATCCGCAGATGGTCTTTTTCGGTGGGACGAACCTTTATCGCTCAAAGGATGCCGTTGCTACACCATTATCACAAGCTAATATTGTCGGAGGTTATCAAACTGCACTTCATCCCGACATCCAGGCACTCACATTTCATCCGACTAACCCTGACAGGTTATACGTTGCTTCTGATGGCGGTGTAACCCATACTCTGAATTGTAAGGACAGTGTCATAGCTTGGAGCAATCTGAACAACGGATATAGTACCACACAGTTCTACTCAATAGCAATGAACCACTTTGATGCTAATGATGACTGGTTGATAGGTGGCCTGCAGGACAATGGTACTGTGATCTACTCCAGCAAATTTAATACAAAAGATCACTGGATGATGTGGTCAGGTGGAGATGGAATGCATGCAGCTATCGGCCCGAAACGGAACCCGGTCATCTCTTCATTTCAGGTTGGTAATATTATAAATGGGGATTATATTATTCGCCCGCCTCAACTGAATAATGGCAACTTTAACTTTTACACATTTTTCACGTGGGATAAAGCAAATTTTGATCATCTGTACCTGCCTGCTAAGAATCAGCTCTGGAAGCTTAATGAGCCGGAAAGACTGGATACTAATGACTGGTCTGAAATAGCAATAGTGCGCCAGACTTTATCAGCGGGTGAGATAATTACGAGTGTTTCTGCTTCAAAGATCCCGGCACATCGCCTCTACATCGGAACAAATAAGGGCCGCGTTTTTCGCGTAGATAATGCTACCACAACACCTCAGATTACGAATATTACCGATGCAGCATTTCCGGTAAACGGATTTGTCGGGTGTGTGGATGTAAATGAAGATAATGCTGACAGGATCGTTGCGGTATTTTCAAATTATAACGTACCGAGCATCTTTTCATCTGAAAATGGCGGCGCAACGTGGTCTCATACAGGTGGCAATCTTGACGAAGGCTCAGAAGCAGGTGTTATCGCTCCTTCTATCCGCTGGGTGAAATCGCTGAACCTTGGAGCTAAAACCATGTATTTCGCTGCAACGACCAGCGGTTTGTTTTCAACGGAATCAATGAGTGGTTCGCAGACGGCATGGCTACGTGAAGGTGCAACGTCAATAGGCGCGGTGCAGATAGAAATGCTTGACGCAAAGCAAAGTACCGGCGAGGTCGTAATCGGTACACATGGAAATGGTGTTTACCGTTCTACGTTAGCAACGTCGATAGCTGAACAAAATTTGGCTACCGATGGTGTAACATTAGATCAAAATTATCCTAACCCGGCTACATCGTCAACATTGATTAAATATACATTACCGGTAGAAGGGCAGGTTAAAATAAAACTATATTCTTCAAGTGGCGTGGAAATTCTAACGCTTGTCGATAAGTTTGAAACGGGGGGCGAACATTTCATAGAACTGAATAAAGCGAACTATCCGGGCTTTGAGTCATTGGCAAGTGGAAAGTATTTTTATCGTATGGAATGTAATAACTATAAGGCTACTCGCTCGCTTGAAATTCTTCGATAATTACTGCTTACGTTATTTTAAAAAAGCCGCTTTTTAAAAGCGGTTTTTTTTATTTTTTGAATATGGAAGTCAAAGTGAATGAATGTTTTAAAAGAAGTTTTTAAAGACGAGATTTGTCAATTTCTAATCCAGCCGCAATCAGTTCGTTTGCAAGTTTTAACTGCCAGCCACCATGATTATCAAAAATTTTATAAACCATTCCTTGAAAATCAGATAAGATTTCAATATCAACGCCTTCTTTAAAAAGAACAATTACATTTTTTCTCTTGATTTTTCCAATAAAATATCCTAATTCAAAAACTACATTTTGTCTTGGTCTTAATCTTTTTTGTTTTGGAAAATCTTTGGGGAAACCATAATCGTCAGGTGAAAAGAGTACAATTGCAAAATTGGCTTCTAAACTCTGGTCTTCAAATTTTTCAATTATTGTTCTTCCTTTATCTGGCTGCTCATGTAAGATTATAGCTTCAACATCTAACTTTTCTAAAAATCTTGCAACAGATTCTTTCATTGCTTCATCGTGTCCATGTACGATGAAAACCTTTCTTTTTAAAAAAGTTGGTAGTTGTTCTGAATCTTTATTAAATGAAGCTAAACCTAAATTTGGGAGGTCATCTTTAGCCGCTTTTAAAATCTCTATTCCACTTTTTACACTGTCAGCCGTTCCACGTTCGGCTGAGTTTTGGAAGTTTTGGGTATAACTATCCATATCGCCAAAGATTTCTTTTAAAAATCTTTCGCAGCGAGCAAACCAGGCGTTGAATTGTGCTAAATCAATCTCTTTATATTCGCGATATCGAGGTCTATAATTTTCGGATATACTCTGCATTAGAGTCGGTTCAATCAAAGTCCTTGTCAAACTTTCCGTTTGGATAATTTCTGAACCTTTTTCGATTAGTTTGTCTATTTTTAAAAGAATTTCTTCATTATTCATAATTCTACCTCTCCAATTCCACCTTCAAATATTTCCCCGTCAGGCTTTCCGGCACCGTCACAACATGCTCCGGCGTGCCTTCAGCCACGATGCGCCCGCCGAACTTTCCGCCCTGCGGCCCTAAGTCCACTATCCAGTCGGCGCATTTTACCACGTCGAGATTATGCTCGATGACGACCACCGTATTGCCTTTTTCCACGAGGCGGTTCAGCAGTTTAAGCAGTATGTTGATGTCCTCAAAGTGAAGCCCGGTCGTCGGTTCGTCGAGCAGGTAGAGCGTTTTGCCGGTCTGCACTTTGGAAAGCTCGGTGGCAAGCTTGATGCGCTGCGCCTCACCGCCCGAAAGCGTTGGCGCCTGCTGCCCAAGCCGGATATAGCCGAGGCCGACCTCATAGATGGTTTGCAGTTTATTGCGCAGCTTCGGTATCTCCCCAAAGAATTCCACCGCTTCCTCTATCGTCATTTCGAGCACGTCGGCGATGGATTTCCCTTTGTAATGCACGAGCTGCGTTTCCTTATTATAGCGTTTGCCGCCGCAGGTGTCGCACGGCACGTACACGTCCGGCAGGAAATTCATCTCGATTTTCTTGATGCCCGCGCCCTCGCAGCCCTCGCAGCGCCCGCCCGCCACATTAAACGAAAAGCGCCCGGCTTTATAACCGCGTATTTTCGCTTCCGGCAGCATCGTAAAAAAGTCGCGCACATTCGTGAAAAGCCCCGTGTACGTCGCCGGATTGCTTCGCGGCGTGCGGCCAATCGGCGTTTGGTCTATCTCGATTACCTTATCAATATGCTCCAGCCCCGCAATCTGCCGGTAGGGAAGCGGCACAGCGGTGGAATTATAAAAATACCGCGCCAGAATCGGGTAGAGCGTGTCATTCATCAGCGTGGACTTGCCCGAGCCGCTCATGCCCGTAATGCACGTGAACGTGCCAAGCGGAATATTCAAATCAACATTGTGTAAATTATGCCCCGTCGCGCCTTCCAGTTTTAAAAACTTTCCGTTACCCGGACGCCGCACGTCAGGATAGGCAACCTCGCGCGTGGAATTTAAGTATTGAAGCGTAAGCGAATTTTCGAGTTCTTCGGCTGTCAGGTTTTTAAAATTCTCCGGTTCTGTGGCAATCATCACTTCGCCGCCATGCACGCCCGCGCGCGGCCCCATATCCACAACGAAATCCGCCTGCTCAATCATTTCGCGGTCATGCTCGACCACGATGACCGAATTGCCAATATCGCGCAGGTGTTTTAAAGAAGCGATGAGCTTGTAATTATCATGTTGATGCAGCCCGATGCTCGGTTCGTCCAGCACATACAGCACGCCCACCAGCTGCGAACCAATCTGCGATGCCAGCCGGATACGCTGCGACTCACCACCCGAAAGCGTACGAACGGCGCGGTTCATAGCGAGATAGTCCAGCCCGACTTCCGACAGGAACCCAAGCCGCGACACGATTTCTTTTAAAATCAGGTTCGCAATTTTCATCTCGCGCGGCGTCAGCTCGGCAGGCAGCGTTTTAAAAAACTCCACCGATTCGGAAATATCCTGCTGCGTCACATTATGAATATTTTTCTCACCCAGCCGCACGAACAAATTCTCAATTTTTAAACGCCCGCCCCCGCACGTACCGCACGGAATCGTGGACATATACGCTTCCAGCGTCTTGCGGATGGACGACGAGCCCGTCTGCTCGTACTGGTGCCGCAGCGATTTGGTAATTCCCTCGTAGCGCTGCGTGTACGTCGTCTGCTGCCCGCTAGCGAAAGTATGTACGACCGAAATCGTCGCGTCCTCATTTCCTTTTAAAATCATCTCCACCTTTTCCGGCTCCAGCTCGGAAATCGGCGTTTTCGTATCAATTTTTAAAAACTTCGCCGCCGATTCCACCTGTTTCCATAGCCACGTCGAACGCTTCTTGCCAAGTGGCGCAATCCCGCCGTCAGCTATCGAAAGCGACGGGCTCGGAATCATCAGGCGCGGGTCAAAATCTTTAATTTCACCCAAACCTTCGCAGCTCGGACACGCACCAAACGGTGAATTAAAAGAAAACATATTTGGGGCAAGCGGCTCGTATGAACGCCCGCAGGAAGGGCAGGAATAATCCGTCGAATAAAACTTCTCAACCGTTTCGCTGCCTTCCTCCGAAAGCAACATCATTTTATTATCGCCACGGTTCAGCGCCGTTTCCACCGACTCATGAATCCGCCGCTCATTTCCTTTTGAAACCGTCGTGCGGTCAATCACCAGCTCAATATTGTGGATTTTATAACGGCTCACCTGCATCCCGTCGTGCAGTTCCTGGAGCTCGCCATCCACACGCACCCGCGTAAATCCCTGCCGGCGCAACTGCTCAAACAGCTCACGGTAATGGCCTTTCCGCCCACGCACCACCGGCGCCATAATCTGCACTTTCGTGCCTTCCGGCAAATGATAAATATTCTCAATAATCTGGTCTGTCGTCTGCTGCCGCACGGGAATGTTACAATTCACGCAATACTGCCGCCCGACCTTCGCATAGAGCAGTCGCAGAAAATCGTAAATTTCCGTCACGGTTCCCACCGTCGAGCGCGGATTGTGGCTCACCGACTTCTGCTCAATCGAAATAGCAGGAGAAAGCCCCTCAATTACATCCACATCCGGCTTCTTCAGCAGCCCGAGAAACTGCCGCGCATACGGCGACAAGCACTCCACATAGCGCCGCTGCCCCTCAGCATACAGCGTATCAAACGCCAGCGACGATTTCCCCGAACCCGACAAGCCCGTAATTACCACCAGCTTATCACGCGGAATCGTCAGGTGCACATTTTTCAAATTATGTTCGCGCGCGCCATTGACCGTGATGTACGTCAATTCCTCAATATCACTCGCAAAATTAGAACCCAACACGGCCGCATTTTCAATTACCAATGTTTTTTTCGACTTCTTCGGAGGCATATATTTTTAATGGAGAATCTACAGTTTTTAAAAACAAATTAATCTTCGTCCCCCTTATCAAGGGGGATAAAGGGGGATTTCTTCTCTCGCGGTGAACATTACACGCAGAATCCCCCTGTTTCCCCCTTAATAAGGGGGACAAGAATTCAAATCCCCTCCTCGGAGGGGTGCCCATAGGGCGGGGAGGGTTACAGGTCAAAAGAATCTTCTACCGCAGAACCCTCCCCGCCTGCGGCACCCCTCCAAGGAGGGGAATTGTAAATCGTAATCGCTTCTTTTAAAAGACTTTTAAAAATAGCGAACTGCAAAGTTACGACTTTTTTTCTGTAATTTTGCGCCCATGAAATCTATTTTCACGCCCGACGAAATGCGTTCGATTGACCGCGCCGCAACCGAACAATTCGGCATTGCACCGTCGCTTTTAATGGAAAATGCTGCACGTTCGGCATGTGAAATTCTCCGCGAAATTTTTAAAAAGCACAATCTATTAAAGCCATCAGTTTTAATACTCTGCGGCAGCGGAAATAACGGCGGAGATGGTTTTGCCATCGCGCGAATGCTGCACGAGGAATTTCCCGTTCGTATTCTCTGGATTGGCTCAACCGAAAAAATGTCGCCCGAAACGCTCGCAAATTTTAAAAGTGTTGAACTTTTAAAAATTCCCTGCGACCACATTTCAGATGAAACTTTTAAAAATACTTCTTTTAACAGCGACGTCATCCTCGATTGCCTCATCGGAACGGGTGGAAGCGAAAACCTCCGAGGAATTGTCATTGACGTTTTAAAAAAGGTTGCTGACGAAGATTCTATAAAAATCGCAATTGACGTTCCAACCGGCGTCAATGCCGAAACTGGAGCGGCGCACGAAGCTGCTTTTAAAAGCGACCACACAATTACAATGTGCGCGTCAAAAATTGGAATGTTCTTGCAAAATGCGCCGGAGTATTGCGGGGAAATTCATATCGCAGACATCGGCGCACCGAATGTTCTTTTAAAAGATTCAGCAGTAAAAATACTTGAACAATGGGATATTCAAGAAATCCTTTTAAAAAGGGCAAAGAATACATCAAAATTTGATTACGGGCGAGTAGCCGTTATTGCTGGTTCGCGTGATATGCCAGGTGCTGCGGCTCTTACAGCAAATGCAGCGATTTCGGCAGGAGCGGGTTTGGTGGAATTATTCACACCGAATATTCATCCAGCGGTCATGCCGGAAATTATGCCGCATCTGCTTAAAAGCACGGAAGAAGGGACGATTCATCCTGATGAATTTGAAAAACTTTTTAAAAGAATTGAAAAAGCTGATGTGCTTGCAATCGGCCCGGGCTTTGGCGCAAATAGAGAAAGTATTAATGCATTAAAAGACTTTCTGCAAAAAGTTTTAAAAGAATATCCAGAAATGCAGATTGTTATTGATGCTGATGGCTTTAAAGCTATTGCCGGATTGCAATTGTGCCAAAATGTAATTTTGACGCCGCATATTGGCGAGTTTGCTAATATTTTAAAAATCGAGCGTGAGAATGTTTTTAAAGACGCTTTTCAGCTTGCAAAAGAAACAGCCTTAAAGCTCAATTGCACAATCCTTTTAAAAGGAGCAACGACAATTATCACAAATGGCCGCGAAACATTTTTTAATACAATAGGAAATTCGGGAATGGCGACAGCTGGAAGTGGCGATGTCTTGACAGGAATTATCGCTGCATTGTGCGGACAGAACGTTGAGTCTTTAAAAGCAGCAGTTCTAGGTGCATTCCTACATGGAGCGGCAGGAGATAATTATGCAGAAAATTGTTCGCAGGAAACGCTCACCGCGACGAAAATCATTGAAAATTTAGAGAATGTTTTAAAAGATGTTTAAAGATAAATTGGCCGATAGAAAATATTTCCGTTTTGTGAGTTGTGTGCCGCTGATTGTGCTTTCCATTGTGATTTTTACGCTTTCACACATGTCGCGCCCGCCGATGCCGGAAAGCGGCTATGAATTTGAAGATAAGGTGTTGCATTGCGTGGCGTATTTTGCGTACGGAATGACGGTTTTGCTGGCGCTGATGGTGAATTTTCCGAAAGTTTCTTTTTCAAAACTTGCGATGCTGACGTTGATAATTGGCGGTTTGTTTGGCTTTTCCGATGAGTATCACCAGTCATTTGTTCCTAATCGCGATTCCGGAATTGAGGATTGGTATGCGGATATTACAGGAATTGCAATGTCGCTAGTAACGGCGATTCCGTTGAGGAAATTAACTGGAATTCCACGATTTGGTTTTAAAGAAGAAGTTGTTGAAGAAGAAACTGTTTAGTTTTTAAAAATTAGTTGAAGTAATAATCGAAGTGAATTGCATAAATACTTGTAAAATATAGATTTGAATGGATAATTTTTTCACGCTTTTAAAAACGGATACCGAAACGAGTGCGCGCGCCGGGGTTTTAAAAACAGACCATGGCGAAATCCAGACGCCGATTTTCATGCCCGTCGGGACGCAGGGAACGGTGAAGGCGATTGAGCAGCGCGAGCTTCATGAGATTGGCGCACAGATTATTTTGGGCAATACATACCATTTGTATCTGCGTCCGGGAAATGAGGTGCTTTTTAAAGCGGGCGGGCTGCATAAATTTATGAATTGGCAGAAGCCGATTTTGACGGATTCGGGCGGCTACCAGATTTTTTCTTTAAAAGAATTGCGCAAGCTGACGGAAGAAGGCGCGGCATTCCAATCGCATATTGACGGCTCGAAGCATTTTTTTTCGCCGGAAAGCGTGATTGAAATAGAGAAATTCATCGGCTCGGATATTATGATGGTGCTGGACGAATGCACGCCATATCCTGCAACGCACGATTACGCGAAAACCTCGATGGAGCGTTCGATGCGCTGGGCTGAACGCTGCAAAATAGCTTTTAAAAACACGCCGCAGAAATATGAGCATCGTCAATTCCTCTTTGGTATTGGACAGGGCAGCACTTTTAAAGATTTGCGCCGTGACTCTATTGAGCGTTTGCGTGAGATTGATTTCGACGGTTACGCGATTGGCGGACTGGCTGTTGGCGAACCGGCTGAGCATATGTACGAAACGGTGGAATTTTCGACGCCGCTTTTGCCGCAGGACAAGCCGCGTTACCTGATGGGAGTTGGTACGCCGCAGAATATTTTGGAAAATATCGAGCGCGGGATTGACATGTTTGACTGCGTGATGCCGACGCGGAATGCGCGCAACGGGCAGCTTTTTACGACGCGCGGAAAAATTAATATTAAAAACGCGAAGTATAAATTTTCTGATGAGAAAATTGATGAAAATATTGATTCGTACGCAAGTCAAAATTTCTCAATGGGTTACCTGCGGCATTTGTTCGTAACAGAAGAAATTTTGGGTTTGATTCTGGCTTCGCAGCACAATATTGCATTCTATTTGTGGCTTACGCGCACGGCTCGCGAGAAAATACTTGAGGGAAATTTCCGTCAATGGAAACGCGAATTTTTAGAGCAGTTCAATGCGCCTCAGCAATAGTTTTAAAGAGTTTTTATAGAAATTTACAATAGTTTTTATAGTATTTATTAAAGGAAAATGACAATGAATTTTGCACAATTTTTGGCGATGTCTCCGGCTCAGGGCGGTGATGCAGGCGGTGGTATGATGTCCACACTTTTTATGTTTGCGGCTATCACGCTGGTTTTTTATTTTATGATTATCCGTCCGCAGGCGCGCCGTCAGAAGGAACAAATTGCGTTGCTTGGCTCTTTAAAAAAGGGTGATAAAGTTGTGACAAATTCGGGGATTCACGGGACAATTTCGGAAATTGAAGACAAAACATTTTTGGTGCAAATTGCGGACAATACGCGCATTCGCATTGACAAAACGGCTGTTGGCGCGGTTCCAGTGGCTCCGGCACCGAAAAAATAATTTTTAAAAAGCTTTTAAAAAAGCGAAAAAATAATGGCATTACATACAATCGAAGAAGCGATTCACGACCTGGCGTCGGGCAAAATGATAATCGTGGTGGACGACGAAGACCGCGAGAATGAAGGCGACATCGTCTGCGCGTCGCAATTTTGCACGCCCGAAATGATAAATTTCATGGCGACAAAAGCGCGCGGTCTTATCTGCGTTTCCATTACGGAACAGCGTGCGCGTGAGCTTCGGCTGGCGACTATGGTTGAGTCGAATACGGCGCTTCATGGCACGAAATTTACCGTTTCTGTGGATTATCTTCATGGCACTGCGTCGGGAATTTCTACGTTCGACCGCGCTGTGACGGTTCGCGCGATGGCGGATAATGAAACAAAACCTGAGGATTTAGGCCGTCCGGGACATATTTTTCCGCTGATGGCGGTTGAAGAAGGTGTTTTGCGTCGTGCGGGACATACGGAAGCGGTGATTGATTTGATGCGGCTTGCGAATTTAAAACCGTCAGGCGCGTTGTGCGAGATTTTAAATGAAGACGGCACAATGGCGCGTTTGCCGGAGCTTTTAAAATTTGCTGAAGAGCATGATTTAAAAATTATCTCAGTAAAAGATTTAATCGCCTACCGTTTAAAACGTGACCATTTGATTAAACATCTGGCGGAAGCGCAGTTGCCGAGCGATTATGGGACGTTTACGATAAAAGTGTATCAGAATATCGTTGACGGAAAAGAACATGTTGCGCTTGTAAAAGGGACGTGGGAAGAGGACGAGGCAGTTTTGGTGCGCGTTCATTCTGAATGCCTGACGGGTGATATTTTCGGTTCGTTGCGTTGCGATTGCGGGCCTCAGCTTCATGCGGCTTTAAAACAAATTGAGGAAGCAGGAAAAGGCGTTCTGCTGTATATGCGTCAGGAAGGTCGTGGAATTGGTTTAGCGAATAAGCTGAAAGCGTATGCGCTTCAGGAAAAGGGAATGGATACCGTTCAGGCGAATGAAGAGCTTGGTTTTAAAGCGGATTTGCGTGATTATGGAATTGGCGCGCAGATTCTGGTGGATGTTGGCGTTCGCAAAATGAGATTATTGACAAATAATCCGAAGAAAATCGTTGGGCTGGAGTCGTACGGTTTGGAAATGGTGGAGCGTGTCGGGCTTGATATTGAGCCGAATTCTCATAATCATCATTATCTTGAAACGAAAAAATCGAAGATGGGGCATTTGCTTCATCATCTTTAAAAGGCCTTTGTTTTTAAAAGTTTTGCACTACGTTTGGTTTTTAAAAGGAAACACTATATTTTAGACAAAAAAATACGGTTTTTAAAAGTAAGTTTTTAAAAATCAACTAGGACGTTCGCGGGAATTTTCAATACAAAAAATGTTTTTAAAGCCATTAGTTTCTGATGGCTTTATTTTTTATTTAATACACAACTTAAAAAAACGGATTATTTTTAAAAGAGGAAGGATATGTCTGCTGTTTACATGACCAAAGACCGGCTCGTGAAGCTTGAGGAAGAATTACAGGATTTAAAAGGACGCGGCCGCAAGGAAATTGCACAAAAAATCTCTGATGCGCGTTCGCACGGTGACCTGAGCGAAAACGCGGATTATGATGCCGCAAAGCACGAGCAGGAGCTGATGGAAATGAAAATCGCGAATATGCAGCGCATTCTTTCGCAGGTGCAGGTGATTGACCCGAATGATTTCCCGAATGACAAAGTTTATATTTTGTCAACGGTGAAATTGAAGAATAAGAAAAATGGCGCGATTATTACATATACGTTGGTGAGCGCGGAAGAAGCGGATTTTGAACAGAATAAAATCGCTGTTTCCTCGCCGCTTGGTAAAGCGATGATGGGCAAAACACTTGGTGAAGTTGTTACTTTAAAAGTACCGGCGGGAATTACCGAGTATGAAATTCTGGAAATCGGGAAGTACGAATCGCTGTCTGAAGAATAGGTTTTAAAAGGTTTTAAAAGAATTTCCCCCTTTGAAGGGGATAAAAGGGGGATGACGCGATAGCCAGACGTGACCTTCTGACGATTCATCCCTCTGCCTGCGGCATCTCCCTTCCTAAGGGAGACTTTTTAAAAGAGGGTTTTAAAAGAAAAATTGAAGTTTTTAAAAGAAATTTTAAAAAATAACGCAAGGCATTAAACCACTTTACCCACAAATAAGTCGAAAGCGTGTAATTGAAAGAATACCCTGACAAACTTTAGGATTCTGTGAGATGAGCGCTTCAATAATTACTTTGAATACTGACCAGATACTGATACAGGAATATGTCAGCGGCGACCGTGAGCGTGCGGCGACTGAGTTTGTGCGCCGTCACCAGCAGTTTGTGTATTCCGTGGCGTATCGCTATCTCCGCTCGCAGGATGACGCTGATGATGCAGCACAGGAAACGTTCATACGGGCTTTAAAAAATCTGCATAAGTTTCGCGGCGAGAGTTCGTTGAATACGTGGCTCTACCGGATTACGATGAATGTCTGCACGAATATACAGCGTAAGAAACGCGTTCGTGATTTCTTTGGATTGGATGATGTAGCTGAGACGATTGCATCGGACGAAGCAACGCCGGCTCAGATATATGAAGACTCAGATTTTGAAAAGCGTTTTAAAGTTCTTTTAAATGAATTACCTGAAAAACAGCGCGAAACGTTTGCACTCCGGTATTTCGATGAGCTTTCCTACGAGGAAATCTCCAAGATTCTCGGAACGAGCGTTGGCGGTCTCAAAGCAAATTACTTCCAGGCGGTGAAAAAATTAGCCGTCCTTTTAAAAAATTCCGACTTACTTGATGGAGCCGATATACCAAATGAATAACGCACAATCACATCTCTCGCGCGCTGAAGCTGAAGCCATGCTTCCGGATTACGTGTTCGGGCAGCTTACCGAATATGAGAAAGACGTTTTTGAGGCGTCGCTGGCGAACTATCCCGATTTAAAAGAAGAAATGACGGATATGCAGCTTGTTTTTAAAAATCTTGAAAAAGAGAAATATAAAAACATGCATGCGCAGCGCACCCGTAATCTTTCGGTGAGCGTTTTAAAACGCCTTGAGCAGAAGGATTTGCGCAGGAAGAAAATTATTCGTGGAGCTTCATTTGGGATTCCATCGCTGGCGGCAGCAGCTGCGGCACTTATAATGATGTTCCCGGGAATTGCACCTTTAAAAGTTGGTGAGTCTGAATCAACATTTGGAATGGAAATTTCTTCGCTGATTTCGTCAAGTGAAGCTGATGAACTTGCTCAATCGCTTTTAAAAGATGAGACTGTTTTTGCAAGTGGCGATTTTACTACGGCTTCGCTTGCTGCCGACCTTGAAAAATTACCGGCTTCAGAAAGCGACATGGTAATTTCGGAACTTTCAAAAGAAATTGATGCTTCTTTTAAAACAACGTCTGATCTTGAAATTGAGCAGCTTGAAAATGAAATTCAGCAGGAAGATTCGGAAATACAACAATTAATACAGGTGATATAAATGAAAAATTATAAACCATTATGCTCTTTGCTCCTGGCACTTTTTATGGTAATGAATTTTACCGTAATCAATGCGGTGGCGCAGGACGGAGCAAAAATGCGAGAAAAAGTAGAGCAGCTTAAAAAAGTAAAGCTGATAAAAATTCTCGATATGGATGAAGCAACGGCTGAGAAGTTCTTCGCACGCTACAATGTGTATGAAAACAAAGTCAATGCGGCTTTTAAAGAAGTGCAGCAGGCTGTGGCAGAATTGAATTCGCGGATAGACCGTAAAGCGCCTGATGCTGAAATTAAATCACAAAATGACATTGTCCTGCAAAAGCAAAATGCGCTTCACGCCCAGGTAGACGAAAAACTGAAAGCCATGCGTTCGCTAATGACGGAAGAGCAATATGCAAAATTCATTGTTTTTGAAAATCAATTTACACAGTTGCTTCGTGAAATTTTACAGCGTCGTGGGAATAAGGGACGCGATTAAGTTTTAAAAAAAACTTTACATAAAAAAAGCCATTTAGATATTTCTAAATGGCTTTTTTGTTTTAAAAACGGTTGTAAAACTATTCCACTGTAACGCTTTTCGCAAGATTACGCGGCATATCCACGTTGCAGCCACGCTCTACAGCGATGTAATACGCAAGCAATTGAAGAGGAATAGAAGCTAGAACAGGAACAAGCATTGGGATTGTATTCGGAATATAAATTACATGATCGGCAAAATCGGTAATATGTGTATCACCTTCGCTTGCTATCGCAATGATCTTTCCTTTACGCGCTTTTACTTCCTGGATGTTTGAAAGCACTTTGTCATATAGCTCATCTTTCGGTGCAATAAAGACGACAGGCATATTCTCATCAATGAGAGCAATTGGGCCGTGCTTCATTTCAGCAGCCGGATAACCTTCAGCATGGATATACGAGATCTCTTTTAGTTTTAAAGCGCCTTCCAGAGCCGCAGGGAAGTTGTAGCCACGTCCAAGATAGAGGCAATTAGAAACATTTGCAAATTCTTTTGCAATTTCTTTGACAGATTCCTGATGCTCAAGAATATACTTTATTTTGTCAGGAATCGCATCAATCGCCTCTGCAATTTTCTTACCTTCCGCCAGTGAAATGTTTTTCATTCTTCCCATGAATAACGCAAGCTGGGAAAGAACGGCTAACTGGGACGTAAATGCTTTTGTAGATGCTACACCGATCTCCGTGCCTGCGTGAATATACACACCTGCATCAGTTTCACGGGCAATTGTACTACCAACGACGTTGACCAAACCAATAACTGTTGCACCTTTTAATTTTGCTTCGCGAATCGCTGCAAGAGTATCTGCTGTTTCACCACTTTGGGAAATCGCAATTAGAACATCATCAGGGTAAATAACCGGCTGGCGATAGCGGAATTCTGAAGCATATTCTACTTCAACCGGGATCTGCGCTAAATGTTCGATCATGTGCTCGCCAACCAGTCCGGCGTGCCAGGATGTACCGCAAGCCGTAATGATAATGCGACGCGCATTACGGAGTTTGTCAGCAACCTGTACCAAACCGCCAAGCTTTACAT
>JAZKFS010000015.1:0-17061 GCA_040386315.1 Bacteroidota bacterium
CACAGTACTTTCTGTGATGATCATATCGAGTGGAATATCAAATTCCTCCACCGGAATTTCCTCAATACGCTGTACGTCAAAGGCGATACCGATTTTAAAAGCCGGATTCCTGTTTAAAAACCTGTCGTAATATCCGTGTCCGTAGCCCAATCTGTGTAGCTTCCCGTCAAACGCAAGCATCGGAATGATAACAACGTCGTTTTCCGTCAAATGAAGCTCCGGCTTTTCAATAAACTTCATCGGATGTTTTTTAAAAACCGGGTTTGGAATTCCAAAAAGTCCCGGCTCATATTGCATATTCGGATCTACCTGTACATTGTGAAATTCCCGCCGCTCACGCTCGATCACCGGCACATACACGATCTTTTTTAAATGCAGCGCGTACTCGCGAATAGCGTTCGTATCAGGCTCCGAACCGAATGATGTAAAAATATGGACTTTATCAGCTTCCAGGAATTCATCCTGCTGATATAAATGAAAAGCGATCTGACGCGACTTTTCCTGGATGGTATTCGGGTCAATTTCATTGCGATGCGACAAGAGCTGCTCGCGGATTTCCTCTTTTGCAGTCATATTCTTTTTAAAATTTTCAAGTAGTTTTTAAAGCAGTGTTTTTAAAGATCGTTCCGCCAAGTTCGGCAATCAGAACACCTGCAATAACAATTCCACCGCCCCAAAGTTCGCGCGCACCCACCGGATCATCAATAAAAATTACCGCAAGTATCGCTGCAAAGACAGGTTCCAGTGAAAAAATCAGCGCCGCCTTCACTGGAGTTGTATAATGTTGATACCGTGTCTGGATTCCCGTTGCAATAACGGTTGCAAAAACTGCCGTGTAAAAAAGCGCACCAACAAGGTCTAGCGAAAACGGACTTTTAAAAGTACCATTTTCAAAAAGCAGATGCGCGAAAACTCCAATGACGCCCGTCACGAGAAACTGCATCATAATTAACCGCGCTGATTTCGCATTAGCATCCCCGGTATCCGTCATGATTTTATCCAGATACGGAATATAAAACGCCCAGAACATTGCGCTGATCAGCGTCAGAACATCGCCGTAATTGATATTATCCATCTGCGGATTTGTAAATATCCACAGGCCCAGAAGTACGATTATCACACCCGCAATATGCCACGGCGAAATCTTCTTCCGCTCCAATATCCAATATGCAAATGGTACAAAAATCACCGTCGAACCAGTCACAAAGCCGGATTTTGACGCACTTGTCAGTGTCAGCCCGAACGCCTGGAGCAAAAAGCCGATCCCGTACAAAAGCCCCAGAATCGTTCCCTGCACAATATCAACTTTTGCAAAACCTTTTAAAAACTTCCGCCAGATGATCGCTGAAATTAGGAGCGCAATTCCAAAACGATACACCACGAACAAAAACGGCGGCGTATCCTCCAGCACCGACTTGATGATCGGGAACGTCCCGCCCCAGATCATCGTCACCATCAGCAGCAAAAGCTCTGCCTTCCAGATCCTTTTCAATGTTCCACTCTTTTTAAAACTGTGTAATCGCCGAATTTCGCCACTTCACTGAAATTATTTTTAAAAAAATTATCCAGCAGGAAAACGCTACTTGAAACCGAACTTTTATTTGGCTCAATAACTGTCAGGATTTCTTCGCGCAGCACAACTGTTTTTATGTTGTTTTTTAAAAGATCAGATATAATCTCCCCTTGTACATTTTCAGACGTCGCAGCTCCCGGATGCAGTTCATGATAGCGTATTGCCGGCAGGCGATCGCTGAGGAAATACAACATCGCGTCATTATTTACGAGTTTGTCGTGACGCATGTTCCCTACAAATACCTTTTCATTTTCAACTGTATTTTCTTTTAAAAACCGGAGCACATTGTCATATTCTTTTAAAAAACCATCTCCTGAAATTCCCACCGCTTTTTCATTTTTTACAACAAATTTTTCCTCAGTAAACTGCTTTTTTAAAACCATCGCTTTGGAAAATATCGCGCCGGAAAATGCGCCAAAACCTATTAAAAGAATAAAGATAAAAATGGGGCTTTTAAAACGCAGAAGAAAATTTCTGTTTTGTAAAAGATAAACACAAATAATGATCACCGGAACCATCGGAGCAAGTAAATGCGAGCCGTCAGCGCGAACGCTCACCTGCATCATAAAAATTACGCTCACCGCCCACACGACTGTAATTTCAGAAAATCGCGGTGATACAATATCAGGATTTTTACGGAAAATTCTCTTTAGAAACATAACAAGCATAATGAACAGTGCAGTAATCGGAAGATAAAACATGCACAATTCAATGGAAGTTTTTACAATTTCTTTTACAGAATGGCTTTTAAAAAGTGTAAATATTGAAGGAAACGGCAGCGCACGATAATCGGCAAACGTCGTCGCAGGAAAAGTGATGAGTTGATCGGTAAGGGTTTTTAAAGGAATCCGGCTGAGGAAATATGCGGCAACAGGAATTGTAATAATGAAAATTCCCAAAAGAAAAAGCAAAAAGCTTTTAAAAACTTCTTTAAAAACATCGCTTTTAAAACGGTGAAAATAGTGGGCGCTAATGACAACAGAAAGCGCGATGATAATATAAGCGCCAAGATCATGGCGGAAAATCATGGTGATTCCAGCGAATATTCCTGCAAGAAAAATATATTTTACATTGTGAGTTTTTAAAAATAAAATTGTGTAATATACAGCCATCATTGCAAGCAAGAGAGCTGTCGCCAATGGACTTCCATAAAATCTATATGAGCTGATCCACAGCGTTTCTAAAAGTAAAATAGCAAGCGCGGCATTTTTTGAAAGGAAAATCTTTGCGATTTTCCATGAAATAACTGCAATTCCCCACAAGATTAATACGCTGAAAATGCGCTCAATCAGAAGTGATTGCCCGAAGATTTTAAAAAGTACAGCGAGAAAATAGTATTGCCCCGGCGCATACATCGTCCAGAAGTCGCGGTACGGGATTTCGCCGTGTAAAATCCGCATTGCGCCCGTTACAGCTACGCCTTCGTCGTAGATATTGAACGTGTAGTTGGAATTGAGAGCGAGGAAAATCAGCGACAAAAAGAGAAAAAAATATTCTGTTTTGGGCGAGATCTGGCTTTTTAAAAGATTCAAGGTGAATGTTTTTTGTGAAGGATAATTGCAAAAATACAAAATGCCCGAAAATGTTGTGTAAACATCTGCGGGCATTTTTTAAAAAGCTTTTAAAACTATTTTTTTTCGTTTGCCATTTCTTCGTAGAAATATGCCGTTGCTTCAATGCCTTTAAAAAGATTATGCAAATTAAAGTGTTCGTCCGGCGAGTGGGTATTTTCCGAGTGAAGGCCAAATCCCATAAGGACAGTCGGTGCTTTTAAAATCCGGTCGAACAGCAGCACGATCGGGATCGAACCTCCTTCGCGTGTGAAAACGGAATCCACACCAAATGCCTTTTTTAAAGCGCGCTGTGCGGCTTTCATTCCGGGTGTGTCCATTGGCGTTAACACAGGGTCTGCGCCATGCAGGAATTCCACTTCCACTTTTACCGTCGGCGGAGCAATTGATTTGATATATGCTTCAACTTTTTTTGCAATTTCGTCTGCGGTTTGGTTTGGCACAAGCCGCATTGAGATTTTAGCCTGAGCTTTTGATGGAAGAACGGTTTTGGCACCGCTTCCCGTGAAGCCGCCCCAGATACCATTCACGTCAAGAGTCGGGCGAGCCCAAACGCGTTCGAGTGTTGAAAATCCGCTTTCGCCGTATGTCATTGGAATTTGTAATTCTTCCAGATATCCTTTTTCATCAAAATTCAGTCCGGCAAATTCTTCTTTTTCCTGCGGAGTCAAATCCAGAACATTTTCATAAAAACCATTCACAGAAATTCTGCCGTAGCGGTCTTTTAAAGAATCAATAATGGAGCAAAGTGCATTTAAAGGGTTTTCAAGCGTTCCACCAAACGAGCCGGAATGCAGATCGCGGTTTGGCCCCGTAACGCTTACTTCCACATAGCAGAGTCCACGAAGTCCATACACAAGCGATGGCTGCCCGTCGCGATACATCGCCGTATCAGATACTAGGACTGTATCACATTTCAGCTTTTCGGCATATTCTTTTAAAAACCCTTCGAGATTGATACTGCCGATCTCCTCTTCACCTTCGATAAGCAATTTTACATTGACAGGAAGTTTGCCGGCGTTGTTTTTAAAAAGCGACTGAAGCGCTTTCATTTGCAGGAAAACCTGGCCCTTATCATCAACAGCACCGCGTGCGAAGATCTTTCCATCACGGATCGTTGGCTCGAATGGCGGATTTGTCCAAAGCTCAATTGGGTCGGTCGGCTGTACGTCGTAATGCCCATAGAAAAGAACTGTTGGAGCATTTTCACCTGCTTCTAACCATTCGCCATACACAATCGGATGTCCGGCAGTTTTAAAAATCTCTACGTTTTTTAACCCGATCGCTTGTAAATTATCCGAAACCCATTCAGCACATTTTGCTACATCTCCAACGTGTTCGGGAGCGGTACTAACGCTTGGAATTGACAGGAAATCTGATAATTCCTTTAAAAAATCTTCTTTGTTCTGCTCGATGAATTGTTTTGTTTCAGGCATTTGATACGATTATATACTTCGTTTTAAAAGAAAATATTCTCACTATGCTTTTACTTTAGCGCCTTTCTTAGCATCGCCATTGGTAGCTTCGGCATTGTCACCATAGTAGTTGTAATATTTGTAATAGCGGTAATATTTGTAATACGAACCGTAGGTATTGGAAACATCGAAGTCATTGAGTACCACACCAAGAAATTTATTGCTGGCACGCTCCATTGCTTCGCGGCTTTTCTGGATGATCTCAATTTGTGTCACATTTGCACGCGTTACGAGAATATAGGCATCGGCAATTCCGGCAAGGATAACGGCATCAGTTACAGCTACGATTGGCGGCGTATCAAGAATAATTGAATCATAATGCTCTGATAATTCAGCCAACAATTCCTTCATTTTTCGCGAGCCGAGTAACTCAGAAGGATTGGGCGGAATAGGACCTGATGTGATTACATCCAGGTTTTTAATTCCCGTAGGACGTGCAACTTCCAAAATAGAACTCTTACCTACTAATGCATTTACTAATCCGGGTTCTTTTCCAATATTAAATGTATTATGCGCAACAGGACGACGGAGATCACAGTCTACAATAACTGTTCTATTTCCTGACTGAGCAAGGGTAATTGCAATGTTAGTGGAGGTAGTTGATTTACCTTCCTGAGGTACCGAACTGGAGATAAGAACTACTTTTACGTCCTTATCAGTAGCTGCAAATTGTATAGACGTTCGGACTGAGCGATAGCTTTCCGCAATTGGTGATTTTGGATTAGCATGGCTTATCAGATGCGATGGTAAAATTTTATCAGGTGGCATTGAATCATAAAATTCTACACCCTCATCTTTCTTTAAAAGCTGTTTTGCATCACTCGCGGTAAGATCAGCAGGAATTTTAGGTATAGCCGCAAGGACCGTGAGACCGCGATTCTCAAGCTCTTCAGGAGTTCGAATAGTTGTATCAGAAAGCGACCGAAATACTACCAGGCCTATCCCAATTCCTAAACCTACCAATGCACCCAAAAGGAGATTCATTGGTCTGTTTGGGCTGACCGGGTTAGGATTTGCCATTGCAGGTTCAAAAATCCGCACATTACCAAATACAGATTGCTCGGCGATCGTGGCTTCGCTTAGTTTTTCTGTTAACAAGTCATTAAGTTTTACTGCACCAGAGGTTTTCCGCTGAAGTTTTGCAAGGTCAATCATCTGTCCGGGAATCCTTGAAAAATCCCCTTCAGCCTGGTTACGAGCTGTTTCAAGAGCTCTCATTCGCGCTTCTTCAGACTGTCCCTGAATTCCTAGTTCAAAAATCTTTTGTTTTAACCCTTGTAAACCTTGTGCACTTGTGGTACTTCCATCTTTGCCATTCCCTACGTTAATGGGCAAGGAACCCAACTTAGACTTCCTAACTTCCTCTGTTTTAATCCGGAGTTTATTTCGTAGTTCTGCTAGCTGGCGCTCATTGTCCTTCATGGTATTATTAAGCCATACCTGGCTGCCTACTGTGGGCTTTTCGGCAATAATAAAATCCTTTTGTACTTCTAATTGTGCAATTTGCATTTGCAGACTTTCAATATATGGATTTGCTGCTGCTGCTAAATTATCCGAGAACTCCGGCTCAACTTCCTTTAGTCTCGATTGATATTCATTCAGAACTTTCTTTGTGGATTCGGCATTAATCCTTGCTTCATTATACTTACTATCAAAATCAGATAACTTTGCAATAATAGCTGCAGACTGCTCATCAACCTGGACAGCCTTATTTGCACTCATATATGACTGCTGCTGGGACTCAGCACGCAACAAAGTATCTTTTGTATGGCCGGCCTGCTCTTCAAGAAAAGTTCTGAGACGGCGGGCATTGGAACGACTATTCTCTTCGTTATCCGTTTGATATGACTCAACAAATGTATTTGCTATGATAGCTGCTTCCACCGGGTGGTTTGTTCTGGTAGTTACTTCCACAACATCAGCATCCCGAACTGGAGAAAGCTGAATAATTGAACCTAATTGACTGGCCACACTCATCAGGGTATCATAATGTGATTTTCTTAAATCAGCATTACGCTTGTCTTTGTGAGTAATAATAGGAAGGACTTCGGCTTTACTATTGGTATCTATATATTTCCTATCTAATAATAATTCTGCAGTCTTTACCAAAAGAGGAAAAGACTTCATCACTTCCAGCTCATTTTTGATACCACGCTCCTCCGTGCCACCCATACCTTTAAAGATAGACATTGCATCATTTTGCTTGGAGCTAATGATCATTTTTGACTTTGCTTCATATACTGACGGGCGTGTCCATGTATAATAAGCACTCGCTACAAAAATAGTAAGGAAGGCAGCAAGTATTATCCATTTACCACGCAGAATAATCTGGATATAATCATATATATTAATCCTTCGCTCCTGTACAGGAGGAGGCGCAAACTGATGCATCTGCATATTTCCGGCTGGCTTGGATGGGCCGTTGGAACCGTTTGTAAAGCCATTATTCATATCGATTATATTAAGTGTGAGAGAGTACTATGGAGTAAAAAGAAAGTACAAATTTACTGAATTACTAAATTTTAAAAGCTATATAACTTCTTCAAAAGAAAAAGAAACGCTTCTTCTTTTCCGTTTTCAAAATATCCGCCGATTCATCACTAAAATCAGGAAGCGAAAGTATATTACCTTCAAGAATAGTTTTAGCATTATCAAAACTCATTTTCTTCGCCAGCCCGGTTCCCGCTATCTCATTTACCTTTTTAAAAGCATCAGGCCACGAAGCAAATGATCTTCGGCCTGTATTATGAGCATCACTGGACAATACTGTACACGCCCCACTTTTCACAATCCTTTCGGCAAATTTCATGATCTGCTCACCAAACCCACCCGTTAAAGCATCCGTTGTCACCTGGGTCAGAATTCCGGATCGGATATATTTTACCAGAATCTCGGGACGCCGCAGAAGTGCTAAATTCCGCTCAGGGTGCGCCAGTATGGGCGTAATTCCTTCCATCTTCAACTGAAAGCACAGCTCCGGAAAATAATGCGGAGCGTCCGTCGGCGGCAGTTCGATCAGCATATATTTCTGCTGCTCTCGCAAGGTAAATTCTTTTAAAGCCGCTAATTCATTGATGTCAGGTGTGCAATATACTTCGCAACCAAGATACACTTCCACATCGTAACCGCGTTTTGCGATCTCGCTTTTTAAAGCTTCGTATGATCTTTTATGATGTTGGTGCGTTTCCACTTCATCCGGGTCACCATGCAAATGTGGTGTAGCACAGATCAATTTCACACCCGCGGCCACTGCCTGATCCAGCATTGCAAAAGAATCATCCAGTGTTTTGGCGCCATCATCCACTCCCGGCACAAGATGATTATGTATATCTGCGAACATACTACTTACATTCCAAAAATTCTTTTAAAAACCACCATAGTTTTTAAAACAAATTAACGCGCTGTTACCTTATCAGGAATTGTTGTTTCACCTGTAGCGCCACGCGGTTCAAATCCCTTAATATTTTCGTGCATTGCGTAATACCCGCCAACAACCATTGTCAGGATATATCCCACAGCATGGGTGACGGTCGCATACGCTAAGGATTCTTCCTCACTCAGCCCGTAAAAATTCATCATCGTGATTTTTACAAGCGTATGATAAATTCCGATTGCGCCAGGCGTAGGAGCAAGTGTTACCCCAATACTTTGAATAAGCAAAATAAATGTCGCATCAGCAATTCCAAGATGCAACCTGCTTTGAAAATCAAACGCAAAAAACATAATATACATCGGCAGAATGTATAAGATCCAGATGCCGAGTGTTTCAAAAATGATCTGGGCGTACGCTGACGGTGATTTTAAAATCGCCAGCCCATGGATGAATGATTCCAGCAGCCGATGAAGCTTATTATAAAGATTTTCGGAGAATGGACGCACTAACCGCCGCAACATTGCCTCTCCTGCATTTGTCGCTACGCTCAAAACCAGAATTGCAAGGAGAATGATCGTCGGCAGGATCACTGCAAAGAAAACTGATTTAAAAGTAATATCTGGAAAAACAATCTTTATCTTTTCATGAACTACTAAAAAAGCAACCGCAATAAAAACCAGTAAACTCAGCACATCTATAAACCTTTCCACTAAAACCGTTGCCATAACCGTTCCTAACGGTACTTTTTCGCGCTTGCTATATGTCAGCGGACGGATCAGTTCGCCGCCGCGCGGAGTAATATTATTTACCGCGTAGCCGATCATTACCGCAGAAAAAAGATTCTGCATTGATTCCGGCTCCTTTACCGGTTTTAAAAGAGTCCGCCAACGCAATGCCCGCAGCCAGTGCGAGAGCAGGATTACCGGAACTGCCGCTACGGCCCACCAGTAATTTGCTTTTAAAATCGAGTGCCACAGCTTCCCAAGGTCAACATTGTGTAGTGAATAATACACCGAACCGACCACGAGTACTATCGTAATTATTATTTTTAAAAGCGATTTTGCTTTGGATTTCATCGTGGCTGATTTACTATAAAATAATTTCTTTTAAAACTTCCTTTTAAAAACAATTCATACTTATACTTCGACTGCGCTCAGTATGTCGAAGTATTCTTTTAAAAACTCTCTACTTTTTCTTTTTAAAAAGCTCTTTTAAAACCGGTTTTAAAAATTGCCCGGTATAGGAAGCCTCATTTTTCGCAACATCTTCCGGCGTGCCTTCAGCTACTAATCTCCCACCTTTATCGCCGCCGTCCGGCCCGAGATCTACGATCCAGTCTGCTGACGCCATCACGTGAAGATTATGCTCGATAATAATGATCGTATGCCCATTCTGCACTAGCTTTTTAAAAGCTTTCAGCAGCGTTGATACGTCGTCCATGTGCAGCCCGGTGGTCGGCTCATCAAAAATAAACAGCGTCGGCGACGATGCCTCGGTATCAATATACGTGGCAAGTTTCACGCGCTGCGCTTCACCGCCGGAAAGCAATGAACTTGGCTGTCCGAGCTTGATATATCCCAGACCGACATCCTTGAGAATCTTGATTTTATTTCTAACTTTCGCCGTGTCTTTAAAAAAGTCCACCGCTTCATTCACCGTCATCGCCAGAACATCAACGATAGATTTTTCTTTAAAAAGAATGTGGCGTGCTTCCTTTTTATATCGCGTTCCTTCGCAAACTTCACATTCTAAATGAATGTCCGGCAGGAATTGCATTTCAATTGTTACATCACCTTCGCCTTCACACGTATCGCAGCGTCCGCCGGGAACGTTAAACGAAAAATGCCCGGGCTTCCAGCCAAGCTGCTTTGCTGCCTGCGTCGTTGCAAACACATCACGGATAGCGTCGAACGCTTTTGTGTATGTCACAGGAGTAGAGCGCGAAGATTTCCCGATCGGTGACTGGTCAATCATCTCCACCTGCCCGACAAACTCCATTCCCTCTATTTTTTCGCAAACGCCCACGCGCCCGTTAAATACGAGACCTTTTGATTTTTGCAAATGGGCATACAGAACATCGTGGATCAGCGTAGATTTTCCCGAACCGGAAACGCCCGTCACAACTGTCATGCAGCCAAGCGGGATTTCTACATCATCGCCTTTTAAATTATGCTCAAGCGGCTTTATTATTTTTAAAAACTTTCCGTTACCGCTACTTCTTTTTAAAGGAACGTCAATTGTTTTTTTACCGGATAAATATTGCCCCGTGAGCGACTCAGCACTTTTTAAAATCTCGCTGTGCGTTCCGGCAAATATCACTTCGCCGCCATGCTCGCCCGCCATCGGCCCCATGTCAATGATCATGTCAGCGTTCGACATTATATCAGCATCGTGCTCCACCACTATTACTGTATTTCCAAGATTACGCAATTTGTGAAGAATTTTAATTAATCTGTCAGTATCGCGGGGATGCAGCCCGATACTCGGTTCATCAAGCACGTACAGCGTTCCTACCAGCGCTGAACCAAGTGACGTAGCGAGATTGATCCGCTGCGATTCCCCACCGGAAAGCGTGTGGGAAAGCCGGTCGAGCGTTAGATATCCCAGCCCGATCTCCACAAGCAGTTCCATACGCCACAGGATTTCTGCCATGATCTGTCCTGCAATGGCGATCTGTGTTTCATTAAGGGAAATGTTTTTAAAAAAGTCGAGCGCTTCTACCAGCGTCAGCGAAACAACATCCTGGATATTTTTTCCGCCAACAAATACCTGCCGCGCCGATGTCCGCAATCGAGCACCGTGACACGCATGACATTGCGTATATCCACGATAGCGGCTCAGCAGGACGCGATAATGCATTTTATACGTCTGTGATTCGATCTCTGCGAAATATCCGTTGATCCCGATAAAATCCTCCACGCCATTCATCAGGATATCAAACTGCTCTTTTGTAAAAAGGTGTATCGGTGTATCAAGCGGGATATTATATTTTCCTGCTATTTTTAAAAGCGGCTTGATATAGCGCGAATGAGCTGGTGTTCGCCATGGATGGATCCCACCATTATTCAATGTTTTTGAACGGTCGGGAATGACCAGGTCAATATCAATTCCGACACTTCTACCAAACCCTTGGCACTTCGGACATGCGCCGAAAGGCGAATTAAACGAAAATAACCGTGGCTCCGGCTCCTGGTACACAATTGCATCACGCGCGCATTCATACCGCGAGGAAAAGTGCCAGTCCGTGCGGGTTGTAAGATTGCTGATAACGATCTTTCCGTCGCCAGAACCAAAGGCAGATTCTAATGAATCGATCATCCTGGACTTTGTTTCATCATCATGGCGCACGACAAGGCGGTCAACCAAAATAAAAACATCTTCAGGCTCTACACCTTTTAAAACCGTATCTTCCAGAATCTCCGTAATCTCGGCAGAACCTTTTAAAACCACGCGGAAAAATCCGGCTTCGCGCAGCCTTTGCAATTCCTCGTTTACTTTTAAAGAACTTTCCGGCAATGCAAACAGCACATAAAGCTTTTCACCGTCAGGCCATTTTAAAATCTCGTCCAGCACGATCTGCGGCGTGTCTTTGCGAACAACCTGCCCGCATTTAAAACAATGCGTAACGCCGATCCTGCCGAAAAGCAGACGCAGAAAATCATATACTTCCGTCGAAGTCCCCACAGTCGAGCGCGGGTTTCTCGCAACGGTCTTCTGCTCGATCGCGATAGCCGGAGGCAGCCCCGTAATGGAATCCACATCGGGTTTGCTCATGCGCTCCAGGAACTGCCGGGCATACGCCGACAGCGACTCCACAAAGCGCCGCTGCCCTTCTGCGTAGATCGTATCAAATGCCAGCGATGACTTTCCCGAACCCGATACGCCGGTGATCACCGTCATCGTGTTGCGCGGAATATCAATCGAAACATTTTTCAGGCTGTTCACCCGTGCGCCGCGCACCTGGATAGCGCGTTTATTGACTACATGGGGTACTGCCTGGGTTTTTAAAACTTTTTCAGCCATCTATATTTTTTAAAGCAGGAATTCTAAAAGAGAAATATCGCAAAGTTTTCTTTTAAAACTTTCGCAAGCCCGAAAATTACGGAATTTCACGGAGAAAGGGAAATTCAATTGTCATTTTCTATGAAGTAATCCGGTGAATGTATAGCTTTTACAGCAACTTTTAAAATACTCGGGACTTTTTATTAATAAAGGTAAAATCTCTTTATTTATAAAGTAATTAGGAATGCTGCTCAATAAATGTTATACTTGCATTACTCTTTTAAAAACCAGTAATTCTACTGATGTTTTAAAAGAATGAATTGAGTTACTGTTCTTTAATAGTTGCTTTTTTACCACTATCACCACGACGATGACTAAAAAAGAATTTTTAAAGATATTCCGGGAAAACCCCGATGATATTACCCACGCGCTGCATGCTATTAAAAATGTAGCTGATGAATTCGCCCACGACAGCCATACGTCGAAGGAAAAAACCAAATGGCAGTCTATTCTGCATCATGCTATAAAGCTGCACGGAGTGACTGTCCTTATGTTTAAAAACGAAGAAAATTAGTATTTCACCCGAGCCCCGCTCTTGCCCAACCTGCCGTTTTAAAAAGCCGCTTCTCACCCTGGCCCGTCAGTTTTATATAATAGTATTCTTCCTCTCTTTATAATGATCCGAGAAAATTAGGTAGTAATACGTATTTATCCAAACCACATGCAATTACGTAAATGTACGAATTGTCAGGGCATAGATTTAGCCGTAATTTAGTGTCTTGTTACGATATGATCTAGTTTTATTACGATATAATCTTTAACACCTCACTACATTTTGAATCTAACCTTGACACAATCACCTGAATTTACGTTCCTTCATTTTGATGAGATCTTTGAAGAATTCAGCAAACATACCATCAGAACAAAGACCAGCATCCGGATAAACGGAGCTATTATCAGTTCGAATATTTATATTCCTGACAGCTTTGTCATCAACGGATTCTCCATTTCGTCTTTAAAAGGAAAAGTATTAAAGACCTGCTGTACAGAGAAGGGTATATCTATCGAAGGTATCCTTGACTCACCAATGTAATGACAGGAAATGATACCGTATGAATATACTACTATACTTCCTTCAAAAGTTGAAAATATGTCTTTCTTCGTAGGGGCAGGTTTAAAACCTGCCCTCTTTGAGCAACCAGCATGATCTTCTGACGGCAGTTGAATTTCCCCCTCTCTTTCTTAGCCTTACATTATACCCCGGTTGTTTTTAAAACATTACGGAACTTATCGTTTCTTTGATTGCTTTGCTATAGTGCGCTTGCTATGTAAGCTCATGCTATATATAAGATTTACATACTCTGCGCGCGCAATAACTATTTTTCGTTTTCTCATATCAGGAGGTTTGCTATGTCAAATCAGGAGAATCAGGGAAACAATCGCGGCGGTGGGAGCGACAAAGACCAAAGCAGCCCGGGAAGCCAGGGCGGCGGATCTAACCAGGGCGTTCGCGGTGGCAATATGGGAAGCCATCAGGACAATAAAAGCCATGGCGGCGGCGGAAATCAAAGTGGCAGCCAGCAAAATCAGGGTGGAAACCAGCAAAATCAGGATGGCAGTGAGCAAAATCATGGTGGCGGTTCGGGCCAGTCTGCACGTCAGCGCGATACCGAAAACGGCCCTAACCAGAATTCAGGTAGCCGCAGCAGAAATGATGGCGCGGAAGACAATGGCGGACGAGACTCAAACCGCAGCGGAAGCGACAGCGGTGGCGGACGGTAATATCTTCACAACAAAACTTTTACAAGGCAGATCCTCCGGTCTGCCTTGTTTATTATGTAAATCGCTCATCTCTTTACATTCCCTATATAATATAATCCACCTCTCAGACGTTACCACCGTAGTATGTGCATTGAGCATCTACATCCATATTCCTTCCGCACGCGGTACCACCATTACTAAAGAACAATACGAACACGAATTCAGGACTAATCCTGATGAAATGATGACCGCACTACACGCGGTGAAAGCTGTATTGGGGGAATTTGCCGATGCAAGTATTACAGCGATGGACAAGACCAAATGGGACGCCATACTTTTTCATGCTGTCAAGACGCACGGTGTGATGATGCTCATGACAAAAAAAGCTACATAGCCCTCTTTTCCATGTTTTATTGCTTTCAAAGCCATATTTATGAACGATACTGACAAAAATCTCTACCTTGTGATCTGCGATAATACCTCCACAACCTACGTAGATAAGGAATTTCTCATCAAGATGGGCAAATTCAACCAGTTCGTGCGTATCGGCGAGACCTCGTGGCTTATTTATTCTGACCATACCCTCGATGACATCTGCCGGATACTCCACGACTCGCCCGAGTGCAAATCCGACATAAAAGTAGATGAATTTACCACCCTCACCAAAGATGAAATATGGAAAACGGATATTATCAGCATGATGAAAGCCCTCTACAAACAGCAGGATTGGATTACAAATTAATATACTCCTTCCCGCCTTTCTTTTTAAAAGCCCCTTCGCTCTCATACCGTAGTATTTCTTTTAAAATTTTGATACCATTTGTTTCTGTATGTTTGCAAGGCATTAGCAGATAGCTTCTTTTTTTTAAAGCCAGTCTTTTATTCTACGAAAATTCCCTCCGGTTTTCTTTCATTTTTATTTTTAAAAGGGCGAACATGAGTCACGAAGAAATGTACAGCGTCTTCAGAACGGTAATGGACGAAGGAAATCCCGGGCCGATCCTTGCTCAGAAAGCGATCTATGCAGGTATAATAGGTAAGATACGGGATTTTAAAGCGGCGGCTGACGGTTCGGGATGTTTATACTTTATTACAGACAGGGGCGACGAGATATATACGGAGATACGCCCTGAATTTGCTGAATTTGAAGACTAATGATCGAACTTTGTTTAAAATTTTTAAAAGGCAGACATAATCCCCCTCGGCTACGCCGTGTCCCTCTTGAAAAGGGGGATACAAATTCAAAGTATCTCCCTTTGTAAGGGAGATGTCCGCAGGAAAGAGGGATAATAATACGTTATATTTTTAAAAGTTTAAACAAGTTCATAGAATAATTATAAAGAATACTGCTCTCTTTGTTTTTAAAGCATTTCTTTGTCTATCCCGGGATCATTCCACTTCTTTCATAATTGTTTTTTGGGAGTATATACCATGATGGTACACTTTGACGATCTATTTGGGATGACCGAGGACAACCTGCTCAGGCCCAAAGTCAATATTGAAATAGATAATATCATTTATACGCCCCAAAGCTATCTGCCGCTGGACAATATCGTCGTGAGCGGTATCAAACTGCCGGAACTGCGCGAGCACCTTCTCAGAGTAGATCTCACCACGAGAAGCTTCGAGATGTTCACGATAAAAAATATCGTAGATAATATCATAGAGGATAAAGTCGTAGATTTAAAAAAAATGGGATCTTCCTAAAAGAGAAATCCCCCTGTTTCCCCCTTAATAAGGGGGACAAGATTCTTTCACCTACTTTTTAAAACATTCCTTCTTCAAAGTCCCCCTTACCAAGGGGGATTTAGGGGGATTTCCACGTCAAACATTTCTCGCGTCAGAAGAAATCCCCCTGTTTCCCCCTTGATAAGGGGGACAAGATTTGTTTCACGCCAAGATTCTTTCTTCAAAGTCCCCCTTACCAAGGGGGATTTAGGGGGATTTCTGCATCAACCATTCTCGCGTCAGAAGAGAAATCCCCTGTTTCCCCCTTTTAATAAGGGGGACAAGATTTTTCTTCCGTAATTTTTCTTTCTTCAAGTCCCCCTTACCAAGGGGGATTTAGGGGGATTTCCGCGTCAAACATTTCTCGCGTCAGAGGAGAAATCCCCCTGTTTCCCCCTTAATAAGGGGGACAAGATTCTTCTTTCCCATTGATCTTTCCAAAAGTCCCCCTTACCAAGGGGGATTTAGGGGGATTTTCTGCCTCAAACAATTCTCACGCCGGAAGAGAAATCCCCCTGTTTCCCCCTTAATAAGGGGGACAAGATTCTTTTCACGCTAATATTCTTTCTTCAAGTCCCCCTTATCAAGGGGGATTTCTGCACCCAAACTACTTCCCCGCACCCTCCACCACCGCTATCTCCTCCTCCGTCAAATCATACAGCTTATACACCAGTTCATCTATTCTGTGCTCCAGCTCCTCGGTCTCTTCGCCTCGCTGCTTTTTGCGAGTAATGATCTCGCCTTATTTATTCAAAGCTAAAAAGAATTACATCGGTAAATGAGCCCTTTGTAAAGTGCATTATCTGTTCTTTATTACTAACATGCCTGGCGGTGAATTCAAATGTACCGGATATAAGGTGATTGATTGTATCTAACTTTGTTATCCTCAAAGTTCCGGACATGCCCTCAGTACTAAAGTCATTAAACACGGTTGAGGATTGTAACCGGTGTTTAAAATATCCTCTCAGTTCACCAGATGACGTTGTTTTTGTACCAGTACCTGTTACATTATAGACATAAAAAGAAAGATGTTTTCTAACGGTATCATCTTCTTGTTTTGCCCTTATCTCAAGATAATTTCTGAGAGCAAAGGTATCAGGGGGTGCTCCATACCGAAAGGTTCCATAGGTAGCATATGCGCCATCATCTTCATTTAGAAGACCAGCATTACGCTTAAAGGGATCACTCTTCCATGCAAAATCATTAATGTTGGCTGCAAGGAATCCCGGCTCTGCTAACGGATAATCTGTGTCTGAAGGTGAAAGGTCTTCTTTACAGGAATAAAGCGGCAGCAGGGCTACAAATGCAATAAGTATGTTTAGCCATTTCATGTAATTCATAATAATAACTTTTTAATATTATATAAAAAAAATAACTCACTCCCCGCACTCACAAAACTCCCTAACTCTTTTCTCCACAATTTCTATTTCCTCCTCCGTCAGCTCATTCAGCGCGTATGCAAGGCGGTCTATCTCGCGCTCCAGTTCCAACATCTTCCTTTCCTAAAAATATTGATTTTTCCCTGAGAAATATTCATTTTTTCTTGAGAAATATTCATTTTTTCCTGAGAAATATTCA
>JAZKFS010000015.1:17161-19925 GCA_040386315.1 Bacteroidota bacterium
TTTTTCTTGAGAAATATTCATTTTTTCCTGAGAAATATTCATTTTTTCTTGAGAAATATTCATTTTTTCTTGAGAAATATTCATTTTTTCTTGAGAAATATTCATTTTTTCCTGAGAAATATTCATTTTTTCTTGAGAATTAATCACTCATTCCTGGGAATCAATCGTTCATTCCTAAGAATTAATCATCCGTTCCCGATAACCAATCGTTCGTTCCTGACAACCAGTCATTCGTTCCCGACAACCAGTCATTCGTTCCCGAGAACCAATTGTTCGTTCCTGAGAACCAGTCGTTCGTTCCCGAGAAATAATCGTTCGTTTATCAGTTTTTCCTTTTTCCTTTTTCCTTTTTACTTCTCGATAACCGCTATCTCCTCCTCCGTCAAATCATACAGCGTATACACCATCTCATCAATTCTGCGCTCCAGCTCCACGGTCTCCTCGCCTCGCTGCTTTTTGGCAAGGATTTCTTCGACGAGGGTGCTCAATGGCGACTGCTCGGTGGCGGGGATTTCGGGGATTGGAAGATTTTTAATTGTTGTTAATGAAACTCTTGGAAAAAGTCTTTGCTCGCCCTTTTCAGTAATTTTATTGATGTAAAATCCAATTAATTTTGAATTTAAAATCGATAAAAGAAAATGGTTTGAGCATTTATTACAAATAACGATAATTACTGCTTTATTGGGAACATGAACTGAATTTGTAATTGTCGCAACAAGTCCAGTTTTACTTGTAATTTCTCGAATCAGAATTCTTTCTTCTTTACAGAATTTTATATCAGGCTTATTATAACACCATTCTCCATAAGAAACATATTCATTGAAATTCTCATTAAATCCATATCTTGAAATATTTCTTCCTCCAGATTCAAAAATATAAGATTCATCTATTTTCTCTTTAGAATGATAGATTCTATTTTCAATATCACTTTTGCTATGCATCGTATTGTGATAAACTTGTAAACCCAAAGTATAAGAAGCAATTTTTTCGAGTTTAGGATTTTTTTCTAATTTTTCAAGAATTGAAATCTCTTCAGTTTTTAAAAAGGTATTTATCAAATATTCAGCAGACTTTTTTATATCAGAGATTTTTAAAAAGCTTTGAGCTTCAATAGCAGCTTTTAAAGAATCCGCAGAAGGGTAATTTTCAGTATCATTTATTACAACTATCGTTTCATTTTTCGGCTTTGTTTTTTTAGTATAAAGCAAAGTAGAATTAACGCCAACACCTTCAAAGACTTCGCCAAAAAAGTTTGTCAATTGTAATATCGTATTTGAATTAATTAGAAATTTCCTTAAATCCGTGGTTGATGGAGTTGCTAAAATTGAATTTGGAATGATGAAATAGAATAATCCATTTTCTTTTAAAATATAATGTCCCAATTCTGTAAAAAAACGATATAAATCAGGTTTACCAGATGAATGTTTAAAAGTATTTTTAAAAAACTCTTTTTCATGTTCATTCATTTGATTCATTACATACGGCGGATTCCCCACGACCACATCAAACCCTTTAAAATTGCCGTCATCATCGAGCACTTCGGGAAACTCAAAGCGCCATTCAAAGGCATTGCGGTAGATTCCGTCGTTATTTTCCAATTCCTTTTTTACTGCTTCAGCTTTTTTAAAATCATCTTCTAATTTTGCACGCTTCTTTTCAATATCTTTTTTCTGCTGCGGCGTCGGCTCTACAAAACCAACTTCAGTATCAAGCGCGTGAAGTTGTCCTTTTAAAACGCTGTATTTTATTTGTCGCGTATCAAGAGTGCCTAATTCCTGTCCGTATTGAGATTTGATAAGTTTGAGCGTATCTTCCAGTTTGCGTTTGGTATCTTTATCGCGTGCCTGCACATATTCATGCACGAGCGTCCGGTAATCTTTAAAAGAATACTCGAATTTCTTTAAAGACTTTTTTAAATCCATATCGAGCGCAAACCGGCTGACGAGGGAATTTCCGCACTTAATATTGATGTCAATATTCGGCAGCGTTTCGAGGTTTTTAAAACCGGAATCTTCCGTGTAATACGCATTTTTCAGCAGCTCTATCCACAAGCGCAGGCGGCAAATCTTGACGGAATTGGGATTGATGTCCACACCAAAAAGGCAATTCTCAATAATGCGCTGCTTTTCATGAAAAAGCGTTTTCTGAATGCGCTGCGCCTCACGCGGAATTATTCCGTTTGAAATTTCGTAGCTGAAAAAATTTCCGTCATCGCGTGTGATAATCAGTTCGTCATTTTCGATATTCACATCAATTCGGCCAAGCAGCACGCCCGCATCGTCAGCGAGAATGTGAAGCCCGGACTTCACCGCGATAATTTCATTGAGCGCCGACACGAGAAAATGCCCGGAGCCAACGGCGGGGTCGCACACGCGCAGTGAATTGACGATGGAGTTGAGCTCGAGAACGTCCTTCGCCGCACGTTTATCGGCCGTGAAGTTTTTTACATCGTCAAAATTCCCGCAAGCCCAGCCGAAATGTTCGTTCATTTTCTGCACAACGGCGGCGCGAATGCTCTCGCGGCACATATACATCGTTATAAATCCCGGCGTGAAAATCGAGCCGTCGCGGTAGCCGTTTATTTTTTCAAAAATCAGCCCGAGCACCGACGCGTTGATGAGCGTTTTGGATTCCTCCTGGATGTCCTCGCTTCCCTCGGAGGCGAAATCGTACGCGTCTAAGAAATTTAAAAGATAGTTGAGGGAGTTTTGTGAGTGCTGTGAGTTATTCGAGTTGCTTTGCTTTTTTAAAACAGAGCTTTTAA
>JAZKFS010000016.1:0-16363 GCA_040386315.1 Bacteroidota bacterium
AGTGTGACGAGACGAACGGCCGCAAGGCCGGGAAAGTGGTGATACGATGAAAACGCGCATTTCAAATTTAGTAGCAATTGCAATCATGATGTTTACAGGGATTTCCCTTGTAAACGCGCAGCAGGTGTATAATCTTTCTTCGGGTTCTGAATTAAAAGTTTCCGGCACGTCGTCGCTCCATGACTGGACAATGAAATCATCAAAAGGAAGCGGAAAGGCGACATTCACGGTTTCTGTCGATGGTAATGAAATCCAGGGAATAAGCGCCCTGCAGGTGGTGATAAACGTGCAAACGCTGAAAAGCGGAAAAGGCGGCATGGACGACAAAGCGTATGAAGCTTTAAAAGCAAAGAACAACAAGAACATTACCTTTACGCTTACGGAAATGAAAAGCCTGAAGCAGTCGGGCGACGCGATTACTTTTACTGCCGTTGGCGACCTGACAGTAGCGGGAGTAAAGCGTCCGGTAACGCTTACAGGCAAAGGTAAAGCCGGCGCAGAAACATTCCAGTTTGAAGGCAGCACCAAAGTGAAAATGACCGATTTTAAAATTGAGCCGCCGACAGCAGTTTTTGGTACAATTAAAACGGGCGATGAGATCACGCTGAGCTTTAATGCGACTTTTAAAAAGTCGGATAAGTAATTGTTTTAAAAACCTGAATTGTACAAAACTTTAAAAACTTTTTAAAAAATAATGAATATGCTGAGCATAATATTCATCGGGCTGATCGGTTTTATGAGTCCCGCCACAACGGGCGAAGGGCGCTGGGTGGTGAAAAGCGAAAGCCAGATCATCATCCGCGGCACGACCAGTATCGGCGGGTATTCGTGCAGCTTAGATAAAGTTTACAGCGATGTGCCGCTTGAATACACGACGGTAAATGACGCTCTTGTCTTCACTCCAAACCGGCTGGCGCTGCCGGTGAAGGAATTTGAGTGCAATAATTTCCTGATAGACAACGATTTTCAGGAGCTTTTAAAAGCTGAGGAACACAAGAATATTTTCGTTGAGATCCTTGAGCTGGAAAACCCGCGTGATGAGAACGGAACGGTCGCCGGAAAAGTAAAGATCATGATCCTGAACACTGAAAAGATATTTACGATCCCCTTCCAGGCAAGGCACAGCGACGATAAAAATTTTTCGCTCACGGGCAAAGTGAACCTGCTTTTTTCAGATTTCAAGCTCATGCCGCCGAAGAGATTTGGCGGAATGATAAAAATAGATGAAACGATCTCCGTGAATTTCCGGCTGCACATGAAGAAAAACTGATCCGGATGAAACAAGGTTTTAAAAGCCGTTCGCTTACAATGAACGGCTTTTTTGTTTTTAAAAAACGGTTCGCGCGGCTGCGAGAAAAAATCGTAAATTTGTGGATGAATTACAGGCAAACCGACGTCAATTCGTTATCACTTCAAAATTCAGCAAAACAACGTTTTAAAAAATAATCTTTTAAAAAAAAGCTATGGAAACTCTCGAAACAACTGTTGCCGATATCGCAGAAAAACTCCAGTCGCACAAGGAAAAAGACTTTCTGCCGCTGAACGGCACTGACCATATCGAACTTTACGTTGGAAACGCTAAGCAGGCGGCGTATTATTACAAAACCGCTTTTGGCTATCAGCTTGTGGCGTACGCTGGCCCGGAAACAGGCGTTCGCGACCGCGCTTCGTATGTATTGCAGCAGAATAAGATCCGCCTCGTGCTGACAACACCTTTAAAAAGTGAGGGCCCGATCGCCGAGCATGTGAAAAAACACGGGGACGGTGTGAAAATCCTTGCGCTGTGGGTGGACGATGCGCGGGAATCGTATGAAAAGACCACGAGCCGCGGCGCAAGATCGTACATGGAACCTAAGGTTTTAAAAGATGAATTTGGTGAGGCGGTGATTGCAGGAATTTATACGTATGGCGAAACTATTCACCTTTTTGTTGAGCGCAAAAATTATCATGGCGCATTCCTTCCCGGCTATGTAGCAAAAAAATCTGAGTATCAGCCAAATGATGTTGGCCTGCTCTACGTTGACCACTGCGTGGGCAATGTGGACTGGAACCGCATGATACCGACAGTCGAGTGGTACGAAAAAGTGATGGGTTTCACGAATATCCTAAGCTTTGACGACAAGCAGATCAATACGGAATATTCTGCGCTGATGAGCAAAGTGATGAGCAATGACAATGGTTACGTGAAATTCCCAATAAATGAACCGGCAGAAGGAAAACGCAAATCACAGGTAGAAGAATATCTTGATTTTTACGAAGGTGAAGGCGTTCAACACATCGCCGTTGCGACGAAAGATATTTTAAAAACTGTTCGCGAACTGAAATCGCGCGGCGTGGAATTTCTCGATACGCCTGATTCATATTATGATACATTGCTCGAGCGCGTTGGCACGATTGACGAGGAAGTTGAAAAGCTGCGTGAACTTCGCATCCTTGTAGATACTGACGAAGAAGGATATTTGCTGCAAATTTTCACAAAACCGGTTGAAGACCGTCCGACATTATTCTTTGAAATTATTCAGCGTAAAGGCGCGAAAAGCTTTGGCGCGGGTAATTTTAAAGCGTTATTTGAAAGCTTGGAGCGTGAGCAGGCGTTGCGCGGTAATTTGTAGTTTCTTTTTAAAAGAAATGTTTTTTTTTAATCCCTTTGTGAAAGTAATTTGCAAAGGGATTTTTTTTTTGTTTAAAAAAAAGAAAATGCGATCCCTCTGCCCGTTGGGCATCTCCCTTAGAAAAGGGAGACTTTCTTCTTTCGCGAGAAGTACGATAGAAGAAATTCCCCCTTAGAAAAGGGGGATACGGCGTAGCCGAGGGGGATTCCGCGATGGATTACGTTAGAAGTATTTAACGCTTTAAAAATCTTATAAACAATACTTTTAAAAACGTTTCGTTAATATATGTGTTTAAACACAGAATGTTTTTGTATATTTGAATAATGAACAGAAAAGACTTCTTAAAAATAGCTGTCGGAGTAACTGCCATGAGCACATTAGGTGGTTTTAAAAACTTTACGCGTGATTTAAAAACTGGGGCTGAGAAAATGCCTGTGCTGTTTGTCGGGCATGGCTCACCGACGAATGCGATAGAGGACAATGAGTTTTCGCAGCGGTGGCGCACGATGGCGGAGGAGATTCCTACGCCGAAAGCTGCCATTATCGTTTCGGCGCACTGGCTGACGCGCGGCACGTATATTACGGCGATGAAGAGCCCAAAGACGATCCACGATTTTGGCGGTTTTTCAAAAGAGCTTTTTGATGTTCAGTATCCGGCACCCGGAAATCCTGTTTTAGCGAAGGAAACGGCTGAGCTTTTTAAAAATACGAGTGTCGGGCTGGACCATGATTGGGGACTTGACCACGGCGCATGGAGCGTTGTGAAGCAGATGTACCCAAAGGCGGATATTCCGATGCTGCAACTGAGCATTGATTATTACAAGCCCGCGCAGTATCATTATGAACTTGCGAAGGAGCTTTCAGCGTTGCGGAAGAAAGGTGTGTTGATCCTGTCGAGTGGGAATATGGTTCACAATCTGCGTATGATGCAGATTCCGGGCGGCGATTTTAAAAATATCAATAATGAATTTGGGTTTGATTGGGCGCTGGAATTAAACGAAATTTTTAAAAATAAAATCAGTGAAGGCGACCACAGATCACTAATGGAATATGCGAAATTACATAAAGATGCTCGACTTGCAATTCCATCGCCTGACCATTATTTGCCGCTGATGTATTCGCTGGGACTTCAGGAAAAAAGTGATGAAATTTCGTTTTTTAATGATAAAGCGGTGGCGGGCTCGCTCACGATGACATCGGTGAAAATCGGGTGAGTTTTTTTTAGAGTTGATTAAAAGTCTCCCTTTGAAGGGAGATACAGAGGGATGAAATTAAGAAGGTCGCGTAAGAATAGTTGACGCGTCATCCCCCTTAGTCCCCCTTCAAAGGGGGAAATTTGTAGAGGTTTTAAAAGAGTTTTAAAAATGTATAATCTCAAAATTATTTCTTCAACGGTGCGCCCGGGACGCAAAGGCCCGATTGTAGCTCGCTGGATCGCTGAAAAGGCAGTTGCAACGGGAAATTTTACTGTTGAGGTTTTGGACTTGGGTGAAATAAATCTACCGGTAATGAATGAGCCGAATCACCCGATGCTGAAAAACTATGTGCATGAGTACACGAAGCAGTGGAGCGCGAAAATTGATGAAGCCGATGCGTTTGTTTTTGTAACGGCAGAGTACGACTGGAGCTATCCGGCTTCTTTAAAAAACGCGATAGAATATCTTGCGCAGGAATGGGGCTATAAGGCGGCGGGAATCGTGAGTTATGGCGGCGTTTCAGCGGGAACGCGTGCGTCTAATGCTTTAAAAAATGATCTGACAACGTTTAAAATCATGCCGCTTGCGGAGCAGGTGAATCTGCCGTTTTTCACGCAATTTATTAATGCGGAAGGAATTTTTGCGCCCAATGAAATTACCGAGAAAGCCGCCGAAAAAATGCTTCGCGAACTAAAGCGATGGACAGGTGGAATGAAAATTATCAAAGACAATAAATAAAAGGAAAATCAGGATTTTTTTTATCCTAATGTGTGTTATCACACAATATGTTTAACGTAACTTATTTTTTTTAAGAGGAGTAATAATGGAACCAGCAACAGCAACTGAAACAGCAACGAAAACTACCACAACGTGGAAAATTGACCCGGCCCACTCGGAAATCCAGTTTAAAGTGAAACACTTGATGATCACGACTGTGACCGGATATTTCCGCACGTTTGATGCGACGGTAGAAACGGACGGCGAGGATTTTACAAAAGCTACGAAAATTGAATTTTCGGCGGATATTAATTCCATCGAAACGAACAATGAAATGCGTGATACGCATTTGAAATCAGCAGATTTCTTTGATGCGGAAAATCATGCACAGCTGAAATTTGTTGGAAAAGGTTATCAGGGTTCGGGCGATGAAGCGACGCTAAATGGCGATTTGACGATTCGCGGAATTACAAAACCGGTTGTTTTAAAAGTGGAATTTGGTGGAATGATGGTTGATCCATACGGCCAGACGAAAGCAGGTTTTACGCTTGACACAAAAGTAAGTCGCAAGGAATTTAACCTGATGTGGAACGGCATGACGGAAGCCGGACAGGTCGTTGTAAGCGACGAAGTGAAAATCCATTGTGAAGTGCAGCTTACAAAGCAGGCAGATTAAGTTTTTAAAAAGAAAATCTTTAAAAGAAAATCCCTTTGTGCTGAATGCGCGAAGGGATTTTTGCTTTTAAAAATCTACGGGCGTTTTTGCAGGATTTCCGTTAACAGTTGAATTTGCTGCTGCTGCATTTCGACGAGTTCGCTCCACTGATGTTCGCGGAGTGCGTCGAGTTTTTTGTGCAATTCCAGGATTTCCAATTCCGCTTTTAAATTCACTTCATAATCGTGTGAAGCATCAAGGCGGTCTTTTGCTGCCTGCCGGTTTTGCGACATCATGATGAGCGGCGCCTGAATGGAGGCGAGCATAGATAAAAAAAGATTTAAAAGAATGTAGGGATACGGATCAAATTCTCCGCCGGCGCGGGCGAGAATAACTGAATTTAAAACCACCCACGCCGCAAGCGCACAGCCAAACAAAATAATAAACGTCCACGAACCGCCGAATGACGCCACGCGGTCGGCAAGGCGCTGCCCGAATGTCAGCTTTTCGACAAATTCTTCGTTGATGTCGCGGCTGATGTGTTTGCGGTTTTTAAAACTGTCGTAAATGCGCGAGTCGAGATGCTTGAACGCATCATAGCTTGTTGAGTAAAAGCTCTTTTTGGGTTCGGGCGGGAGTTCGTTCATGAGTTTTTAAAAAGAATTTTGGTGAAATATTTTGCGTGATAATCATGGAAAATTAGCAGTTTTGCGGATAATATTTTTGAAAAGTTTTAAAAATGAATTTTAAAAAAATCGCGCCGCCTCTCATCAACCTCCTTTCAAAAACGTGGCGGATTTCCATTCAAGGCGAATTGCCGAATGCGCCGTGCGTTGTAGCGTTCTGGCATGGGGAAATGTTGCCTGTGTGGAAAGTTTTTAAAAAGCAAAAAGCTGTTGGCGTGACGAGCCTGAGCAAGGACGGCGATATGCTGGCGGCGCTTTTAAAAACGTGGGATTTTCGGCTGATCCGCGGTTCGAGTTCGCGTGGTGGCGATGAGGTTTTAAAAGAAATGGCAGCAGCAGCAAAGAGTTCTCTGGTTTTAATTACACCCGACGGCCCGCGTGGCCCACGTTTGGAAATGAAAGCCGGGGCGGTAATTGCAGCGCAGCGTGCGAATGTTCCCTTAGTTTTGTGCGGCGTGAAAATCCATTCTAAAAAAGTGCTTTTAAAAAGCTGGGATTTGTTCCAAATTCCGCTGCCGTTTTCAAAGATTGAACTGCGGTTTTCGGAGAAAATTTTGATTCGGAAAGATGCATCGCGTGAGGAAATTACGGGGCTTTTAAAAGATTGTGAGTTGAAATTAAACCGAAGCTCAACGTAAATGCTTTTAAAAACCCTTGAAAATATGTACGGGTATTTCGTTGCGCGGCGCAATGCGGAATTTGATGCAGGAAAGCGTGCAATTATTGACGTGAAAATCCCGGTGATCAGCGTTGGCAATGTGTCGGCGGGAGGAACGGGAAAAACGCCGTTCGTGCAGTTGCTTGCGCGCGAGCTTTTAAAAAATTCTGTTTCGCCTGCCATCGTGAGCCGCGGTTATAGGCGAAAAAGTAAAGGCGAAGTTGTTGTGTCGGACGGCACGGATATTCTCACGAACGTGGAAAAAGCCGGTGATGAGCTGATGATGCTTGCGGAATCGCTTTCAGTTGCCGTTATTGCCCATAGCGATAGAGCTGCGGGTGCACAAACGGCGCTGAGGATTTTTAAAGAGCGGGAGGATGTGATACGCGAAATTTACGGTGATGCAGCGGAAAAGCGTTTTTTAAAAAAGTGCATTATTCTTGACGATGGATTTCAGCACAGGAAACTTGCGCGCGGCCTTGATATTGTTCTGATAGATAAGGAAACGCTGGGGCGCCCGTACTTGCTGCCCCGCGGGCGATTGCGTGAGCCGCTGGAATCGCTAAAAAGGGCAGATGTGATCGTGCTGATGAACGGCGCGCAGGAATTCGTTTTAAAAAGTACCATTGGTGAAAATCTTTTAAAAGAAAATTGTGTTATTGTTGAAGCCCGGACGGTCGCCGGGGAATTTTACAATATGTATTCACGGCGTGAATTTAATAATGATCCTTTTAAAAATGGCGCAGTTGCGGTGAGTGGAATTGCAAAGCCGGAGAGGTTTTTAAAAACGGTTGAAACGCGCAATGTCAGGGTTTTACATCATTTTGGTTTTAAAGATCATCATTGGTTTTCGGGAAATGATGTTGCGAAAATTGTAAAAAAATGTGTGGTTTTAAAAACAAAAACTGTTGTAACGACGGAAAAAGATGCGGTGAAACTGCGGCAATTCGGAAAAGAATTTGCAGATCATGAAATAACGGTTGCGGTGCTTCCGGTCCGAACAGAAATTTCAAAAGGACGCGACGAGTTTTTAAAAAGAATTATGGAAATATTTGATTAATTTTTAAAAAGTGAAACAATGAAAATAGCTATTTCAAAAGGGAGCGGTTCGGAAAAATACGAGAATTACGGAAAGTGGATCAAAAAAGCAGATGAAGAAGTCGAGTGCGTGGATATGTCGAAACTCGATAAAGAAGAAGCTTTGAAAACGCTGGAAGAATGCGCGGGAATCGTGTTCACAGGCGGTGAAGACATTGAGCCATCGCGCTATGGAAAAACAGTGGATTTTACCGAAAAGCACGTCGAAACCGATCCGAAACGCGATGAACTGGAATTTGCGCTCGTTGAAAAAGCCGAGCAGCTGAAGATGCCGATCCTGGGAATCTGCCGCGGCGCTCAACTTTTAAACGTTGCGTTTGGTGGGACGCTGATCGTGGATGTGCCGAGCGAATACAAGACCGAGCAGGAGCACCGCGCATTGGAAAAGAAAGATGAAAAACATCAGGTGGAAGTCATGAGCGGTTCGATTTTAAAAAAGATCGCCGGGACGCTTGAGGGCGAGGTGAATAGCGCGCATCACCAGGCGGTGGATAAGTTACCGCAAACGCTGGCTGCCGCAGCAAAAGCGCCGGACGGAATTATTGAAGCGTTTGAATGGGCTGACGCAATGGGAAAGCCGTTTATGCTGGCAGTGCAGTGGCATCCGGAGCGTATGGAAAATCAAGAAAGCCCGATGTCGCTGCCGATAGCGCGGCATTTTTTGTTTGAAGCTGAGTCATATGATCTTTTGCATAAGAAGTAAATGAGTTTTATGAGTGGAGTGAGTTTGTGAGTGGGGTGAGTTTTTAAAACCTCTGCGCTCTCTACGAAACCTTTGCGCACCTCTGCGTTAAAAATTCTAAAACGTACTGTAAAGTTTTAAAAATTATGGCAAATATTTCAAGGCCGCGCGTGGTAATTATCGGAGCAGGTTTCGGCGGGCTGACGGCAGCACGAAAGCTGGGCTCGACGGAAACCGATGCAATTTTAATCGACAAGGAAAATCACCATTTGTTTCAGCCGCTTTTATACCAGGTTGCAACAGCTGCTTTGTCACCGCGCGATATTGCCTCGCCGATCCGTGCAATTTTAAAAGAGCATAAAAATGTGCACGTGGTGATGGATACGGTGGAATCAGTGAATCTACAAGCCGGAACAGTCTGCCTTGCTCGCGGCGAACAGATTTCCTACGACTATCTCATTATGGCGCCTGGCGCGCGGCAATCATACTTCGGGCATGACGAGTGGGAGCAGTTCGCGCCGGGTTTAAAAACGCTTTCCGATGCGCTGGAAATCCGTGAAAAAGTGCTGCTTTCCTTTGAATTAGCCGAGCAGGTTTACGGAACGCCGGAAGCTGAACAGCACCTTACATTTGTTATTGTTGGCGGCGGGCCGACGGGCGTGGAGCTTGCGGGTTCGATTGCAGAAATCGCTTTAAATTCGATTTTGCCGGAATTCCCAATTATTAAAAAGCAGGACGTGCATGTAAATCTCATCGAAGCAGGCGAGCGGCTTCTGAGCATGTACCCGAAAGAATTAAGCGACCGCGCTTTTTACGATTTGCAGGAGTTGGGTGCTGATGTCTTTTTAAAAACTTCCGTTACGGCTATGGACGAAAAAAGCGTGACCGCTGGGGACAAAGTTTTTAAAACGACAAATGTCATCTGGGCGGCGGGTAATTCGGCGTCGCCGCTTTTAAAAACCCTTGGGGTGGAGCAGGATAAAGCCGGCCGCGTTATCGTTGCCCGCGACTGTAGCATTCCAAACCGCCCGAATGTATTCGTTATCGGCGATGCAGCGGCTTTTAAAGACGAAAGCGGTGCGATGCTTCCGGGCGTGGCGCAGGTAGCGATGCAGCAGGCGGACTATGTTGCGGACGTGATTTTAAAAGAAATTGCGCCGCAAAACCGGAAAACTTTTTACTACAACGACCGCGGAAGCCTCGCAACGATTGGCCGTGCAAAAGCTGTCGGTGTGATAAAAGGCCGTAGTGTGCAGGGTTTTTTGGCATGGTTTATCTGGGCAGTTATTCACGTGTGGGCGCTGATTGGTTTCCGCAGCCGCTTGCGCCTTTTTGCCGAATGGATGTGGTATTACATCACGTTCCAGCCGGGTGCGCGGCTTATTGTGTATAAAAATGTGAAGGGGAAAATTGATAAAATGCTGAGGCGGAAAACGATGGATTTTTAAAAGAGTGGTTTTTAAAAGAATTTTTGGTATTTTGTATTTTTAAAATCCTTCTTTTAAATCACCGAGCCGAAATGAAAAAGTTTATCATATGTTTTGCCCTCTTAGTAGCTGGAATTTTTCAAAGCTGCGAAGAATCTTCTGAACCTTCCCGACCTTACTATATTAATGATAGTTTTCCCCGAATTCGATATGAAAAATCAGGAAACACTCATTATAAAAAACTTGAAATTGATACTGTCTATATTCATACAAATGAAATTGGTCCCATAGCTTATGGTATGGGGACAACTGCTTATGAAAATGTGAGCTATGAAAACCTCATAAATTTGGTTTCTGTGGACGAATTTTGGAAACTTGAGCCTTACTACATAGAAAAACAGCCCAAGTCCCCATTTATTTATACAATTTCAATTTTTAAAAGTGACAAGGAGAGTAAATCCATTCGTATATACGGTGATGCTATTCCACCTCAAATTGATGTTTTTATGAAGCGACTTGATACCCTTACTGAAATACTTATTCCAAATCAAGGTGAGTAATCAAATTCTTTTAATTATTTAAAACGCCAAATCCAATTGTACTAACAATCGCTCATCCGAATTTCCCTCAATTTCCGCATTGCCGCTGCCCAGCGTTTTTACATTATTTTTAAGAGTCGCTGCATATCGGGCTGAGAGTTTTAAAAACTCAAACGGTTCGTACGAAAAGCCGATGTAGCTGCGCGAACCTTCGCCATAGAGCGGCACGCTCGCCAGAACGCCGGGCGCGACTGACTCAAACTGCCACACCGCCGACTGGTACGATTCTGTTGAAAAAATGGAAATCCTGCCGAATATCTTTAAAGCTTTAAAAACTTCATAGCTTCCGTCGAGAAATCCTACAACGCCTGTTTCTGCCGGACGTGCATTTTCAAAGTCCAGATGTGCAGCTTCGATGCGTGCGCGGAAACTTGCGTTTTTAAAACGGTGCTGCGCCTCAAAACGGGCGCTCGTGCGGATGCCGGAAAAAAGTGTGTAAGAATTGTCCGCGTTTTTAAAAGCGTCCGTTTTATTTTCTGTTCTCGCGCGTAAAATCAGCGTTGTTTTTGAAGAAGTTTTAAAAGAATTCTCCGAGAAAATATCCAGCCCGCGCGTCGGCAGCGGAACGCCAAATCGCGGCACGAACGAACGATACAAATCCACGTAATTCGCACTTTTAAAACGCTCCGAGCCTTTCCATGAAAATCCGCCGTAAAACCCGAGTTCATTCGCCGGAGCAGAAAATTCACCAAAGCTGAAGCCAAACGGCGAACGAAATTCTGCACTAAAACTCCGTACTGCAAACGCTGCCTCAAAGCTTTTTTCAGTAAAATTTATTCCGCTTTTAAAACCTAAATTTCCGCGTGCATCACGTGAAATTTCTGCTGCAACGGAATAATTGTCAATAAAATATAATCCGTGAAGCGAACTCAGAATTCCTGACTTTCCTCGAAATGCCGTTACGCTTGAGCTGTGAATGTCGCGGTTGTAATCAATGAAAAATACTGTTGCGCCGATTTTAAAAGAATTTGCGTGGAGTTCGGTTTTCCCGCCGAAGGTTGTTTCGTGAAGGTTGTTCTTTTTTAAAATATCGGAGCTGGTTTGGTAATATCCATCGGTTTGGAGCGAAGTTACTACACCCGATTCTTCGTCAATTGTTCCTGTTCGCGGAATTTGCGATGCCCAAATCGTTGCTTGGATTTCGGAAGAATCGCCTGTTTTAAAAAAACGGTCGGCGGCGATTCCACGAAAGAATTTCACTTCTGTTGATGAGCGATAAGGCAAAAGCGCGCCGGAATAATTTGCCGCAGGCGAAACAACATCTGCGCCTTTTCGTGAGCCAAATCCGCGCCATAGAATTGAACCCATTCCTGATTCAATAGAAAAATCGCCAGCGACAATATGGGTTTTAAAAACTTCACCTTCAGCATAACCGCTGATGAAGTCTGCGAGTGAAGTTTCACCAGGAGATTTTGCCGTAAGAATTCCCGCAGAAAAATCTTCGGAGCGATATTGCAAACGCTGATATAACTGCAATTCCGAGCCGACAAAATTTCCATTTTTAAAACCTTTTTGTTCGTTGAAATTGTGTTGATTTCGTGCGCGATAGAGAATATTTGGTGCTGATTTATCGACAACAGGTGGTTTTGTTTTTACAACTTTTTGCTTTGGCGGCGGAATTTCGAGTGACGTGCATTTTTGTAAAATGAATGCCTGTTCCGGCGTAAGATGGAGTGTTTGGGAAATTGTTGGAAAAGTAATTGCTGAATCGCTTTTCACGAGATTTAAAACTTGTCGCGCGAGTGAGGCGGAAAATCCGGGGAGTAGCATTAAATCGCGTGGGCGAGCGGCACGGAGCAATATCGGGCGTTCGGAAAAATATTCAATGGCGTCTATTTGTGGTGTTGGGTCGGCGTCTTCGTCCTGCGTCTGGCCGAGGATCTCTTCAAATTCGTGCGTGTCGTCGAGGACTTGAGCGCTTGTTTTTAAAAGCGTGAGGAGGAATAATATGATGAGTATTTTTTTCATTTAAAAGACTTTAACGCAAAGGTTCGCTGAGGTTTCGCAAAGGAAATACGAACAGCTAACGATTGTTTTTAAAAATAGTAGGCGATCCCGATGCGTTCGGAAAAGCCGAGAATGTCGTGGTAGTGCGCTGTTCCGGAGATTGTGAAATTGTAAAAATTGGGAATCGCGAATTGGAGTTCTGCTGTGCGCGGATTGCTCAAAACAGCGAGTGAAAAGTGAATATATTTGAAATCTTTGTAACTCGCGGCAAGCGAAATTCCTGATGATTGATTGAAAAGAATTCTGGCTCCTGCGTCGAAAAATAAGTTTTTAAAAGGTTCAATTCCAAGTCCAAAATCCGCTTCCTGCGACACACTTTCACTTTCGGAATATTCGGCTCGCGTGACGTTTTTTAAAGAAAATCCGGCATTGAGAATGTCGGTCAGTTCTAAAATTGCGCCGGCATGGAATTGCGCAGTGAAATCCGATTCTTCATTTTTAAAAGAAATGCGGGAAAGTTGTGCGCCGGCGCCGAGCGTAAGATTTTCGGTTGTTTTAAGAGATGCGTGGATCGTGCCGGAAATTTCGTTGTAGAGTTCATTGCCTAAGCCGGAAATTTGCGCGGCGATTACAAGTTCATCGGTGAATCTTCGTCCAAATAAAAGTTCGCTTGTGGCGAGTTCAGTTAAGCCAAATCGGGATGGCGTGTATCCAACGGCGAGAATTGATGAGTCAATGTTTTTAAAAAGCGCCGGGTTCTGTGCAAATTGAAGTTCGGAAAGCGTGGATTTTCCTGATGCGTTCGGGATGAAATTACGTTGTTGCGCTTTTAAAAGAAATGGCGCGATGAATAAAAGTAATATTTTTAAAAAGCCCGAAAACCGCATATTTTTTCGTAAATTTTAAAAGTTTTTTAAAACAGAATTAATTTTAACAACAGGTTTTGTATGAAGTTCAGTAATATCTTTAAAATATTTGCGCTCGTTGCACTAAGTTTTACATTTCAGCATGATCTTTTGAAAGCGCAGGAGTTGCAGGCGACGGTGACGGTGAATATGGAATCGCTGCCGCTGGATCAGCGTGATGAGATCGGCTCGATGAAGCAGGATGTGGAGAATTACCTCAATAATCAGCGATATACAGATGCGGATTGGGAAGGTGCGCGAATTCCGGTGGATATTACGATCTATATTCTTGGACGCGCGGGAAATCGCTATTCGGCGCGGCTTTTTGCTGTTTCAAAGCGGACGCTTGATGGTGGCGGTGGCTCGGGCCTTTTAAAAGTATATGATGATAAATGGACTTTTGAATATTCGCGCAATGCAAATCTGACGTACCAGCAGATGCGCTATGATGAATTTTCGTCGCTGCTGGATTTTTATATGTTCATCGCTATCGGCATGGATCAGGATACGTGGGGCGAACTGGACGGCACGGCGATGTACAGCAAAGCGCAGCAGATCGCACAGCTCGGCGCGGGAAAGAGCATTGCGGGATTCAGCCAGTATTTTCAGCCGGGAGAATTTACAAGAATTTCCTTTATAAATGAATTGAATGATATTCGTTATGATGAATTTCGCAAGCAAATTTATGCATATCACGCGGAAGGGCTTGATTTTTTAAAAGCTGATCCGGCTAAAGGAAAAGATGGTGTTATAAAGGCGATCGCAGCGATGGCGGCTTTTAAAAAGAATAAGCTGAGCGGGCCGAGTTCGCTGATCCAGTCGTATTTTGAAACGAAATTTCAGGAATTGGAAACGCTTTTTAAAGCATATAAAAATAAAGAACTTTTTGATAATCTGACATTTTTAGACCCGACACATTCGAGCAATTATCTTGATGCAAGGGATGCGAGGTGATTTTGAAGTAAAAGGTAAAAGTAAAAAATTAAAAAGCAAAATTTTTTAAAGAGATAAATATGTCAAATGATGAAAGAATTGTGTCGCTGCTGACGGATATGCTGGTCGAGCAGAAAGAAACCAATAAAAATCTACAGAGCTTAAATGTGCGTGTAGAGCATCTGGAGCAGCAACAGGCAAAGACGAATGTTGAGCTTTCCGATATGCGATTAGCGATTATGAAGATGGCTGATAAATTCGAGGAAGTGAGTGAACTTCGCGGGCGGGTAATGCGGCTTGAGGACGAGGTTTTTAAACATTAGTATTTTAAAAAACAAAGTGTAAAATCAATTTCATCAGCGGTTTGCAGCTTTTTCGTATTTTTGCTGTGCAGCTTTTAAAAACTCAACGTTCACCATTCAACACGTAAAAAATCTTGTATTCTATAAAACTGCCGAATTTTGAAGGGCCGCTGGATCTGCTTTTGTTTTTTATCCGGCGCGATGAGCTGAATATTTACGATATTCCGATCTCAAGTATTACAAAGGAATTTCTTGATTTTGTGCGCGTAATGGAAATTTTTGACTTGGAGCTGGCGGGTGAATTTCTCGTAATGGCGTCCACGCTCATGCACATCAAAACGCAAATGCTACTCCCGCGCGACCTTGTTGAAAAGCCCGACGGAACGCTTGAAGAGGAAGACCCGCGCTCAGAACTCGTGCAAAAACTGCTAGAATACAAACGTTTTAAAGAAGCTGCGCAGAATCTGAATATTTTCGCTGAAAATCAGCGCTATGCGTATTATAGAAAACTTTTTGACGCTGACCTCGCCGCCGTTCGCGATGCTGAACCTTTTAAAAATGCAACGCTTTTTGACCTGCTGAAAGCTTTAAAAAAAGCTTTGGAACGTGAACCTGCGCCTGTTGATAAAGCGCATGTTATTAATATCGCGCCTGTCAGCGTTGATGAAAAATCCGATATGATCCGCGATCTTTTAAAAGCCCGACCGCATCTGCGCTTTTTTGAATTGCTGGAGGGAGCGACGAAAATCCATATTGTCGTGACTTTTCTCGCTGTGCTGGAAATGGTGCGCAATCAAGTGATCTCGATCGAGCAGTCGGAGCTTTTTGACGATATTACTATTTTGCCATTTCAGCAGGAAGTTGTTAGCAATTAGCTTTTAAAAACTCGGAATTAAAAACTCAAAACTAAAAATTCAACACTAAAAACTCTAAAAATATGCTCCCGGTTTTCACCACATTTTCTGATGCTGAAAAGCGCTCTGCCGTTGAAGCGCTGATATTTGCAGCCGATGAACCGCTTTCTGAGAAATCGCTTTTTAAAATCCTGATCCTTGAAGATACGCAACCCGAAATGCTCCCGGAAATGCCGGAAGTGGATGAAAACGGCGTTTTAAAAACTACTGAAAAACCTTTAAAAAACGAGCACGGATTTTCGCCGTCGGATTTTTCTGCAATAATTGCGGACATTAATTCTGAACTGGAAGCAACGGCTCGCCCGTACAGAATTGTCAAGATCGCGGGAGGATATCAATTTGCCACAACGGCGCAGCACGGCGAAATTATCCAAAAACTCATCAAATCAAAATCCCGCAAACGCTTGTCGCAGGCGGCTTTGGAAACCTTGGCGATAATTGCGTACCGGCAGCCGATCACCAAACCGGAGATCGAGGGAATTCGCGGTGTGAGTTCGAGTGAAGTGGTGAATTCTCTTATTGAAAAAAATCTCGTTGCCATCGCAGGCCGCTCGGAAGCTATCGGGAAACCGCTTTTGTACGGAACAACCGACGACTTTTTAAAAATATTCGGGTTGCATTCAGTGAGCGATCTGCCGAAACTCCGCGAACTTGATGACCTGATGCAGCAGCATGGGAAAATTATCGCCGACGAAATGGAGCAGTCGCCTGAGCTTTCTGCGCAGGAAATCCGTGCGAAAATGCTCCAAATGTTTGAAAATGGCAATGGTGCAATGAGAAATTAGTTTTAAAAACTATTCCAAACCGAACAGTTTTTTCATAGTTTGCATTTCATTGCGAGATACGCCGGCGGGTTTTTCCTTCGGCGTTTTTGCTTTTGGCGCGGAGCTTTTAAAAGCGGGTTGGGTTGGTGAATTTTGCAGCGGAAGTTGTTTTAAAAAGTCCTCACTGCGGAGAGCTGTTGCGGTATTCAGACGTGCATAATTCCACACTTCCGTATCACTTGAAACTACAACAGCAAGTTTAGGATTC
>JAZKFS010000016.1:16373-17765 GCA_040386315.1 Bacteroidota bacterium
GCATTACGCGGATGAGTTCTTTCACTTTCAGGTCAGCCGGAATTGCAGCAAAAACTTTTAAAAGACTGGAAGAAACCGGTGGACTTTGACCGTCGAAAACAATGCTGATCTTGTAGCTCGGATACAGTTTTAAAAACGCCTCACACGATTGCACTAGCGCCCGCGCAGCATCGTCCGGCGACTTTTTAAAAAGCTCCGACCATCCGGAATGTTTGTGAATGATGTTATTTCCATCGAGAATATACTGTTTCATTTTGTAAATTAGCGAAAATCAAAGTAGAAATCACCTTTTAAAACGAAATCATGCGCGAGTTTTTAAAAAGAATTACTTATACTATCATTGCCGTTATTGCCATAATTTCTTTGCAGTCGTGTTCAAATGAAAACGCAGACAAAAATCTGCGTGAAGGAAAAATACTTTTTGAGGCGAAAAATTTTAAAAGCGCTTTGGATAAATTTTCCAAAGCGGTCAATGACGGAAACGATGAAACGAAAGCCCAGGCATATTACCAGCGTGCACTGACCAAAGAGCAACTTGATGATGCAAAAGGCGCGGTCAATGATTATTCGGAAGCTTTAAAAATCAATAAAAATGACTATGAATCCTGGCATAATCGCGGAATTTTAAAAGATAATCTGCGCGATCACAATGGCGCGATCAGTGATTATACTCAGGCGATCGCTTTAAACGGTAATCGCTATGAAGCATTTTTAAATCGCGGTGTGGCGTATAGCAATCTCTCTAAAAAACGGGAGGCGATGCTGGACTTTGAAAATGCTCTTCGGCGGAATCCAAAATTCGCGCGCGCGTGGTATTTCCTCGCGCTGACGAAACATGACCTGAATGACACGACTGCCTGCCGTGATGCCAAAAATGCTGTAGTACTGGGTTTGCCGGAAGCAAGTGAGTTTTTAAAAGAGAACTGTGGAAAGGTAGTAAATTAGCGTTTTACAAAAAGTGAATCGTATAATTTTGCAATGCGCATCGCATCGTTTGGAGCGATTTTTAAAAAGCTTAATTCTCCAATATCGGTTCTGTTTTTAAAAGAAAAATCTTTTAAAAAATTATCTGCGAAATCCTTTCGCGTTGCAATAATGCTCTGCGAGATCATGCTTTGAAAATCGCTTTTTTCGTCTTGGGAAATTCCTGAATAACAATAATAAAAACCGGAATTCCGCAGATTCAACGTTGTTAGTAAAAACTCCGATTTTGGCTGTAAAGCGCGAGCTACAACCGGGAATGCCGGATCGAAAAAAACTGCTTTTATTGATGTGTCCGCCTCTGCTTTATTCAATTCTTCTTCTGCAATCCGCGAAAATTTCCCCATTTCTGCAATACGTGAATTTCCCATCAGATATGCTGACAGGACGCGGCTTTTAAAAACGGAAACG
>JAZKFS010000017.1:0-18880 GCA_040386315.1 Bacteroidota bacterium
AGTGTATAAATATACAAATTTTTTGCCACTGTCAGATTAAGTTCTGTTTATTACAGCTAATGAGGCTGCATATTATGGTTTGATGAATATAAATATCCATTTTCACCTTGAAAGATTAGCTTATTTTCAATACTTTTCTCTATTGCGTTTATTGCAGGGCTACCTAAAATATTTCTACGCTCATTTAAATACTTAATCACCTCAATTCTGTGTACTTTGATGTTATTTTTGAATAATTCATCAATCTCTGCATCTGTTAGGCTTCCTATATTATCAGATTTAACAAGAATATTACCATCTTTCATAGAATTTATATCCTCTTTAGGGTAAATCGTACCATTCGTACTAATCGTACTTGGTACGAATGGTACGTTTGGTACGATTTCATCACTTATACTTTCAGAATCCTGATATTTCTTTTTCCATTTTCTTACAGCACCTTCACTTACCCCAAAATGTTTGGCAATTTCAACATTTGATTTGCCTTCATCAAAAAACTCGCGTGATCTAAATTCTCGTAAGCTCCTTTCATCCTCAGTAAGCTGTTTTAAATGTTCTTTTTCTTCATCATACTCTTTAAATTCAAAATGTAAAAAATTATTTGGTTTAGTAATCTCGCAGATGATTACATGATCTTCACCATAAATTTTTTCTGTTGCTCTTTCTTTTATCTGTTTAATATATCGCAGGTTTTCACCTTTGGAGCTTTTGCCAATAGCGATTATACTATCACAGAAATTTGATAGCATCTTACTTCCCTGCAAGTCATTTACTGTTATAGGTCTGGTAGAATCCCTTTTGGGAGTATGTGCAAGTGCAAGAATCGAAAGTCCGTATTTATTTTTAAGAGATTTTAAAAATTTCATAAGCGGTAGCGCATCCTTGGCGCGTTCGGTATCAGTTTTTAGATAAGTAATATTATCAATAATCAAGACTTTTGACTCAGTTTCAATAATATCGCGTTCCAGAGAGTAGTAAAGAAACTCCTCAAAAGTTTTAAAACGACTTGGAATATCGGTATCTGAATTGATTTCGGCACGATAGAAATTTCTACTAAATTCAAAGTTTATCGTGTAGTTTAAAGAATATCGGTTTTGAAACTGCTTATCACTTAACTCAAAATCATAGTATAAAACCTTTTGTTCTTGTGCTGACATTGAAAAACCAGAAATTGATGTTCCGCTTGCAACACTATTACCAATCTGTACTGCTAAAATTGATTTCCCGACATTTGTATCTGCAAATAGAATTGAAAGCTCACCTTCATACCAAAACTCACTAAATAGTTTTTTGGGAATTGGCCGTTTTTGGGCTTCTTCCAAAAAAACATTAGCGGGTTTAACAGTGAAAAGTGACTGTTCAGGGTTTTTGTTTTCAGCTTGTATTTTTAACTCCTGAATAATAATTTCTGGAACTCCAATACCATCAGGATAGTCAATCCAATGTATTCCATCAAAGAATTGATAGACTACCTGCCTATTGATTTCCACACGCTTCCACATTAAAGGATGATAGAAGTATTCTCTCAAATCATCAGAAACCGTTTGCATTGTCAGCCCTCACACAAAATTGAGAATGAGCCACGCTTTCGACGTGGCTATTTTCATTAGTATTCATTACTACCCTCTTTTGCGTTTAGTAGGGTCAATTGCCTTCATTATCTCTGATTCCTGAAATAAAACACGCCTGCCATTCCTTTTAAAAGGCAAATCTCCTTTTTTCATTCTGCTATTTAAGGTAGTCAATGATATTTTAAGCAGCTTACTAACTTCTTTTCGTGTAAGGAGATTGACTTCTGTTGAGGTGGTTTTCTGAGATATAGATTCAGCAAGAACTTTCTTTATTCCTGTTATCACTACATTCTCTACGAGTGTCTTTAGTTGCTCCAAGTTAAGATTGTGGAGCATAACAAGGTTTTCCATCTGCTTACTCTCCTTTTATAGTAGTGAGAGAAGAACCGTTTTCAATCCACGCATTTAAATCGGATTGCCGGAAGTAGATGAGCTTGCCGTTTGGCTTTGAAAAAGGAATGGTGCGTTTCGCAATGGCCTTGTATAAAAAGGATTCCGAAACATTCAGATACGTTGCCGCTTCTGAAAGCGACAAAAAGCGGGTGTTTTGCTCCAGTAGCATTGTTTCAATACTTTGGAGCTTTTCGAGAATTGCGGGATTGTTCATATACTGAACACCTCATAATATAGGTTTTCAGCTACTCACAATCGTACGTGATAGGGCTTTGTATTTCGTCTTTTAAAAAGAATGCTTTTTGGAAGAAAATTATTTAATTACCAGTTAATTATTTTCTATATTTTAGAATTAATTTATTCTAATAGAACCCGCATAAAACCTTAGCTCGGAGTCAATAAGATGTAATATCAAAAAATAACTATACCGTTAATCATACTAAACTTCATAACAAACTTCGTAATGAATGTTGTAATTTTGTTGGACATTTGTTTAAATTTTTAGTATGTTTGTTAGCATAATATTAGCACAACTTTAGCAAATTGTGCAAACATTATACGTAAGAATCAGAAAAGCAATCCAGTTTTAAAAGAACAAGGCCATTATCTATCGCAAAATAGATTTTGGCATAACAAAGCTCATCACATACAAATGTGATAGCTTTTGACAATAGCCGTAAAAGTGATAGTCGCCAAACTTGACACTTTGCGGCTTTTTTATTACTACAAATGTAATGAGTTATAAAGGGATTTCCAACGAAAGATTTTCCACTTTGTTAAGAAAACATAGTATTTTACTGTCACATTTTCCTCTACACCCTCATAAGTGCCATTCACCTCTTTACTTTGATTAAGTTAGAAATAGCTATTATCCTTTAAGATTCAAGCTTAAAGCATTGCAATAACTTATCTTAAACCGATTTTCCTAAGAAATTTTCTTGTGATTGTGTTACCTTTTGTCGCCCCAAAAGATTCTCCTTTATGGCTTCTTAAATTTTGAAGTTCGCCACATCTTTAAAAATTCCTCACCAATCTTCTCATCCAAAAAATCTAAATTCAAAGTAAACTCATATTCACCAAAAAGTCTACTATATTTTATTGTGTGGAAAGGGACACCATTAGGAGTGGTTAGTTTTATATTAAATCTTTGAAATTCTAAACCGTCAATTAATTCTGTACCAGAAGCTGTGTCAATTTGACAATTAGGGAAATAAAATTTATAATCCTTAGTTGAATAATCGTTCTTGGCTTTCCTACTACTTAACCAATCCTGATTAAAGTCTGGGAAGTATTTATATAAATCTGCTGTTGCAATATTATTATTTATCGTGGTATCCGAAGGTTTAATATAAAAGAATTTCAGAAATTGCGGATGAGTTTTGTTCACCTGAATATCAATTCTCCACGATTCTGGAATCTCTATTTGCCAATTGATTTCTTTGAAAAAATACTTTTGTGTTTGAGAGAACAGGGGAGAAGCTATTAATATTAAAAGGAAAAATATCGAATAAGCTTTTTTCATTTTTTTAGAGTTATTATATAGTTTCTATTGCCAAACATTTTCTACTGCTTCACATGCCATTTCAGCACTTAGTTTGTCATACTTATCAAATGATCTATCATCTACATGGCCGGTTGTCTTTTTTAACAAACCTCGGGGGACACCCATCTTTAGACTCAGTGTAATAAAAGTTCTACGGGCAGTGTGAGTGCCAATAGCTTGATATTTTGGGATAATTCTATCAATTCTATCCTTTCCTTTATGTCTGGATAAAATAATCGGCTCCGTTATACCTGCTAACTTGCACACCTTCTTAATATTTTCATTTTGCTTTTGGTTTGAAATAAATGGAAGCTTTAAATCTGGATATTTCGCAAGAATTGCCTTCATCTTTCTGGTTATGGGTATTCGTAGAAGTTGGCGAGTTTTTAAAGAATGAAAAATTATCCTATTTATATCAAAATGGAAATGTTCCGGTTCAAGTTGAGTAAAGTCAGAATATCGTATTCCAGAACTATATATTTGGAGCAAATACATATTTCGGGAATCATCAAGAGCTTTACTAAACGAAAGATCAACTTTCTCAATTGCATCTAATTCTTCTTTCGTATTTGCAATAGCATCCGCATCACGTTGCATAACTTCAAAATCTTTATAATACTCTGTGGTATGCAAGCCCTTTTCTTGAGTATATCGTAAAAAGACAATGATATTTTTTATGTATTTGCCAGCCGCGTTATCTGTTAATCCTTCGTTATACAGATAATTTACAAATTGCTTGTAGAATTCAGGAGTTATGGATTCAAAGCATAAGGGGTATTCTTTAGCAACTTCAAATTCTTCTAAATGTTTTAAAAGGGTACGATAACCTTTCATAGTAGAATCTTTGGGGCGTATTCCTTTTGATGTAATGTAATTATCATTAAAATCTTGTAAAGTGGCTTTAAAATCAACTGACACTTGCTTAACTGACACTTCTTTTTTGGGATTGCGAAAATGATCAATTCTCTTTTTAAAATCTTTAAGAGATTCCTTATTCCATTCTACTCTGGAAAGCTCCATCATGTTGTAAATTTTCTTTACTTCGCTTCTCAGTGTATCTAATGAATCGTTAAACAGGAGGGCATCAGTATAAGACCGCTTTACATGCTGTTTATCGGAATCCCAAGCGGAAATAGGAATGACAACGCCAGTACCACATTTGAGGCGTTGGCTTTTGAAAGCTATGGAGAGAATAATAGGGGATTTTTCCTGACGTGGTTTGTCAAGATAAAATTTGAGCTGCATAAAAAAAAAGTGTCAGTTAGTAAGTTTACAACTATGCAAACATACTAACTGACACTGTAACTGACAAATTTTTCTTTATTCAATCGTTCTTTATTTTACCTTATCGTACTAACTGACACTTAGCAGGACGATTTTAAGCGGTTTAAAGAAGTATTAGAAAAAACTAAAGAACAAAGAAAAACGATTTTGAGAGCCGCTTGACAGACTCGAACTCCCGACCTGCTGATTACAAATCAGCTGCTCTACCAACTGAGCTAAAGCGGCGTTCATCTAAGAGACGACAAAAATACGGCGTTTTTAAAAGCTTTCCAAATACTTTTTTATTTTTTTCAATACTTTTTAAATCAGGCTTTAAAAAGGTTATATAGTTGCCTCTGTTGCAGTAACTTTTTTAACCAGCATTATTGTTCTGTAAAATAAGTTTTAAAACTAAAAAACCTTACAGAAAGACCATTCTATAAGGTTTTAAAAACTTTCCTTTTTTAAAAGAATTTAGCGGTTCATATTGATCCATTCATCAATATTGGCTTCAAGCATTGTCAGCGGAATTGCCCCGTTTTCAAGAACAGCCTCATGAAAGTTACGGAGGCTGAATTGTCCGCCCATCAGCATCTCAGCGCTTTTACGGAGTTCTTTTATTTTTAATTCACCTACTTTATACGCCAGCGCCTGTCCCGGCTGAACAGTATAGCGGTCAACTTCTGCGCGAATGTCAGATTCTTTTGCAGGAGTGTTTTCAAGCATGAATTTCACTGCCTGCTCACGTGTCCATTTTTTGCTGTGAATCCCGGCGTCAACTACCATGCGGCATGCACGCTGCATTTCAAAAGCTAATGCGCCGTATTTCTGGTACATATCGTCATACATTCCTGTTTCATAGCCCAAACTTTCAGCATATAATCCCCAGCCTTCGACGAATGCTTTTGAATCCATTGCGCGGCGGAATTTAGGAAGATCTTTTAAATCACGTTCGATCGCTGATTGCAGATGTTGTCCCGGAACGATCTCGTGCAGAGCTACTGCTGTCAGAGAGAATTTTGGAAGCGTCGCAGGATTATAACCTGAATTGCGGCTATTATATCCGGCGACATAATAATTTTTGTATGAAGCATTTTTAGCGCGATACTGCTCGAGGTCATCCAGATTGTAGGTTGATTCCGGCACGCGTCCGAAAAGTTCGCGAAGATTACCTGTCATTTTTAAAAGAACATCTGCATAAGCTTTAGTCAATTCGCCATTGTTTTTAAAATACAGGGCAGAATCTACACGAAGCTTATTGTTAAATTTATAAAGGGAATCTTTAAAACCGATATTGTCTTTTACAACTTCCATTTCCTTGCGAAGGCGATCAACTTCCTGCAAACCAAGTGAGAATACCCGCTCCGGGCTTATTTTGGCAGTTGTATAAAATCTGATCGCCGCTTTATACCGTTCTGCGCCGTCAGTCAATGACCATACACCATCCTGGTCCCGGCAGAGCGGGAGATATTCGGTTTGTATAAAAGCGTATAATTTTTCGTACGATGGCTTGATATTTTTGTTAATAATACTGCGAATTTGCGTGCGCAAAACCGTTTTTAAACTATCATTGAGAGTTGTAGAAACAGGTTTTAAAGGCGTCATGAATATCATGCTGTCTGCCGGGATCTTCCGCAGTTTATCAATTTGCGCCAGCGCCCCGATCATTGTAAATTTTGGCGGCATGACCGTATCGCGCATGCCGATACGCATATTGGCGATCACGTCATTTGCCTGTTTTTCAAAGCCGCGAAGGCGGACGAGATATTTTTGATAATCAGCAAAGGTTTTTAAAGGCTGATATTCCACGATCTGCGGAAATTCAATGTGAATTCCCTGCTCATGCGTGATCGGCATCAGGTGCGAACGGAATTTCTCGCTCTCCAGGTTATTCTGAAGTTCTGTAAGGAAGATCGTATAATTAATTTTTTGCGCGCTGGAAAGCATTGTGTCGTTGATCGCTTTCGTCAGCTCAACGAACATACGAAGCGAGTCGTAACGAGCTGTAACAGAGCTATCCGCGAGATTGGTCAATTTATCATCATAGCGGCGGTCGCCCGTATAGCTTGCGTATTCGGGAAAAGTCCGAAGAATATATTCCTGATACCGATCGAAGACCTTGTTTAATTTTTGGTCCTGATTTTCAGGAATATCAGCAAAAGCCGACGTAGCTGAAAGGACAAATGCAAGAAGGAGAAGAATACGTTTCATGGATTTTTTAAAAAGCATATATTTTTAATTCATTGGCACAGAATACTAAACATACGCGCACCACGAAATAGTTCTGAAATTCTTTTAAAAACTACCGAATATTTAAAAAATAATACCTTTTACGGAGAAAAATATACCGTTCATCATATTTCATTTTTAAAAGCGTCCGTTTACCTCCGTAAGGATACGTAGTTTTTCCGCTGTTTCGCCTGTCAGTAATTCCTCTTTTAAACGCCATCCCCAGTTTCCGCCTGCCTGTCCAGGGATATTCATCCGCGCATCACTACTCAAGCCTAGAATATCCTGCATTTGCGGCATCGCAACGCGCGACGTCGTTTTAAAAATAATCTGGAGTAATTCCCAGTGCAGATTGTCGGCAGAAATTTCATGCCCGATGTATTGCGCAATTCTCCGGTGGTCATCATCTGACAGCGCTTCATACCAGCCGCGCGTTGTATTATTATCATGCGTTCCCGTATAGCAAACGGCATTTTCAGGATAATTATGCGGCGCATGTGTACTCGTACCAATATCAGGTCCCAGCCCAAATTGTAACACTCGCATCACAGGAAAATTATATCTGGCGATCAGCTCACGAACGTCCGGCGTAATTTCACCCAGATCCTCGGCAATTATATTCAACTCAGGAAAATACGTGTAAAATGTTTTAAAAAGGTCGGCGTACGGTACGTCAACCCATTTCCCGTTTTTCGCGGTTGGCTCGCCAGCCGGCACTGCCCAGCACTGCACGAAACCGCGAAAATGGTCAACCCGCACGAGATCGAATGTTCGGAAATTCTGCCGCAGACGCTCCACCCACCACGAGAAATTTGCTTTTTTCAGGTTTTCCCAATTATACAGCGGGCTTCCCCAAAGCTGCCCGTCAACGCTGAAATAATCCGGCGGCACACCCGAAACAGTCTTAGGATTAAGATCTTTATCCAGATCGAAAATTTCACTGTGCGCCCACACATCAGCCGAATCATAATTCACAAAGATCGGCACGTCGCCCACGATCTGGATTCCGCGCTCATTGCAATACGTTTTTAAAGCGTGCCACTGTTTAAAAACAATGAATTGCAAAAACTTCTCCTTTTCAATGACTTCCTTTGCCGCATCCGGGAGATTTACTAAAAGGTCGCTTTTAAAAAACCGCCATTCTTCCGGCCAGTCGCGCCAGGATTTCCCGCCAAAATCAATTTTTAAAGCGCGGTAAAGCGCCCACGAATCCAGCCAAACCGCATTATTCCTGCAGAACGCCGTAAAATCACATTCATATTTTTTATGATGCTTTTTAAAACATTTAAACGCTTTATCAAAAAGCGGCGCTTTAAAATTCGTCACAGCGTCATAATCCACGCGTTCCGTCGGCTGCGGGAGATTTTTTAAATCATTGTGCGTGATCAATCCTTCGTTTACCAGTAATTCCGGCGAAATAAAAAGCGGATTTCCCGCAAACGCCGAAAGCGAACTGTACGGCGAATTTCCGCTGCCCGAGTCCGTCGGCGTCAGCGGCAAAATCTGCCAGTAACCCTGCCGCGACGCCTGCAAAAAATCCGCAAAGCGATACGCCGCCGGGCCAAAATCGCCAATGCCAAACTGCGATGGCAGGGAAGAGATGTGCAGCAAAATGCCGCTTGCGCGTCTGTGGAGCATGATTTTTAAAAGAAGGTAAAGTTGAAATTTAATCGGTTTGAAAAATAATGCCTGGCTCTTGAATTAAAAGTACTGGTGCTGAATATGCAATCAAATACAACTTTAATCCCGTTTGAGTTTCTATAAAAATAAGATCCAAATCACATCCATTAATTTCAGTAGTAGGAGGATGTGTGATAGGTATTGAAACACTATAAAATTTTAGCGAATCTTTTTCTTTTACGGCAGCGAATTTGGGCTGAAGTTGATTCCATATATAAGCATCAAGTTCAATAGAAACATCAGAAACATGAATATAAGTAGTAGCCTTTTCTATATGATTTATAGCAGTTGAATCAAAAAATAAACCGAAGTCATTTTTTAAAAATTCATCTATTGACACGTAAACAAGTTCTGATTTATATTTCTTTTCCCAGGTTTTAGGATTTTTCTTTTTAAACTTTTCAAATTGTAAAACTTCTTCAAAAGTATTCGTCAAACATAAATCGCACTCGATTTTCTCCAGCGACATCTTTTTAAAAGCCGCCGTATCATTCGCCTGAACCACCCGCGCAAATTCCTTCCAAAACTCTTTAAAACGCGCCTCGTCATCCGCCGTCTGGCAAATTGCTTCCTGCGAAAGGATGAGCATCAGGGTGAGAATTGTTTTAAAAAGATTTTTCATCACTCCGCTATAATCCTAAACAGCGTAAACCCATTCTTCGTTTTTAAAAAAGAAAAGCCATACCTCTTCCTTTTCAATTTCTCTGTAGCATCTACTGCCACAACAAGCGCTGTATACACCATACTTTTCGTTTTCAGTTTAAGCGCGCCCGCGACGTGCTTGGGAATTGGTTCGATACGAAAACGATATTCCACCATAGCGCTGTCCCGCAGCCGCGAAACCACAACCGAATCAAAAATAACACCGTAATCATTTTTAAAAAACATCTTAAACGGAATATGCTCCGTATGATCGAGAATAAGAGTCCCGGTTGTCACTATCTTCAATTTCTTCGCAGCCACAGCTTCAGCTCGCTCCGCCGCAGTATTCGTCAGGCACTCGCGGCACTGGATATACGAAAGCGAGTGATAGCGGAACATTAAGCTATCCTTTTTCAAGATCGTTTCAGCAAATTCCCCATGCCAAAACGTTTTAAAACGTGTCGTGTCGTCCGCCGTTTGGCAATATGCCGTCTGGCTGAAGATAATCACAAAAGCAAAAACTATTTTTAAAAGTATTCTCATTTCCTGTTTTTAATAAGCTTATTTTTTCTCTTTTTCCAACGCCGCGATCACCTCATCCATCGAACGGCAATGCGTCACGTAGTCCGGCTTGTCTTTAAAAGTTTTAGCGATCTCATATTCTTCTTCCGACAGAATAAAAAACACGCGTTTAATACCATACTCCAACATATCTTTAAAAAGATACGACCGCAAAAATGTTTTAAAAAACGGCGTCAGGAAATCTGTTTCGCTGTTGTTTTTTACGACCAGGATTTCAGGGCGCAAATGCCCGATCAGTTCCGTGTACGTGCTCGCGCGCACCACTCTGGCAACTTCATCACCTTTATTATATTCGTCTATGACTATCGCTGAATATTCGGGATAATATTCGTACGGAAATCCTTTATAATCCTGTTTTTCTTTTTTCTTTTCTTTCATAATATATGCAATGCCGGTAATTTATTTGTGTCTGAATGTAACTGCAAAACGGTGCGGAAAGTTTTTAAAAGAATTAATAAATCTATCGTCATTGCGAGCCGTCGTCTTCGCGGCGTGGCAATCTGATTTCTATTGCCATAAAGCTTTTAAACGTAGATTGCCACGTCGGAAGACCTTCTCGCAATGACAGTTTAAAAAACGCTTGTAGAGACGCGATGCATCGCGTCTCTACGAAAGAAACTCCCCAACCTTCTCCACCACAAACTCAATCTGCTCACGCTCCAGCTCCGGATAAATCGGCAGCGCAAGCGACGTCGCCGCAGCAAAATTTGCCACAGGAAAATCGCTGTCATTCGGCTGTAAATACGCAAAACATTCCTGACGGTGGAAGGGAACAGGATAGTAAATTTCCGCACCAATGGAATTTTCGCTTAAAAACTTCCGCAGCTCGTCGCGCTTTTCCACACGGATGATGTACTGATTGTAAATGTGGTAATTCGTCGCGCCGGAGTTTTTAAAAACAGCTTCCGGCAGAAGAACTTTATTTTTTGCATCAAATTCCACAACGCCTTCCTTTTCCGCCAAACCCGCGCTTTTAAAAAACTGCGTGTACAATTCAGCATTTCGCCTGCGTGCCGCGTGCCACGACTCCAGGTGCGGAAACTTCACATTTAAAACCGCCGCCTGAATCGCGACAATCCGGAAATTCCCGCCAATCATTTTGTGATAATAGCGCGGCTCCATGCCGTGATTGCGGATTTGCCGCAGCTTCACCGCCAGCGCGTCGTCATTCGTCGTCATCAGCCCCGCATCGCCAAACGCGCCCAGATTTTTCGTCGGGTAAAACGAAAAGCAGCCCATCAGCCCGACCGACCCCACCTTGCGCCCATTCGGAAACTGCGTGCCAATCGCCTGCGCCGCGTCCTCAATCACCGGAATCCCGTGCTCGTCGGCAATCGCCATAATCTCATCCATCGCCGCCGCCTGCCCATACAAATGCACCGGGATTATCGCCTTCGTGCGCGGCGTAATCGCCTCACGGATTTTCGCCGGGTCAATATTCAGCGTCACAGGTTCCGAGTCCACAAACACAGGAACCGCGCCCAGCCGCGCCACCACGCCCGCCGTTGCAAAAAAAGAATACGTCGGCAAAATCACCTCGTCGCCCGCCGAAATATCCAGCGCCATCAGCGCCATCAGCAGCGCGTCCGTCCCGCTCGAAACGCCGATAGCATGCCGCGCATCGCAGTATTCCGCAAGTGTGCGTTCAAGTTTATCCACCTCCGGCCCCAGCACCAGCATCTGCGTTTCCGCAACGTTGATTAAGGCGGCGTCAAGCTCATTTTTTAAAGAATTATACTGCTGGCGAAGGTCGAGAAGAGGAACGTTCATTTCGGTAATTCTGAGTTTTAAAATTTATATTATGGTGTTTTTTAAAAAATCAAAATTACGAAAAAATCCCGCCTCCGCCCGCGCTTTTAAAAACCGCCGAATCTTTTGCTACTCTCTTTTAAAAAGGGTAAATTTGGGCTGCGATTTTTAAAAACAAAGAATTTCTGGGTTCCTGTCGTACATCATTCCACCAGCAGTGGGCGGTCACCCTTGCCGTCCCGAGTGTCGTTTTTAAAAGATTTTTAAAATGATAAAAGACTCATGAAGAAATTGTTAGTTGTTTTACCTCTAATTCTACTGTTGTGTTGCAGTGAGAGTGTCAGGTTGGAATTCTTTCCATTGCTTCCGTCAAAAACGGGTACATTTCAAGATAAATCAACAGGAAAAGTTGATTACTTTGTTGTTAAAAATCTTGATATAAACAATCAATTACATATAGCTGAAGTCGATAGTTTTGTTTTAAAAAAGCACGACCAAGAATTTAAGAAATATAATTCATATCAAATGTTATTCTATAAATACAGCCGCTTTGGTATGAATGAAAATTTTAAGCATAATGAGGAAGATTTGATAGAATGGAAAGGAGATGACTTGTTGCTTGAGTATAATTGGCAAAATGGAAAGTTTTCAGGCATAAATTATTATAAGAATGGGGTTGGTGTCAAGTATTATCAAAAAAGTAAATTAATTTCGAATGAATTTTAAAAACTAACTCACAAAACTTTTAAAAATGCGCCGCAACTTTTTAAAAACATTTTGCCTAATAGTTTTTTGCTCTTTATTAAGTTCGTGCTATTATTTCCAAACTTTAAAAGAAGAAGATCGAATACGGCGCGTTGCAAAACTTTATACAAAAGATGCTCATTATCTTTTAAAAGATTCAGTTTATAAAACAGTTGAAGAAAGGCAGAAATTTGAGGAATTAAAAGAGAAGTTTTTAAAAACATGGCTTGATTCTGGGAATTGTCATATACATTTTATTCCAAATGGTGAAAGAGAAGCGAAATGGAATAATAAAACTATTCGTGAAATAAATGTAGTTAATATTTTACACACACCAAACTATGATACATTGCTTGTTTTAGTTACGTGGCTATTAGGACACAATGGTTCTTATGAAACACATACTAAAGGTATAAGTATTCTTAATATTAATGGACAATGGAAATATGATTGTAAAGGTACTTATAATATAAGTATTCAGGGAAATGCAATGGAACAATTCTCACTTGATATTCGGCGGCTTATGGTAAAAGCAAATTATTTAACGGAAGATAAAAAACAAGATCTAACATTTTTTTATCGTGTCTATAATGACAATGATATTTGGTTTAAAGATTGGGATGTTGATCCGCAGGAAGAATAGTTTAAAACTCACTAACTCACAGCACTCACAAAACTTTTAAAATGCGCCGCAACTTTTTAAAAATCATATCCGCCGGAATCATCACCGTCATCGGCGCGCCCGTGGCATACGGCATCGCAGCATATCTCCATCCCGCACTTTTTAAAAGCGGCACACGCCGAACAGCAAAAGTCGCGCTGGGCAGTGCCGCCGAGCTTTTTAAAACCCGCGACTACACCACAGCCAAAGTCGGCGAAAAGAACATCATCGTTTTAAAAAACGGCGAGGATTTCAAAGCTTTTTCGCTGCAATGCACACACGCCGGCTGCTCTGTGGACTGGCTGCCCGATGCCGATAAATTCTACTGCGCATGCCACGGCGGCGAGTTCGCCCGCGACGGGAAAGTTTTAAAACGCCCGCCCACGCGCCCACTGGAAGAATTGACCGTGCGGCATCGCGACGGCGTGATCTCAGTTGTGGACAGGTTTTAAAAATGGCAAAACTCCGCAGGCAATTTTTCACCACGCGCGACTGGCTCCGCGAGCGTCGTCCGCAGTTTTTAAAAAAAGCTGTGTGGGCTGATTCGCCGTTTTTAAAAGTGAATCTGTGGTTGATTTCGCTGTTTTTTTTGCTGCAAATTCTCACGGGAATTCTCCTCGCACTCAATTACACGCCATCAGCAAAACCTGCGTTTGAGCAAAATCAGCCCGCAGCGATTGCGAACGTTTTAAAAACAGTAATTGACCGTGACGGCGATACACTGTTTTTAAAAGGTGATAAAGTTTTGCTGTCGTACGATTTTAAAAGTGAAAAAGTCGTTCTTCCAGTTGGCGTTGATGAAACATCTTTTCAGTTTTTAAAACATCCGGTTTCAAAACAAACGCTGATTCCAAGCGAAGCTTTTAAAAGCGTGGAAATAGCCATAATGCGTGATGCACCATTCGGCAAATTTGTACGCGGCGTCCATATTTTCGCGTCGTATGCACTGATACTCTCGCTCATGATTTATCTCGGCGCGATATTTTTTAAAAGCAAATATGCTGAGCGGCGGGAAATTGCGTGGATGCTGGCTGTCGTGATGCTCGTGAGCGCGATGTTTTCCGGCTTTACGGGCTATGTGCTGCCGTGGAATATGCGTGCGTACATGGGCGCGCAAACGGTTTTAAATTCTGTTGAGGAATATTTACCGTTGCTTGGAAGTTTTGTGGCTAATGTGATTCGCGGTGGGAAGTATGTGGGCGCGGCGACGCTTCAGCGGATGTTTGTACTGCATGTGGTTGTGATGCCGATTTTGTTTTGGTGGCTTTTTAAAAAGCATCGGAGGCAGTTGAGATTTGCGGATTTTAAAAATGAAGGATCTTCTGACGTGGATCCCTCTGTCCTATCGGACATCTCCCTTCCTAAGGGAGACTTTATGCTTGATGGAAAACTTTTTAAAACTGCGTTTGCACTTTTGCTACTTGCAGTTTTAGTTATTCTTGTATGGCTTATTCCGCCTTTTAAAACGGGGAATATGGCGCTGCCGTTTGATGTGTTGCATGAAGGCTCGCCGCCTGCGGGGATGCACCCGGAATGGTATTTTATGTTTGTGTATCCGCTGTTGCTGCATTTGCCGGGTGAGATTGTAGCGATTATTCTTGGCGCGGTTTTGCTGTTTTGGATTTGTATTCCGTTTTTGGATTCGCGTTTTAAAAAGCAGAATCGTCCGGCGTGGCTTTTAAAAAGTATCGGAGGGCTGATAATCGTGATATTGATAATTTTAATATTTATTGGCTATAATTCACTGTAAATTATGCGCTATATACGGCTCTGGTGGACATTTTTTAAAAACTGCCTGACGCGTGAAATGGAATATCGCGGGCACATGATCGCGCAGGTGCTGATAGATGTGGCGTGGTATGGCGTGCAGCTCGCGCTTTTTAATGTGATCTATCAGTACACGCCGCGTATTGGCGGGCTGTCGCACCCTGAAATGATGATTTTTCTGGCGACACTTTTCATCGTGGATGCGGTCAATATGATTCTCGTTTCCACGAATTTCTGGCGTTTTCCATCATATGTGGCGTCGGGCGAACTTGATTTTTACCTGATGAAGCCGGTGAATACATTTTTCTTTGTGTTTTTGCGCTATCCGAGCATTGCTTCGGTTTTTAACCTGCTGATGGGAATTACGCTGCTCGCAATTTCAATTCCGCAGGTGCATATTCCGAATCCGCTGACGGCGATTATTTTGTATCCGTTGTTAATTATCTGCGGATTTCTCGTGATGTCGGCTTTTCAAACGATGGTTTCGGCGGTTTCGATTTTTCTTGTTGGCGCGGACGGGATTCAGATGGTTTTTCACACGCTGCACCAGTTTGGAACAAAGCCCGACCAGATATATACGCGCAATATGCGGCGTTTTTTGATCTATATTTTTCCGATGGCGATCACGGCGTCTATTCCGGCGCGGGCGCTGTATGGCGGGCTTTCGACGGAACTGATCATCTGGACTTTTGCGATTACGGCAATTTTAACCGTTATTGCCGTTCAGTTTTTCTATTGGGCTTTAAAACATTATTCCGGCGCGAGTGCGTGAACTTAAAAACCGGCTTTGCTGTATTGACTTTTTAAAAGAAATCTTTTAAAAACCAGAAATAAATGGATTGGTTTTCACAACTGAAAATTGTCGGTGAAGTTGCTCTGGCAATGCTTCTCGGCGGAGTAATTGGCGTAGAGCGCGAGATGGCGGATAAGCCTGCAGGATTTCGTACGCACATGCTGGTAGCGGGCGCTGCTGCAATGCTCGTTTGTATCGGCCAGATCGTCGCCATTGACTTTTTAAAACATGTTCCAAACCACGCTGTGCAGGCGGATCCGATGCGCATCATTGGTGCAATCGTTACGGGCATCAGCTTTCTCGGCGCGGGAACGATTTTTCGCAATAATAAAGGCGAGCACGTCGAAGGGCTGACGACTGCGGCAACGATATTTTTTAGCGCGGCTATCGGTATTGCTGTTGCTATAGAGCAGTTTGTGCTGGCGATTGGCGTTACGATTCTGGCGCTTGTCGTTCTGCGCGGGCTGCGCAATTTAGAAGAATGGATTGGACGGAAAAAAGCAGGCGATCAATAGTTTTAAAAGCAACTTTTTTAAAAACTTCACCGTAATTTTCACCACAGTTTCCAAACACCAATTCTAAGATTTACACTATTAGTTAGTATGAATTCACATCGCCCTTTCGTAATTGAAACAGTAGAAGGTATGACGCCACTTGTCAGCCATGTTTTTAAAATGATGGAATATGCCCGGACAACCACATTGGATACGGTTCGTCATCTTTCTATTGAGCAGCTTGACCACATACATGACGAAAAAAGCAATTCTATCGGGATGCTTTTGGCTCACATGGCTTCAGTTGAAGTATGGTATCAGGCCTTTACATTTGAAGATCGGGACTGGTTTCATGATGAGGCGGAAGCAGCTGAGTGGGGAGATGCTTTGCAATTAAATGAAAATGCAAAAAAGCTTGCACAAGGGAAAACTCTTGAATTCTATATTGAAAATCTTAGTTCAATTCGCCAAAAAACTCTGGAGGAATTTAAAAAGCGGGATGATACCTGGCTTATGGAGGAAAAGTCGTTTTGGAAGGATGAACCCGCCAATCATTATTTCATGTGGTTTCATGTTGCCGAAGATGAGATCAATCATCGCGGACAGATTCGCTGGCTGCGGAAGCGTTTGCCGAAAATTGTGTAATTTTAAAGAAAACTCTTTTAAAATGTTCTTTTAAAAAATAACTTTAAAATAATGGACTTTTCAAAATTAATTCTCCCGTTGCACACAGACGAAAACCGCGCAAAACTCGCTAATTTTCTCGGTTTGCCACAGGCGTCGTTCGTTGTTCGCGCGATAAATGACGAAATGAAGGAAGCGCAGATCATTTCCGGCGATTACGTTTTTATCAATCCCACTTTAAAACCGACTGACGGCGCGATCGTGCTGGCAAATACAGGCGCAATGGTGATCCTTCGTCGCTATGTGATGACGCCGCAAACCCCGTATCTCACGTGCGACGACCGTGACTGCGAGGATATTGACCTGAGTGAAAATTCCGGTATTGAAATCCTCGGCGTGGCGACCGGCTATATGCACCCGTTTGAACTTGACGGCCCGCAGCCGGACGCGACTAATTTTAAAAATAATTGATCTTTTAAAAAATTATGGCAACCGAACTTCTTTTAAAAGCTGCTGCAAATCCTGTCAAAAAGCTCATGCCGGAAACCCAGCCGCTCTGGGGAATTATGACGCCGCAGCACATGCTGGAGCATATCAGTATTGTGTTGAAAATCTCCAATGGGAAATTGCGTGTTCCGGTGGCTGTATCGGAAGAAGAAGTGGAATTACGCAAAAAATTCCTGATGAGCGACAGGATGTTTGAAAAAAATATCAAAAATCCGGTGCTTGGCGAAGGTTTACCGAAGCTGCGAAATGCAAATCTGGACGAAGCGCGTGAAAAGTTTTTAAAAGAAGTTGACGATTTCTACGAGTTTTTTAAAAACGATCCTGACGCAAAACCGATCCACCCGCTTTTTGGTGAATTGTATAAAAGTGAGTGGGAGCGGTTTCATTTAAAACATTTTACGCATCATTTTTCGCAATTCGGATTACTGTGATTTTCTTTCCGGATAAATATTTTTAAAAAGCTTTAAAAGAATTTCTGAAAATATTTGCCTGTTTTAAAAAAAAATCGTAAGTTTGCCGTTCCTCTTTTTACAGCGATACTAAATTTCCCTTTGAGGATTATATACAATGGCTAAAGCCCAAACCTTCGGCGACAAGACCAAAAAGAAAATTGACACACGCGTAAACGTGAAAGTGATCAAATCATTCCGCTCTGATAAAGGCAATATGCGCTTTGTCGAAAAGTTTGTGATGATCAATGATATTTCCGAAGTTGATAAAATTAAAATTTAAGCTGAGGCATAGACGATGAAAAAAGGAATTCACCCGCTTTATAAGGAAGTGGAAATCCGCATGACGGACGGCTCGACGTACAAAACACGTTCGTGCTACAAAGGCGAACACATGATCCTGGAGATCGACTCAAAAAGCCATCCTTTCTATACCGGCAAGCAAATGCTTGTGGATACGGCGGGACGTGTAGAGCGCTTCAACAAACGTTTTGAAAGAACTAAAGCAATTAAAATAGATAAGGATACTACCAATGAAACCAAATAGTTCACGCGGCGCAATGCAGAGCAACAGCCGCGACGGCGGACGCTTCGGTAATAACGCGAACAATCGTGGCCCGAACAACAATTTCGGCCCAAACAACGCAAATAATCCTGCTTTTAAAAAGCGCGCTCAAACCAGCAAAAAGAAAAATCCTCTTCAGGGCGATCGCCATGTGGATTATCTCGACATGAAACTTCTTGGCCGCTTTATCAACGATCAGGGGAAAATCCTTCCTCGTCGTATCACCGGTGTTTCTGCATATCAGCAGCGCCGCGTGGTAGAAGCCGTGAAGTATGCGCGCCATCTGGCACTTATGCCATTCGTAGCGCTGGATACACGCTAGTATTTTATTGGCTTTAAAATTTTTAAAGGATTTCTGTTTTTAAAACGGGAATCCTTTTTTGTTTTTACAATGAAGTTTGGAAACGACCGTAGTTCATTTTAAATTAGGTGTAGAAAAGCTTTTTATTAAAAAAAAACTATCATGCCAAAACTCCAACGCTATACAAGTTTTAAAGCTCTGAAATCTGATGAACAGTCACCTATTGCTGTGAAGCGCCCAAATAAAAGCCTTTCAGAGTTTGAGAACTTTATCCAACAGTTGCGAACGGAATACTCCAAGCAGAAAAACAGTATTTCCAATCA
>JAZKFS010000017.1:18890-83765 GCA_040386315.1 Bacteroidota bacterium
AGTTGACATTGTTTTACGTATTTGTAAAACACTTAATGACTGCTCAGTAGAATATCTTATTGTTGGCGGAACGGCTGTGGCACTGCACGGATATTACCGACATTCGACAAATGCTGCCGGGGAATTTGCTGAAAAGCCGGATCTGGACTTTTGGTATAATCCAACGTATGGAAACTACTTTTATCTGCTAAATGCACTTGAAAAGTTGGGACAGGATGTTTTAAAACTCAGGCAGGAAAATCCGCCAAATCCTAAGAAATCATTTTTCAAATACGAATTTGAAACATGCACACTTGATTTTTTACCAGTTTTAAAAGCTCCTTTACATTTCAGAGAATGTTTTAACAGAAAGGAAGTTGTTGTTTTTGAAAATGTTGAAATCCCATTTATTGCCTTTGAAGATTTAATATCTGATAAACAGGCAAATGCCAGGATGAAAGATATTTCTGATATTCAACATCTCAAAATGAGCAAGAAAATGGGCGATTGAAATTTAAAAGGATTTCTGTTTTAAAAAACGGAAATCCTTTTTTGTTTTCAAGACTTATATTTTATTTGGAAATAGTTTTGCCGTAACTTAGATTACAGAGTACTTATTTTATTGAATTTAAAAACTATGAAACAGTTATTTTCTATTATTCTAATATTCTCTACAGTTTTTTGCTATGGTCAAGATGAGAATAAAGATTTTGAAAATCTTGTCAAGCTTGGTGAGATTTATTCAAAGAATGTAAATGCCACAGGTGAGCAATTTAAGAAATCAGTTGAGGAACTGCGAACTCCCGCTCTTAATCATATTATAGATGCATTAATCGCTATTGGTCAGGACGATGAAAAACTGCTTACAAAACAATTTCTTGTAAAACCTGATGCAAAAGAATTAAAATATTGGTATGTGCTTCGGGAAATACATTATAACAACCAAAAAAAAGATAGTGCAAGACCGAATAACATTGTAGCTAAAGAGATACTAGAACAGGAAATTGACGAGCGGTGGTTGTTAGATAATTATTATTACAGAATCAGAAGTGGAATTGGTAAGATTTTTAATACAAAAGATTTAAGTGGATTTAATTTTAGCCTTGATGATTATGGCTTGAAAGATGAAACTGAAAAGGCAATATTATTTTTTGCCATCACAGAAGCTTTGGCTGGTCGCTTTAAGGTTCTACATATGATGAAAAACTACGATAAACTTCTTGAATTTTCAAATAAATTGCCGAAAATTAATGGAAGACCTTACTATGAATACACTTTATTCAGTTTTAAAGACTTTGAATGGATTGGCTACAACAAAATTGAATCATATAAAGAAAGATATATAGGCAACCTATATTCAGTTCTTAATGGACATCTCGCTGCACTTTCAGAGAAAAATCAAATACCTGAAATGCGTGTACTCTATACAAAATCAGTTTTATCTATCCCTGAGTATTTCCAATATTCTGGAGGAATGAGAAAACAGTTACAAGAACTTTATAACAAATAAAAATTTGACAAGAGGAGTTTTGAATTATTTTAAACTCCTCTTTACTACCGAAACTTCTTCTTCCGATTGCTGATATAATCCACAAACAGCATCTCACCAAGTTTATTCAAACCCGAATAAAATGCACGTCCGCCATTTGATTTTGTCAACTCCTCTATAAAATCCACAAGGTACGGATCTTGCGCAACCATAAATGTCGAGATCGTAATTCCTTCTCGGCGGCAGGCTACTGCTTCGTCGAGCGTTTTATTGACGATCTTCGGGTCGAGGCCGAAGGAGTTTTTGTATAATCGTCCGGCATCGTCGAACATTGCGGAAGGTTTGCCGTCGGTCACCATAAATATCTGCTTATTTGCCCCGCGCATTCTTTTTAAAAGCTGGCGCGCCATGCGGAGCCCATCGCGCGTATTCGTGTGAAAAGGGCCGACGGAAATATACGGAATGTCCTGAAGCTGCACGCGTTTTGCCTCATCACCAAAAACCAACACTTCAAGGCCGTCTTTCGGGAATTTCGTCGTGATAAGTTCCGTGAGTGCAAGCGCAACCTGCTTGGCAGGTGTGATGCGGTCTTCGCCGTAGAGGATCATCGAGTGCGAAATATCTATCATCAGCACCGTTGCGCACGAAGCCAGATGTTCCGTTTCATACACGCGGATGTCGTCTTCCTGGAGATTGAAAGCGGAAATGTCATTGCGCATGAGCGCGTTCGTGATCATCTGTGTGACGTCTATATTGCTCGCCAGGTCGCCGAAATGATATTCGCGGGTATCAGGCAGGCGTTCGAGGCCGGAACCGCTGTGCGGCGTTTCGTGCGAGCCAATGCCGGATTTGCGGAGGTTTTTAAAAATCTCATTGAGTGCGTCGGTTTTAATTTTCTGCACCGCTTTTCCCGTGATGCCGATCGAGCCGTCCTGCCCGTCGCGCGCCAGCCCCAACTCTTTTAAAAGCTCTTTAAATTCATCCATTGTCATGTCGCCGAGCACGCCGTAGCGTTCGTCGAGCTGCTGCATCACGTCGAGCGCGGAGTCCATGCTCATATTCACGTTCAGCAGGATATAGCTGAACATGTCGAGCAGCTTTTGCAGGCGCTCTTCAAGCGATTGCGCGGTGTCGTCCCATTTCGAATATAGTGCTTTCATGCTTTTTAAAATCTACGGAATTTCAATTTTTCTTTTTTAAAACTACGGAATGTTTTTAAAAGAAGTTTTAAAGCTTTTAAAAGTGTGGCAGGAAAAATAGTTTTTAAAAGAAGATAAGTTCTTACTTTTTAAAACGCTCAATAATTTTAAAAGCTGCCTGCGAACCATGCGCGAGCGCGCTTTCGATAGCGGGAGAGGAGTCGTTGTCAGTGTGGGCGAAGTAGATGTTCTGAATTTGCTGTGAAGCGGCTTGCGCAGGGCCATTATGCGAACCCGGTGTAGGTATCACCATGCTGTGCCCCCAGGCGAAACACTGGATTTCTTTTATGGCAGATTGAGCTTCGGCGCCGAGTGTTCGTGTCGCTTTGTCGGCAGCTTCGCGGGCAAAATTCGCAAAACTTTCGTTGTTTAAAAGCAGCGAGCGCTGAGCGCGTGGCAGCGGGGAATAGAGCGTATATACATAGGAATTTTCCGGGCGCATCGCCTTCGGGTACATCAGGTGCGGGCTGATGATGTCGCTGAAATGCGGTTCGGCGTCGAGCATCCATACGTCGAAAGCATCCGGCGGCATGAGTTCTTTTTCTGCGCAGAGTGAGATAGTCGCGTATGGCGCGTAGTGCATGGAGGCGATTGCGCTGCGCTGTTCGGTGCTCATTTCAGGAATGACGTATTGAGCGATATACTTCGGGAAAGCCATTACGGCGGCTTTTGCTTCAATTTTTACAAGCTCGTCATTGGCATTAATACATTCTACCGAAACACCAGTTGCAGTATTTTCCGTTTTAAAAACCACGTGCTCGTACAGGAAATACTGCTCGCCGATGATATTTGCAATTCCCTGCGTCAAGCGGTTCAATCCGCCTGCAAACGTGTAGCGGGGAACACCGAATTCCTCGCCAAATTCAGAAGAATAAAAGTTTAAAAAGCAGTATGCGTTCGTTTCATTTGCCGGGGCGCCCATAGCCGAGAGCGAGTAGAGGTTCATCAGCTTTTGCAGGAAGGGCGAACGGTATTTCTGCATGAATGCTTCGGTCGTCATTGCGTCGAAGCTTTTTTCACTTCCGGTGAGATTTGCTTTTAAAGGATAGAGTGGCACATCCATTTTTAAAAGCTCGTCGCGGAAGCGCTTCATTTCGCTTTTTTCAAGCGCGGAAAGCGGGAGAGAGTCCAGCGTGGAATTGCGCCAGGTGTTCGAGTAGAATTTTCCGTCAATATAGATCGCATCTTCCGGCACTTTGATCGGGCGAACTCCCGCATCAGCTGACAACTCCTGCATGATGTCGGTATCATCCACGTAATACACCGAACCAAGCGGGAATTTTAAATCGTGCCATTCGCCGCTCACGGCTGCTCCGCCCGGACGTGCCTCATTTTCAACAACTAATACATCGAAACCCTGCTTCTGGAGGATTCGCGCGGCGCTTAGTCCGGACGGCCCGGCCCCGAGGATGACTACATCACATTTGCGTGTATTTGCGGCTGTGCCTTTTGGTTTGGAACCTTCGCGCAGATACGTATGCGCCTGTTTTGAGCGCTGCCCGGCAGTAGCGAGCCGGGGTTTATTGGGGGAAATTGCCTTCGGTTGGGAAATGTCCTTAAGTGGCTGTTTCTCATTACAGCCAAGCGAAGCCCCGAGGAATGTAGCTCCTGTGCCAAGTAGTGCTATTTTTAAAAAGTCGCGGCGGCTATTCACGGTGAAATTGTGGGATTTGCTTTTAAAAAAAGGAAGGGAAGCCAAAAAAATGCCTTCCCTTACGATATACGTTTTAAAGCTTTTAAAAGGTTTTTAAAAGAATTATACTCCTGTCACAACAATATAGGTAGCGCCGATATAGCGTTTTCCTTTCGCTGTTTTGCGCATCGGAGGAGGGTTAAGCGGATCAAGCTCTGTGGATGGAGCAATGTTGATACGGGAAGCCGCCACACCTTTTGAAACAAGGAAATCTTTTAAAGAATTTGCGCGGTCGCGAGTCAGCTTTGTATTCTCATCGCGGCTTTTCATTTCGTCGGGATATGTCTGGATATCCACTTTTACGCCCGGATTCATCACCAGCATTCCGCGAATATCGTTCAGAATATCCTCCGAACCAGTACGAAGAGCAGATTTTTTTACTTCAAACGGTGCAAGTGGAAGCAGGATACGAGTGCCTGCCATCATCGGGCTGACGATAAAGTCACGCGAAACCTCAGCATAGCGCGATGTATTTGGCAGGCTGATAGTCTGCTCCATCTGGAAAAACTCATTTCCTTCCAGGCGGACTTTGTATGATTTTCCCGGTTTTAAACCCGTGACAAGGTAATATCAGTCGGCAGCATTACTGCGCGAACTTCCTGCCCGGGCGCCACTTTCATCCATAAACAGAACGTTCACACTGACCGGCTCACGATTGAGCTGGTTTAAAACGCTTCCTGTGACTGAAACTACCGGAGCGGTAAACTGCGCAGTGGCAGCAGCAGTAGAGATCAGCCCCATTGCTAATGTTGCGGCCGTATTTTTAAAAGAAATTTTCATAATTATTTACCTCCTTTTTTGCCGGCGCCTTTGCCTGGCTTTTCAATCAACATACGAACAGACCCGTCAGCGCAACCCAGGATGATCTCGCTTGCATCGCTGACCAGATCTACTGACCATATTTCCACACCTGCGTCAAAATCTGTGATATTCTCACCGGTCTTTATATTCCATAATTTCACGTGCTTATCCAGGCTCGCCGTGACAAGCGTTGTGTTATCTTCGGCAAATGATATGTCCTGCACTAGCTCGCTATGTGCATTGATCGTGCGCATGAGCTGTCCCGACGGCATTGCCCAGATCTTAATTACTCCATCCTGATCTGATGATACCAGTGTTTTCGAATCAAAGCTGTAGAGTACCGTCAGCACATTTGCGTTATGTCCGGTAAGGGTCATCAGCGCTTCTTTATCTGTTCTGTTAATATCTGTGCTCCAGATCTTAATGGTGCGGTCATCGCTGCATGAAGCAAGATATTTCCCGTCATAGCTGTATGCTATGTTATTCGTGGGCAGGCTGTGGCCGCGTAATGTTTTTACCTCGGTCTGCAGCTCGGTGTCCCATAGCTTTACGGTTTTGTCAAAGCTGGTGCTGGCAATATAGCGGCTGCTGTCGTCCTGGCTGAAATACACGCCGATCACTTCCGCTGTATGCCCGCGCAGAACATATTTCTGCGTACCTGTTTCCACATCCCACACACGAACCGTACGGTCAGCGCTGGCACTTGCCAGAAGCTTGTCATCGCCCGAAAAAGAAATATTATTCACCTGCCCGACGTGTCCGCGCAATGTGCGAAGCTCACGCCCGTCCGGCAAACTCCAGATCTTGATCGTTTCGTCTAAACTACAGGTAGCAAATCGCGTATCGTCATCATTGACAAACACGCCCAGAACCTCGTCTGTATGCTGTCCGGCGGTGCGCATCGTATAGCTGCGCGTCTGCGCCTGAAGCATCACTGTGCTCAACCCGCAAACGAGTATAAATGCACTCATCTGTCGAAATTTTACCATAACCTCCACCTTTTTAAAATGTATGATTTTTCCGTTCCTAAAATTCTCGTAATAGCTTTCAAAATTGTAAATCGCTTTTAAAAACTGTAATATACTACACTCTCAGGCTTCACGCAAGAGGTTCATCACTTCTTTTAAAAGTAAATATAATTCTTTTACATCTTTCATCGGCAATGTCACCATTTTTTCGCCGTTCTGCGAAGCCGTAACTCCATTATTCTGTTCAACTTCAGAGTTTTTAAAACCATTTTCCGGCGCTTCCCGAATAGTTGCAGAATTTTCTTCTTTTTTTAAAGGTTTCGCATACGCTTCTTCCGTAAATTTCCCGGTTTCCGGATCAAAGTATTTTAAAAGCTCCTTCGCGCCTGAAATTGTATAGCGTTCCTCGCGCAGTAATTTATGAATTGCCTGCACGATCGCAATATCACGCGGCGAATATGCGCGATTGCCCGCTCGGTTTTTCTGCGGCCGCAGCAGTGGGAATTCCTTTTCCCAATAGCGCAGCACATACTGCTCCTCGCCAAGCAGGTCGGCCACTTCGCTAATAGAGTAATATAATCGCTGCGGGGGAAGTTTTACCACGTGGTTTTTAAAAGATTTCTTCTACTTTTTTTCAGAATCTTTTAAAAATACGTAAAAATCTGAATTTTTAAAGCAGAGAGTTTTAAAAAGAAGAGAAATTATTGGAAAAGTTTGTTTTTATGCGCTTTTCAAGTAGAAAAATTTTAGAATATTAGCAAACTTTTTAAAACTGTCATTCCGGCTCGCCCGGAATCTTTCTTCTTCGTTAAAACATCACGTTAGGTTCTTCTGACGTGGTAAGAAAGATTCCGGACAAGCCGGAATGACAATCTTTAAAAAACTATTCAAGTAGCAATTTCCCGCTTTTAAAAACCTCACCGTCTTTTAAAAGCCGGTACACATACGCGCCTTTTGCCTTGCCGGATAGGTCAATCATTGCATCTGCTTCGGTGAGCTCCTTTTTAAAAACGGATTGTCCGTCGAGAGTGTAGATGGTGATAGTCCAGTTGCCGGGCTCAAGATTTGCAATGTGGAATTGGCTGGCTGTGGGGTTGGGGAAGATATTGGGTACACTCTCATTATGAAGCTCTGTAATATCTGTAATAGAAGTACCAAGCTTTGCGATAAAAACATTACCACTGCCAATCATATTACTTGGACCTTCACTACTTAAACTGTATTTCCCAAAATTTATAATAGGACTGTCAAAAATTCCGGTAATATAAATATTAGAACTTGTATCTAACTCAATATCACCTAATCCTTCAAAACTATTCCCACCAACTGACTTAGCCCACAAAACTTTTCCCTGAGTATCATATTTGACAATAAACAAATCCGAAGAACCAAATTTAGTATTATTCAATTCAATATTCCCAAAGATGATTTTACTAGAAAACCATCCACCTAAATAAACATTTCCCTCGTTATCGAAAGTAATATCACTACCGACATCACTTTCAGTACCACCAGTTGATTGTGCCCAAATTTTATTTCCATCAACATCGTATTTTACTATAAAAATATCTTCTTTACCTGCATTGAATAATGTGTCATTTTCAATAGTGATGAAAGTATTGGAAAAATAGCCAGTAATATAAAAGTTATTGCTATTATCTATACCAATTCCAGCAGTATTATCATTTGCATAACCGCCGATTGATTTTGTCCATAGAACAGTACCTTTAGAATTAAATTTTGCAACAAAAATATCCATTGAACCGCCTGGAGTGTTGTTGAATATTGTGTCTGTTGCGAAATTTATAAAAGTGTTGCTAAAAGTACCTGCAACATAAATGTTCCCACTACTATCTGTAATAATGGCGTTCCCACTCTCGTGTTTTTCCCCACCTGCAGATTGTGCCCAAATAAAATTACCGTTAGAATCATATTTTGCAATAAAAATGTCAGCATCCCCAGAATTGCTTAAAGTGGTTGTTCCAATCGTAATTGGATAGGTATGAAAAAATCCTGTTATATACACGTTTCTATTAGAGTCTACTGTAATACTGGAACCTTCATCGCCTCCTAAACCTCCTGCTGATTTCGCCCATAATGCATTACCATCAGTATCGTATTTTACAACAAATATATCAGAAGTATTACTGTTGAAATTTTGTATTGTAATTCCTCCAAAAGTAATACTAGCTCCATAGAAAGTCCCTGTAATATAAATGTTTCTATCGGCATCAGTTATTACACTATTACTCCGGCTACCTAAATTGTTGTCAATCGCAGATTTTACCCATAGCACATTCCCTTTTTTATCATATTTTACTAAAAAAAATGTACCATTATTATCCTGATTAGAACTATTTAAAGTAACATTTTCAAATGTAATTGATGAACTATTGAAATATCCGGTGACATATACATTGCCTTCATTATCGGTTGCTATACTATTTCCACAATCTCTTCTGTTTCCACCAGCCGATTTAGCCCACTCCCACTCAGGCGCCTGAGCAAAACTTTTAAAAGAAATAAAGCTCAAAAGCAAAACTGCACAGAAAAGAATTCGTTGTAGATTTTTCATAGAACCACTTTTAAAAGTATATGGTGAATGTTTCCCCACAAATTACCTAAACCCCTTTTAAAAACCAAACTCCTCACCGCCCCAACTCAAACCGCCGCACCTTCGCCCCAAAGCTCTCTTTCGCCGGAGCTTTCCCGCTTTTAAAAACAAAAAGGGACAAAGCTTTAAAAAACTCATATCCCTTTCTTTAAATTTACTGTAAAATCACCGTTACTCCACCACAATCTTCCCGCTTTTAAAAACCTCGCCATCTTTTAAAAGCCGGTACACATACGCGCCTTTTGCCTTGCCGGAAAGGTCAATCGTTGCATTTGCTTCGGTGAACTCCTTTTTAAAAACTGACTGCCCATCGAGTGTGTAGATGGTGATAGTCCAGTTGCCGGGAGAGAGGTTTGCAATGTGGAATTGGCTGGCTGTGGGGTTGGGGAAGATGGTGAGTGGTGTTATTGTAGATTTTTCTACAATAGAGGTAATTGTAGTGCTAAGCTTAGCTATAAACATACTTCCAGTAGATATAGCTGTAAGTGTGTCTGCCCCAAATGTAATGGGTTCCCTCACAAAATAGCCGGTAATATAAGAATCTCCTTCCGGATCTACAGTAATATCACTAATCTCAGTACTACCATAATCAGAACCATTCCCATTAACCAGGGTACCTACATAATTTGCCGAAATTGCGTCTCCTTCAGCGTCATATTTTACAATAAATGATTTTTCTGCATAAGAAGAAAATTGGGGAGGATTATTATTCACTACAACACCGTCAAACGATATTGCCGGACTTTCGAAGCTACCGGTTACAAAAGCGTTTCCCTGGCTATCCGTGATAATATTTTTACTTACATCCCTCGAACTTCCGGTTGCTGAACGCGCCCATAACACATTGCCTGCCGAATCATGTTTCACGACAAAAACATCACGGCCGCCGCTATTATGTAAGGTATCACTTCCAAATGAAACTGTACTATCTGCGAACGAACCTGTTATGAATATATCGCCTTTATTACTAATGGAAATATCTGATATATAAGTTTTTTTATCGAAAGATTCAATCCGAATTCTATTCCCATTAGAGTCATACTTGATTATAGAAATCCCGTTATTTTCTAAAGGTATGCCATTTAAAGTGAGAGGATTGCTATTAAAGCTACCTGTAATATAAACATTACTATTCTTATCTATAGCGATGTTATTAGCTTCATCGTAACCATCCCCACCTATAGACGTAGCCCACACAGCATTTCCTGAAGTATCATATTTTACAATAAAAATATCATTGGTGTGGTTTTGGGTTGAATTATTGGTCAATGTAGTTGCTCCGAAAGTAATGGCGCCCACACCGAAACTTCCGGTAAGATAAACATTATTATTCTCGTCAGTGCCTATGGTTAGGCCTTTATCATCTTTGCTTCCTCCAGCTGACTTTGCCCAAAGTACATTTCCCTCAGGATCATACTTTGCTATGAAAATGTCGTACTTTCCACTGCTATTGAGGACAGTGTTTCCAAATTCCAGAGTAGGGCTTTGAAAACTTCCCGTGATATATACATTTCCATTATTATCTATCGCCAAGCCTGATGCGGCGTCAGTACCCTGACCTCCTACAGATTTAGCCCAAAGAACTGTACCCTGGGGATCATATTTTGCAATGAAAATCTCCTGACTGTTACTATAATTAAACAGCAGAATATCCTCAAAATATATTGCATGAAGGGCATAGCTGCCAATTACATAAAGATTTCCACTCTTATCTATAGCGATATCATTTGCTCTATCCTCTCCGACTCCACCGGTTGTTTTCGCCCAATGCCAATCAAGGGATTGAGCTTGGATGCTTAGAGGATTCACTGTTGAACCAATAAAAAGAACTGCATAAGTGATATACTGTAGGAAAGTTTTCATATTTTTTCCTCTAAATAAATACTGATTCAATAGTGGGCTATACTATATCCTTACATTAATTATACCATAACCACTGATTCATTTTTTTTATAATAAGCTGCCAGTCTAAGTCCTTATTTACCAAACTCTTGTTATTGCCTTTGTGTTTTCAGGAATTAAAATCTTCTGTCTTTTTTACTAAACTGTTAAAAAAAAAAGTGTCAGATTATTTTCTCACTGTGAAAATAATCTGACATAATTTTAAAAACCAAACCCCCATCACCGCCTCAACTCAAACCTTCGCTCCAAAGCTCTCTTTTAAAAACAAAAAAAGGCAGATCTTTTAAAAATCTGCCTTTCCTTTTAAAATTCTATCTATAATTACTCCACCACAAGCTTCCCGCTTTTAAAAACCTCACCGTCTTTTAAAAGCCGGTACACATACGCGCCTTTTGCCTTGCCGGAAAGGTCAATCATTGCATTTGCTTCGGTGAGTTCCTTTTTAAAAACGGACTGTCCGTCGAGTGTGTAGATGGTGATGGTCCAGTTGCCGGGCTCGAGATTTGTAATGTGGAATTGGCTGGCTGTGGGGTTGGGGAAGATGTTTAATTGGGTTCCAGATTTTGGTTCTTTCTCAATTCCTGTTACTGGAAAATTCATCTTTGCAATAAAAATATCTGCAAGGTCGGTTTTTGAATTAGTTAAAGTTTTAGTTCCAAAATCCACATCGGAACTAAAGAAGCAACCTGTAATAAATATAGAACCTGAACTATCGGAAGTAATACCAAAACCAAAATCTGAGTTTGTACCACCAACTGACTTTGCAAGTAATATATTTCCAATTGAGTCATACTTTGCAATAAATATATCGTAAAAAATACCTTTCGTATTTATTAACTTAGTTGAACCCAGAGTGATAGATTGACCTGAGTAATATCCTACTACCCAAGGATGACCAGTAATATCCATATGAATATTATATCCCGATACATTCATATCTCCGGTTGTAGTATTTGCCCACTTAACTCCACCTGATGAGTCATATTTTACAATGAAATAATTAACAAGATAATTTGTATTATTTTCACTAGAGAAGGTTGAATCGCCGAAGCTAATAGATGTACCATAGAATTCACCGGTTAGATACACATTCCCGTTTTTATCAGCAGTAATTCCTCTGCTAAATATCATGCTGGTTTCTTTGCTATTTCCTCCGGCAGATTTTGCCCATTTTACTTGACCGTTACTGTCATACTTAACTATAAATAAATCATTTTTTCCACGACTTTGCAGTGTTATAGTGTCAAAAACAATAGAAGTATTTTTAAAATACCCGGTCACATAAATATTCCCAAAAGTATCAGTAGTAACATTTTGTGCTACACTTCCTGAAGATTCATCTGCTGAGTGTGCCCACTGCACATTACCATTTATATCATATTTCACTAAAAACATATTGTGATTATCCGCAGATGTTGTATCTCTCTTTAAAATAAAATTTCCAAAAGTTATTGTCTGACTTTTAAAATAGCCCGTTATATAAATATTTCCGACATTGTCCACGGCAGCATTAAACGCAATATCAACACCATTTGAGCCTGCGGATTTAGCCCATATTACATTACCATTGATATCATATTTTGCTACAAATATATTTTCTTTTCCTGGCCATTCATTTAATAAAGTAATATTGCCAAAAGTAATAGAAGGACTTTTGAAAATACCAGTAATATAAATATTACCAATTTTATCATATACTATACTATAGCTTTCATCCAAGCTATCTCCACCTGCGGATCGTGCCCAAATTACATTCCCACTCTTATCATACTTCGCAATAAATACGTCTTCAGCACCCTTACCATTTAGAACAAAAGTCCCAAATGTTGCCGATGGACTTGTCATACGTCCGGTTATATAAAGATTGCCATCATTATCGGTAGTTGTACCATAGCTATAATCATTACCTTGCCCGCCTGCTGATTTTGCCCACTCCCATTCCTGCGCTTGAGCAAAGCTTTTAAAAGAAATAATATTTAAAAGAATCGCTATTGAGAAAAGAAGTTGTCTCAACTTTTTCATAATTGATTTCAGGATAAAAATGGTTGGTGTTAGATTTACTTATTAACAGGTAATAATAATAGTATAATGCTTTTGTTACATTTTAAAACATCTCACCGCCCCAACTCAAACCTCCGCACCTTCGCCCCAAAGCTCTCTTTTCCCAACGCTTTCCCGCTTTTAAAAACATACTTTTTAAAAAGCCGCGCTTTGGCTTCATGCCACGAGAAGCCCCCGAAATTCACCGCCCACCAGAATAGCCCGCGCGCGCCGTGCTGCTCAAAGAGGATATTGTACGACGTCGGGTGCAGCTTCGGCACCGCCTGCATTACGTCCTGGTACGACCGCCACGTGACCGTATCGCGAAAAATCTCCTCGCCGATATGCCGCGGCACACGATACAGCACGTCCATGAACATGTTCATCGCGGAGTTCACCGCGCTCGGCTTGTAATGCTTTTTGCCCACGAGGAACGCCGCGAAATTCGCCATGAGCGACACGTGCGGCTCGTACGCGTTTATCTTTTTTAAAAACCGTTCTTTAAAAAGTCCATCGTCCAGCGCCGTTTTTAAAAGCGTCGTCGTCCGCTCCAGATTCCGCACAAAACTCCCGAAACCGCAGTACGTAAGCGGGGAAGACAGCGCCGCCGCATCGCCAAGCGAAATCACATTGTCGCCCGCCGTCCTGCGCACATTGCTCAAACCCGCGTGGAGAATGGACGGAATCACGCCAAACGCCGGACGCCCGATGTCAAAATTCTCGTCCGGTTTTTTGTAATCGTGCAGTGTTTTAAAATAGATCTCGTAGAGATTGAGGAGCGATTTGTCGCGCTCAGAGTTGATTTCATCATAAAAAAACAGGTACGTCACATATTCCGTCCCGCCACTCGGGAAACCTTCCCAAATGAGCTGCCGCCCCGTTTCGTCCGCGTCGCCGAGCGTCACGAGGATTTCGCCGATGGAATAATCCACTTCATCGCGCGCAGTGCCTTCTTTAAAATTTTTGGAAATCGCGCCAACCGTCGGGCAGCAATGCGAAAACGGATTTTTTGGATTTAAAAACCGCGCAATCGGCGAAAACGCGCCCATCATATCTATCAGCACACGGCTTTTTAAAAGCTCCGTTTTTCCCTCGCGCTCAATCTCCGTCACTGCCCATTCGCCATTCGTGTACGCCTTTTTAAAAGCCGCGCCGTCGAGCATTTCGCCGCCCGCAGCCAGCAGTTTTTCACGCGCCATTTTTAAAAGCTCATTCGCGCTCACGGCCACGTCCAGCACATTTTCAAACCACAGCGGCTCGGCGTGATAGTCCGCATTTTCATCAAAAAACTTCACAAAACCGCCGCGATATTTCCGCACGACAATCCGCTGCAACTCATCCTCCGTCAGGAAACCAATCTCCACGAGCCGCCGCAGCTCCGGCATCGAAATATTCCAGTCGCGATGCGTAATGCCCACCGTAAACCTGTCAAAAACCAGCACCCGCTTTTTAAAAACGTGCGCCATCACCGCCGCGTGAAGCGTTGCCAGCCCGCCGCCCGCATACACGAGGTCGTATTCCGCCGTTGATTTTTTAAAAACATCATCAGGAATCTTTTTAAAAATCACCTGCTCAGGTTTCGCCTCAGCGCGCGCCTTCCACGAGGAGTCCAGCGCCACCAGCCGTTCAAACCAGTACGCGCCGTCCTCCAGCACGCGGAAATTCTTCACCGTGAGCGGATGCGTCGCCTCGTACTTTTTTAAAAGCGATTCGTCGCCGTGCAGGTTTTGTATATCGTGGGAGCAGGTATTCATTTTTTACAAGGATTTTGTCTGAACTATGATTTTTAGGATTTGAGGATGTTAGGATTTTTCTTTTTAAAAACTTAACTGTCTGAAAATGAATTGGAGAATTCCCCTCCTCGGAGGGGTGCCCGCAGGGCGGGGAGGGTTACGCCAAAAGGACGCGCCATGCCACCGCCGAACCCTCCCCGGCCTATGGCCGCCCCTCCGAGGAGGGGAATTAATTTTTTAAACCTCATACTGAGCGGCGTCGAAGTATGAGCGCGTCAGAAGTTCGCGTCAGGTTTTTAAAAGCATTGTTAAACTCACCAGACCTGTTGGAAATTTCGTGCTTCGACGGCGCTCAGCATGAAATTTTGAATGGCTTTTTATAACTGTATCTCGAACCGCAGCCCACGAAGCTCAAAAGCAACATCGCCATCACGAAAATTCGCATTACAGCACCTTTTAAAAAGGGCTTATCGCCATGCAGGTTTTGTATGTCGTGGGAGCAGTTGTTCATTCTTTTAAAAATTATTTAACGGCTGGGATTTCATCACTCCAAAGAATTGATTTTTGGTATTCAGGGTTTGGTCCCCATTCTATCGGATCTTTTGTGTAAAGAATAATCCCGGCTTTCCATGGAAGGTGTGTAGTTCCATTGTGCACTAAAACTTTAAAAACATTTGGAAGATTCTTAATTCTTGCTGCTGTTGATAGTGAAAAACCATCTTCTCGGTAATCAGTAATTGTCCATCCTGTATCAAGTCTATATTGGGTTTCAAATTTAGGAAGTGAATCACCCCACCCACCAAACCAAACATCATCGCTATTTTGCGTGTTACGAAGTTCCAAAATATAAGTCTGTGGCCCGTTCGGTTCTCTATATGTAGAAATATACTTTAGTTCAAGCGGCTTTTTTTCTAGCGGCGAAGTAGTATCATCACAAGCCGTTATCAGAAATATGGCTATAAAACTAATTATTGCAGTTTTCATGGACTCCCTTTAAAATGGTAAATAGTTGGCTGCAAATTACTTTTTAAAAAGTTATTTTTCAAAACTAAATCCTTCAGTTTTTCCTTCGGTTTTCACAACCGCAAACCGCGCAAATAAGTCCTCGCTGTACCACGCTTCCTCGCGGGTGAGCCGTATGACCTCGCGGTGCTTTGGCGACCTGTACGCGAAGTCCTTCACGCTTTCCTCGTCGTGCCAGAAGGAGAGTGTTGCCTGGCGGAAAAGGGGCGCTTCGCCGATGCCGATGGAGGCAATTCGCCCGCGCGCTGCATCCAGTTCAGCGCTTGTCTCTGGAACGAACTGCCAGAAGCGCCTGAGCCGCTGCGGCCGTATCGTCGCGCGCGTGAGCACAGCAACCGGAGTTTTTAAAACGATATTCTTATCAGTTTTAAAAGGTGCAACGCCGTCCCATTTTCCGTGCGCCTGAAATGGCTGCAATTTCACCGTAAAATATTCATCGGAATGTTGTAAAAACTTTTTAAAAAGGGGAGAGCTTTTAAAAAACTCATCAGCGACAACTTCCGATTCCCACACACAGAGCAAACCGTAACGCGAGAAATCCGGGCGAATGCTAAAGCCATTGCCGCGCCCCGTGCCGAGCATTTTAAAAAACTCGAGCCCGCGCACCCTTTTTAAAAGCGGCGGCGCAAAGGCCATTTGCGAAAAAGCCCACGCCTTTTGAAAACCGGAATATGAGAAGAGTGTGAATGTGGTCATACGTTTTTTAAAAACAAACGTACGGAATTTTTGGGTGCGGTGATTTTAAAGAGGTTGTTTTTTAATCTTCGTTAATTGTTATACGGATCCATTATTCCATTCGGGTAATATTGCTGCTGTCTCCAGAATTGACCGGGATTAATACTGCTTTCAAATTCGTTGCTGTACACGGTTATTTCCTTTTTATCTTTACTGACTTCTTTATCCGGGTTAGCGTATTGTAATTCTATACGCAGTTTTGTCTTAAAATCTCCTTCATATACAGGTGTCAGGAATGTCCAGTAATAGTTGGGTTCAAGAGTTAATGTATGATAACTATTACCGCACCAGCTGCTTGGTAAATATTCAATGTCTTTCCATTCACCCTGTTTGTTTTTTGCCTGAACTTTCATGCTCAGCCGGCTGTCCTGAGCGTTAAAAAGAACGTTGTTTTTTGATGTATTGGCAACAAATACTTTTCTTGCTTTAAATAAACTAATCGTATCCTCAGCTTCAGATGAAACAATTAGACTTAATGTATTTTCGGGGAAAGAGCTCGATTCGGAGATTTCAACCGGAATATTACGTGAATTTCCATGCCCGCCAAGGTCATTTTTATGCGGCTTGGAATACGCATAAAAATACCCTCTGTTCATAAAATCTATATTGAGTTTTGAAATCTGTTTTGTTGTGTCAGGTGATTTTTGCCAGACTGTTTTTCCTTCAGTATTGATGTAGGATACCTTGTTGCCAATCATGCAACGCAATACTCCTTTATAAAAACCGGAAAAATCATATTGTTGCATTACAGGTTGAATTATAATGCTTCCGTCTTTTTTAGCCATACCATATAATTTGTCATAATGGCTATTATTGTCAGGATTCCAATCGTAGAAATAGAAATAATCACCTGTCATTCCTCTTTCATCTATTCCTTCAAACCGGGGCTGGATAATAAAATTTTCATTCGTATCAATCAGCCCATATTTACCATTTTTTTTTACAAAAGCCACTCCATTATTAAATCTTTCACCGAGTACATAAGAATATACATTATCTGAAATGCGCTTCCCTTTAGTATCAATTATAAAGCGCTCATATTTTTCATTTCTGACAAATGCACGATTGTCAGAAAACTCTTCCGCATAGGTATAATTTGTATCATCAATTACAATCTCACCAGTGGTATTTATAAAGCCGCTATAGTTTTTAGTTGATGTAGAGAGCACACCCTTTTCTTCAGGTATCCAGTATTTGTAAAGGTTGATTTTTGCAAGTCCGGAGTGTAGATTACCTTCTATCCAGGTGTGGTTTTTGTGACTTTTTGCGAAAAGCAGTTTGCCCTGTTTATCAATAAATCCTGTTTGTTTAGTGCTGCCATCTTCTGTATCCCAGGATTCCGCTGGTATATCAACCCGGAAATAACCATTTTCAAAATCATAAATATTTTCGTATTTCCCAAACGGAACAATGAACTGACCAAGCGTATCAATTATACCCGCCTCAAAGCTTGCAGGAGTTCCTTTTTTTGTATCAGCATAAGGATGATGATTTGCTCCATATACGACAGCCAATCCATCATTAAACGGGTTAATTCTGGAAAAAACAGTATCAATGATAAGCGCACCTTTTTTATCAATATATCCGACTTTCCCAGTTTCCGTGTATACTTTGGCCATCCCGTCAACAAAGCTTTCTATAAATGGAAAATCCGTTTCAAACTGCTTTTTGCCTTGTTTATTTATAAAAAAAGGTTTACCCTCCAGATAGGCTAATGCCAAACCTTCGCTAAAATATGTTGCGTAGTCAAACTGCGGCTTGATAACGAAATTGCCCGTAGCATCAATAAATCCATACGTCCCATTAATCCTTGCGCTGGCAAGCCCTTCAGAAAATTCACCTGCACTCAAAAACACGGGCTTAATGACAACTTTGCCTGTTGAATCAATAAACCCAATTTTCCCATTTTCAAAAATCTGGAAAAGCCTGATTTCGCTCGTCTGACTTTTACAAGTCGTAAAAATCATGGTGAATAATGCTATGATGAGATATTTCATATTTTGGGTAGATTTAGGAATTTTAAAAACAGAATTTCCTTGTCCTGATTTTATTAAATATAGAACGAAAATCCGTAATAAAAAATATTCCTGACCAACAGAAAGTTGAATTCTTTTAAAACTTTAATGCTTTAAAGTACCTGCGAAAAAGCCCATACCTTTTGAAAACCGGAATATCGGAAGAGTGTGAATGTGGTCATACGTTTTTTAAAAACAAACGTACGGAATCTTTTGATAGGGTTAATTTAAAAAAAAAACCGTTTTTTAAAACTCCTGTTTTTAAAAAATTCGCGACGCATTTCTTTTAAAAACAAAAAAGGGATCTGTTTTTACAACAGATCCTTTTTTGTTTTAGTTTTTCTTTAGTATTCTACTCTCTCTCGTGCTTTTATTAAATTTTTTCAGCCGCTAATTCAAGTTAAGCTTTTGCACATAACGATGTTTTTCGGAAGTAAATACAACGATGACAACGCCTTTTGGCAGATGTTGAAGCGGAATTGCGGAATTGCCCAAAGACGTAATATCGAGCTGCTGTAGCAGGCGGCCATTCAGATCGTAAAAGCTCAATTGTCCGGGTTTAGTAAATTCGCTATTAAAAGTAAGCTGATCTTTGGCCTGGTTAAGGAATACCGTAAGTTGCTCTGTATCAGGTTCTGACAAAATCCCTGTGAAAAAATCTACGGAATCCACTACTACAAACTGGTGCATCATACTTGTATCTTCGTGAGGAAGAATATGGCAATGATACATATAGCTTTCCTCGGCCATCAATGGGCTTGGGAAGAAATCGAAACGTGCTTCAAAGACCATGGTGGCGTTGGCACGGATGAGCTGTACGTCCTTATACCCGATTAGTTCATCCGGCAAATTTGGATACGTATATGTCTTGACCGTCGTATCGGTCCCCATCATACCCTTATATTCTACTATCTGAAATTGTACTTTGTGAATGTGGAAGGGATGCGCATTACCTGTCTCGTTGATAATGGTCCAGCGTTCTTTTGTATTGACCAGAACGGTGTCATTGATCATCATCATATCCATTGGAATGCTGTCAATTGTCCACATGGTGCCGTGCCCGCTACTCTGTCCGGAACCGCCCATGAGGCGTTTTGTCCGCTCTTTGAATACAGGGCCGGGAGCAAGCGAGTATGATGGTAATAGCGTAGCAGGAATCGAAGTGACCGGATCAGCGGACGAGAGAGAATGATCCACTACAAAAGCCATCAAAGCATTGCCGGGAGTTGTGCCATAATTGGCATCAGCCGGTACTGGGAGGTTGCTCATATAAACAGTATCACCATTTGCATAGACAGAGAAGTCTATTACAAACTCCCGGCGGTCTCCGGTTGACATGAGCGTGGTCTTTACCTGACGGGGTTTGTCAATGTAGCCGCCGCCGGTAGCTATCATGTTCATATCAGCAAAAGTAGTTGGATTTTTAAACTGGGTTGATAATCCGATATTAAACATTTTGCGGGCTGAGCCATTTAAGATTCTCAAACGTATCATTTCCGGGGCTACGCGCAAAACACCACCCACGACACCGTTAATGAGTGTATATGGACCATTCCCCGGTTTACCGCCGGCCTGTATAGCAATTGCCGTAGGCGGTTTCGTAGTGGTATCCAATACAAATCCCTTATCCTGAATGACGATAGGGAAATCATTTACACCATAGCTGTGCGGTAAAAGTTTTTCTAATGGGTCAGTTGTATCCTGCACAATGATCAGCCCGGCTAAACCCCGTACTACCTGATCAGTTGTCTGGTCCATCAGGTGAGTGTGATACCAGACTGTTTGTGCATTATCAATGAGAGTAAAGTCAGGAGTCCAGTTGCCACCATTGAGAATTATCTCATGCGGCCCTCCGTCCATCATAGCAGGTATATTGAGGCCGTGCCAATGCACTGTAGTATTTATACCAGATGGAAGATTGTTTTTAAAATTAAAATCAAGCTCTGCCCCTTTATTGAAGATAAGAGTAGGGCCGAGGTAAGTCATGCCATTTTTTCCCGACTGATTGTAGCAGTAAGCAGGAAGCGAAACGTTGAGATTAATGTCTGTTTGAAAGCCATTCGGATCAAAGTTGTGCGTGGCACTACCAATATCAATCGCAAAAGAATTTCCTGTCATCAGGTAGGGAGTCGGTATAGGGTTGCGGAAATTCTGTGCATTACTGCCCGAAGTCATAGAGAATAGTACTGCAAGACATAGCAGATGCATTAAGTAAAAATTTTTCTTCATAAAAATTGCTCCTGGTGAATGTGATGAATGGAAAATACATTACATTTCTATCGATTGATAAAAGCATAAATTCTATTAAAATGTAACTTAACTTAGATAAATATTCCGATTTTACCAAAAAAAGAATGTATTGAAATGTGTAATGCGGTACCGATATCCGGTATAACCGGGAACTCCCCGTAAGTAGGCACCTCTAACCCTTTATGCTTCATATGTATATCAGCAAGGGATCAATCAAAGCGATCCAAAGCCCGACGGATAAAATCACCTTTTAAAAAACAAAAAAGCCGGGGTTCTTTTTAAAAAACTTCCGGCTTTAAAAACTACGGCGTTACCTTCCCATATTTTAAATGCACGATTTTCGGTTTATCAGCATGCAAACTTGCAATAAACAAATTATCATACTGGCTTTCCGCGATCTGCACGACGAACGAATTATTGCTGAAGCTTTTTAAAAGCTCGGGAATCGTATTTGAGTGCCCGACGACAACTGCTGTTTTGCCCTTGTTTTCAGCTTTTACCTTATTGGCTAATTGAGCAGCGGAAATATTGGCGTCGTATTCAATTGCTGTAAGGCCTTTGCTTTCGGCGAGTTGCGTTATGGTTTGGCGCGTGCGGTTGAAAGGTGTTGTGTAGATATTACTGACGGTGACATTGCTGAGAATGCGGGTAAGTTCTTGCGCGCGGAGCTGTCCGTCAGCGTTTAAAATTGGATCAGCGCCTTGTGAGTCTTTCTCGGCGTGGCGAAGGAGAATTACTGTTGTCAGCGTATCGTCAATTATATTTGGGATTGAAACTGTATCGTGGATTGTAATAGTTACGGTATCACGCTCAATCACAGTATTTGTAACAGTTTCCGTGCAGGAAGCTGTGAAAATGGAAAATACGATAAGAAGTGCAGGAATAATGATGTGCATGGTTTTAAAAGGTTTCTAAATCAATGAATATTTATTTATAAGTATTAAAAATATAAGAAACATCAAAATATGAATCATGATGCTGATACCAACTTCTTTTCGACGAAAAAATCTTGCAATATCTATAATGAGTAGAAGCCAGATAACGAACGGCCATAGCATGATCAGTAGTGCCCCTAATCCCGGAGTGCAAGGTCCGGAGGGCGAAAGATTTTCTAATATTAACGCAAGTACAAAGTATACGGCGTAGGACAAACCTGTAAAAAGTGCATTTCGGGTTTTACCATTAAAGCCGGTAAATATCCTGCCTAAAGCATGTTTTATCATTGATGCATTTTCCTGTATTATCCAAAATAGTTGTATTTCGAGATAACTAATTGTACGAATATACATTGAAATTGGACGAGTAACATTTACTTTTTAAAAACAAAAAAGCCGAAGTCTTTTTTAAAGATCTCGGCTTTATAAATATCCTGAAAATTTACCCTTTTATAATTTAATCCTTTAATAAATAATCACTAGGAAATGTAAAATCTGCTGGTTTTAGTTCTAGAGTTGACACTTCAATTGCAGTTGAAGTCCATACATATCCATTTTTTTTATTTGTAAGAATAAATTTTAATGGCAAGGCTCCATTCGTTGCTTCTAAATATTGATTCCAGCTTCCAAAACTGTGTTTTTCAAATTTTTTAGAATCTGTTTTAATTGATGGATTAAAGTAATAGATAGTTGAAGAATTGTCATTCTCAATTCGTATTGATTCACATTCGTAACCAGCAATAGTTTCCTTCGTGTCTAACTTCATTACTGTGGATAATGTAGAGGTTTGTAAAGCTCCATCAAATCTTTTAGCTGTTTTATCCTTTTTAAAAGAATAATAACTATTGCTTTCACTATTATAAAGTTGCGTCCATGAATTATTTTCATCATAAGCTTTATAATTTGTATTATTTATAAAGTAGTGCTGTTCATGCCCAAAATAAGGAGCAAGTTTATCTGTAATATTATTTCCTTCCAAATCTACAAACGAGAATTTATAAAGGATTTTGCCAACAAAAAAATCCTTCTCTTCTGTAAATGAAGATAATGCTAAAATTAAAAAGGAAAATATGAAAATTTTTTTCATAGAGTTTAAAGTATTGAAATGAACTTAACTTAGTACCAGTTTATAAAATTAACGACAATCAGGTCAAAAAACAAAAAGCCATAGTTTTTTAAAAACTACGGCTTTAAAAATAATTTCTTTTAAAAACTATTATGCTTCTTTTATGTCAATTTTTAAACCTTTGATCTGCGAATTTTTCATTACACGCATTACGTCTTTAGCAACGTCTTTTGGAACGTCAACAGTTGAGAATTTTTCGTGAATTTCAATTGCACCGATCATTTTTCCGGGCAAACCGGTTTCACCGGCTACTGCGCCAAGGATGTCTTTAGCACGGATCTTTTTGTTATCACCGATATTGATCGCGAGGCGTACCATATTTTCGTCGCCTTCGCGGGTTTCACGGCGTGGCCTGCGTTCGCGCATTTCGCGTCCGCCTGATGAGGATTCGCGTCCACGGCTCCCACCGCTGTCACGTCCGCCTCTGCCGCCACTATCACGTCCGCCGCGTCCACCTGAATCACGTCCGTAACCGCCGTCGCGGTCATTAGAGGCGCGACGCTCATTATACTGGCTTTCCATTGCGATCGTATCTTCTTTTTCATTTGAGCCAATGCTCATTTTAATAAGTGCAGCAGCCACGTCAACCGTGTTGCATTCCTCACCGTCCATGAAATTTTCCACCATCTGCGTGTATTTTTCCAAACCGCCTTCTGCAATCACTCCTTTGACTTTTTCAAAGAAAAGTGTTACACGGTTTTTTTCTACGTCGCTGTATGTTGGAATTGTTTCGCGTGGGATTTTCGTCTTAGTGTAGCGCTGAATGTCGTTCAGCTTATAAAAATCACGCGGCCCGACGAACGTAAATGCACGTCCTGAGCGTCCGGCGCGTCCTGTACGGCCGATACGGTGAACGTATGATTCTTCATCCTGCGGAACGTCGTAATTGAAAACTGCCTCAACATCGTCTACGTCAATACCGCGCGCTGCAACGTCTGTCGCCACAAGCAATTCAACCTGTCCGCTGCGGAATTTTTTCATCACCTGGTCGCGCTGCGCCTGGCGAAGATCACCATGAAGCCCGTCAGCTGAATAGCCGCGCGCCTGAAGGTGATTGATCACTTCTTCAACTACACGTTTCGTATTACAGAATACAAGCGCAAGTTTGATGTTGTGCAGATCTACGATACGCGAAAGCACTTCCGGCTTGTCACGGTCGCGCACTTCAAAGTACGACTGATCAATTTTTGGAATAGTCAGTTGTGTGTGCTCAACTTTAACGTGCTCAGGATTGTTCTGATATTTTTTCGTCAGGTCAAGGATCGGTTTCGCCATTGTCGCCGAGAAAAATACCGTTTGGCGTTCTTTTGGTGTTTCTTTTAAAATCGTTTCGATGTCATCGCGGAAGCCCATGTCGAGCATTTCGTCCGCTTCATCGAGAACGACCATTTTAATATTTTCAAGTTTTAAGGTCTTGCGCTGGATGTGGTCCATCACGCGTCCGGGAGTTCCAATTACGACATGTACGCCGCGATATAAACCCGAAATCTGGCGCTCAATAGACTGCCCGCCATAGATCGGCAGAAGCGAAACACCTTTTTTGTGGCGCGCCAGTTTTGAAATTTCTTCCGCAACCTGGATAGCAAGTTCTCGCGTCGGGCAAAGAACAATTGCCTGAACGTGGCGCTTTGTAACGTCGAGCATTTCCAGAATTGGAATACCGAATGCCGCTGTTTTTCCTGTGCCGGTTTGTGCCTGACCGATTACATCGCCGCCTTTTAAAAGGACTGGAATAGCTGCCGATTGAATGGGTGAAGCTTCTTCAAAGCCCATTTCGGAAACTGCTTTTAAAACTTCCTTAGAAAGTCCTAATTCATCAAATTTTAATTTTACCATGTTTTTTACTCTACTCTAAATGGAGGTATCGTCATTCGTCGGGGCAGGAAAATCGACTAGGGAAAATCTGCGGCTTGGCGTCTAACGGTGAATTCTTTAAAAAAGCCATTGACTCGCCACCTGCGAACTTATTGTTTATTCTTTTTAAAAAGAAATAACAACCCGGCCATTTTACATAACCGGGTTGTTTAAAAAGTTTTTAAAACTTATCCACCAACGTGGACAGATGGACGGCGCTCGGACTCCGGCTCTGCCTGGCGGAGAACTTCCCTTGTAACAGGCGCAGTATCACCTTCGCCAAACGCGACATATTTCATCATGTGCGTAATCGGATTTCCTTCAGTCCAGCCAAAATAAATATGCGGAATCTGACCGGTTTTGTCACGCAGGTAGAGCATAAAAGCGGCAATTGCATTTGGAACAGCTGAGCTTTCCGCACGTAACACTTTAAAACCGTCAATTTCTGTACCGCATACTTTTAAAACCCCGGTGAAAGTCGAAGCATCTGCCACGCTTACTTCAAAGAAAAGCACGTCGTCGGTCATCGGAATGTGGTTGTCCTCACGTTTTCCTTTTTCTTTAAAAGCGTATTCTTTTGCATCGCCCTTGTCCTTGCGATTGGCAATAATTCGGATTGGGCCGTGTGCTACGGACTGGATAAGACGTTGTGCCTCATCATCCACTTCAATTGTATCAACGCGAAGTTCAGTTGACCGCATTACACGAGAAATAAGCGAGAAGAGAATAATTGCCCCGACAAAAATCAGCGCAATAACCAAACCGTCAGGCCGCTCAATAATATTTGTAATGGTCGTATAGGCAAAAACAAGCGCAATAAGTATAAACCCCCATTTTAAAAAAGTACTGCCGCCGCGTTTCCATTGCGACAGGGCCACGGCTACGGCGGCTGAGGTCATGAGTACCAATACACCGGTAGCATACGCACTGCCCTGGGCATCAACATCTGCCTGGAAAATAATGGTGACAAGAAATGCAATTCCCGTAAAAACTACCACGAGAGGGCGGATAGCACGTGCCCATTCAGGCGCCATACCGTAGCGCGGAAGGTAGCGCGGCACAATGTTTAAAAGCCCTGCCATCGCCGACGATCCGGCAAACCACAGGATCATAATGGTACTTATATCGTAAAACGTTCCGAAAAAATCGCCAAGCAAGGTATGCGCCAGATATGCCAGAGCCCGCCCGTTTGCCTCACCGCCTTTAGCAAATTCAGCAGCAGGGATAAGGGTAGTCGTGATAAGACTACTGAGAATAAGCGCAACACTCATTATCAAGGCAGCAGATTTTAAAAGCTTTTTTGTATTGCGGATACGCGCTTCCGGTTTCGCCGGATCATCGCCGGGCGCACCCTGCACAAGTGGCATCACAGCTACCCCGGTTTCAAAACCGGAAAGCCCGAGCGCCAGCTTTGGAAAGAGCAGCATCGAAAGCCCCACCATTGCGAGTGGATTACCGTGGCTCTGAAATAATTTTCCTGTCCAGTTGCTGAGTACGTCCGGATGCGTGATCATGTGATACATGCCAACCGATAAAACAACAGCATTTAAAAACAAGTACATCACTACCAGCACAACAGCCAGCCCGATCGCTTCTTTAAAACCTTTTAAAAAGACTAAACCGAGAAATAAAACCAGCGCAAGGGTAATAATAACAGGATGATGCAGGAATCCTACATCCTTCGCAAAAGGGTTTTCTATAATATGCGCCGTAGCATCAGCCGCCGACAGCGTAATGGTAATAATAAAATCAGTCGCCACAAACCCCAGCAGCACCAGTACAAATAATTTTCCTTTCCAGCGTGGAAGTAATGCCTCCAACATGGAAATAGAACCCTCGCCGTGCGGACTCTCTTCCGCCACCCGCCCATACACCGGCAATGCCGCAAACAGCGTCAGCAGCACCAGGATAAAAGTAGCGATCGGCGAAAGAATCCCCGCGGCAAGAAATGCAATACCGGGCTGATAGCCCAGCGTCGAAAAATAATCCACACCCGTCAGGCACATCACTTTCCACCACGGATGCTCGTGATGGCTGTTCTCTTTTTCATACGGCCCTTCAGGTTCCTTTACCTGGCCCTCCAGGAACCACTTTTTAAAACCCGTATGGATTTTTACAGGTTTGTCTTTATGCGTACTAATTACTTCTACCATCAGTTTTTAAAACCTTCCATTTTTCTGTAACAATATTAATTGTAATGCTTTTAAAAAGTTTTAAAAGTTTACAATACATTTCAAAATTACTATAAATACTATTCTATTATATAAAATCTTTTTAAAAGTAACCTCACTTTTTAAAACCTTACTTCACAGTCGGCTTTTCGCTTGCTTCGGGGGTACTTTCCTGAATCGCTGCGATTTCCACTTTATCCAGCTTGATCGTAATCCGCAGCCGCGCAAATAAACTCATGTACATATTGGCTATCCACACAATGGAAAATAGCGCGATCACAATACCACGCCAGTCATCAAACATCAGCCGGTAACCCGTGATAAACAGGAAAAACGCCGTCACATAATGGCTGAAACAGTATTCGCAGGTGAAAAGGTAGAAGAATTTTCTTTGAAGGATATGCTTGCAGCGGTCGCTTTTTTTTATGCAATATTCACGCGGCTCGCGGAAGACTTCCTCATGCGTCACTGTCCACGCCACACACGCCACGGGAATCGCCAGGAGAAAAAGGTAGATAACCTGAAGGCCAATATCGGAAGTTAGGTGCATACGAGCCGAAACATTTAGTTTTAAAAGGTTGTTCCGGCTCGTTTTTTTAAAGGAAGTTTTAAAGAGTGAGTTTTTAAAGAGGTTTTTTCGCCGTCAATAATCTCGTCGGGATAATACGCATAAACCCGCCCCGCGTCTGGTGAATCTCGTGCAGGTCGGCGTCGTGGCACATATCTTCATATTCATCTGTATTGTGATTATCCAGGATAGCGAGTATTCCACCGGGTTTTAAAACGCGGATAATTTCCTTTACGGCGTGCTTGCGCCCGGCTTCATCATAGATCGTATGTAGCGCCCAACCCGACACGATCACATCAAAACTATCGCTCGGAAACGGCAGCTGGCGCGGATCAACACTTTTTAAAACGATTTTACTTTCCGCCCCCTCGTACTGCGCATTTTTTAAAAGGTTTTTAAAGCTCTCTTCCGGTTTAAAACCATTTTGAATAAAATCAATTCCCGTCACCATTCCGTCAATTAGCTCCGCAGCAATTGGCACCGTCAGCAAACCCTGCCCGCAGCCAATATCCAGCACTTTTTCATCACCATGCAAATCCAGTTTTAAAAGCAATTTATCGCGCATCCGCAGCTTGTGGTAGCGGCTGCCCCACAGCATCAGCCCCGCCGAGCCCAGATACATGATCCCGGTGATAAATCCCGCCGCGCCGCCATAATGCGAAACACCCGGATTGCTCTCTCGAAAAACCACAAGCAAAACAGCACCAAGCGCAATAGCAAGCGCCCCGCTGATAAAAAAACGCTTGACGATCTGCGGCGCGTCAATGCCGTAATCCGGCTTGGGAAGGTCGTCCTGTGAAATCGGTATCGAATTGTCCACGTAATCCTTTTAAAAACTGCAACATCATTACTTTTTTAAAATTATAGCTTTTTCCAAACTTTAAAAAAGAATTTTTAAAAACTCCTGTCAAACCTTTTTGTAAATCTGGGGCAAACGATTAAATTCCTCGCTTTTCCCACGCGCAATACTCAGTGTTTTCCAGTTCTCATTTTTCAAATGTTTCCCCAGAAAAACGATCTGCCCGACGTGATACGAATAATGCGAAATTTGCCGGTTAATCGCCTGCACAACGGTAAATTTCTCGCCGCGAATCGTAATCGTTTTTAAAACATCACCTTCATTCAATTCCGCAACACTTTTTAAAACCACATCCCAGCCGTTTTCCCACAGTTTTAAAAGATTTTCTTTTGAAAAATCTTCGTCAGTTTCAAACTCGGAATCGCGATTGCGATTCGGTTTTTCGCCGTCGCTCGTGAGAAAATCCGTCCAGCGCGACACCATATTTCCGTGCAGATGCTTGATAATTATCGCAATCGAATTCGACTCCGCATCCAGCGGTTTTAAAAAGTCTTCATCGTCTAATTGCACAAATGTCTTATCGCCAAGCGCTTTTATTTTTTGAAATTGTAAAAGCGCGTCTTCCAGAAAATGATGTGCGAGATTCTTCATGTGATTTGTGACTGGTAACTCGTGACTCGTCAGTTTCTGTCTTAAAATCTGTGAGATATGAGTAATCCTTAAAATCAGTGATCAAAATTACCTTTTAAAAACTTCACCAAATGTTTATTAAATTCCTCGACATTCTCCAAATTACTCATGTGGGCCGCATTTTTTAAAACGTGGAGCTCTGACTTTTTAATCAGTTTTTGCATCGAACGTGCATTTTCCGGCGTCGTGAGTTTGTCTTCCTCGCCAACAAGAATGAGTGTTGGAATAGAGATATTTTTTAAAGATTCTGTTGTATCTGTCCGCGAAGCAAGTGCCAGGAGCGTTCCGCAAATTGCGGTCGGCGAATTTTTCTCAATAATTTTCCTGACCTTTACAACCGCGTCAGGATTCTTTTTAAAAGTTTTTTCCGCAAAAATACTTTTTACAAACGCACGGGCAAAAACTTCCACGCCTTTTTCGCGCACAGATTTCATTGTTTCCGAACGCTTAACTTTTGCTTCATTCGTGTCTGCTTCGCTTTTTGTATCGCAGAGAATTAATCCTTTAAAACGCTTCGGCTCGCGCTCCACAGCCCGCAGCGCAATATACCCGCCCATGGAAAGCCCGCACAGGATCACCTTTTTAAAACCTAATTTGTCGCAAAGCGCAAAAAGGTCGTCTACGAAAATTTCCACGGAATACTGTCCGCTGTCCACTGACGATTTGCCGTGCCCACGAATATCAGCCGCAATTGCCTGAAAACCAGCGAGGTTTTTAAAAAGTGCAAGCTGCGAATCCCACATTTTGCGCGAGAAAGGAAATCCGTGGAGGAAAATGACAGGCGTTCCTGCTGTATCGCCGGACTGTGAGTATGAGATGGAAATACCGTTTGCTGTGATTTTCATGATCTTTTTAAAAAGCCGTTTTTAAAAAACTAAACTGAAAATTACAGAAAATTCTTTTAAAAACTTCTATAAAATTGATAAGTTTTCCATTCGAATCGGTGAGCTTTTCAGTTGGTTTCTTTAAAGATTTTCTGTGGTGGTAATAGGAAACTGCACAGTAAAATTCGCGCCATTGCCTTCGGTGGAATCACAGGAAACAATACCGTTCATAGCTTCGGTAAATTTTTTAACAATAGAAAGGCCCAGGCCGGTGGAATCTTCGCCCCCGGTAGGTTGCGCCGAAAGCCGTGCGAATTTTAAAAAGAGCCTTGCCTTGTCGTCCTCGCTGATACCAGGGCCTTCATCTTTTATGGTGAAGGAGACGAAATTATTTTGTACCGCAGTCTGTATAATGATCTTTTTGCCGAAAGGGGAGTATTTGATGGCGTTTGAAAGAAGATTATCAATGACAAGGCGCAGTGTGCCTTCATCACCGCTGATCTCATGATTTGCGTCATTTTTAAAAATGATGGAAATATCTTTTAAAGTCGCGCGGCTACGGTAATCTTCGATCGAAGACCGAACTACATCCGTCAGGCTGACCGTTTTAAAAGCTATGTATGCAGGGCTGGTATCGAATTCGCTCGACTCCAGCAGGCGCGAGATAATCCCGGTCATACGGCCGGCTGTCTGAGTGATAGTCTGGGCGTGCTTTTTGATCTCGGCCGGTCCCATTCTCTCGTTATAGCTATCCAGCAGGGTAGCGGCTAGGCTGATGCCGGTAAGCGGATTTTTCAGATCATGGGCCACGATGGCCAGCAGGTCGCTGCGCTCTTCGATCAGCGTTGTGAGCCGCTCATTGGCTTCTGCCAAATCTAAGTTCGTAAGACGGTAAATTTCGGATTCTTTTCGCGCATTTTCGAGATGGTAGCTTACCTCGAGGATCTTTGCCTTGCGTGCCATTTCGGCATTATACAACTCATCTTTTATGTCGTAAAATTTTTCATAATGCTTTAAAGATTTTTCAAAATCCTTTCTTCGCTTATATAGCTGTGAAAGAACAAGGTGCGCCTCGTACATTTGCGGCCGTGTATGTTGTGCTTCGGCGATCTTAAGCGCTTCTTTTGCAAAAGGCAGCCCTTTTTCCGGATCATTCCGCTCAATAAAAATCTGTGCCACGCAGGTAAGAATTTCAGATCTTTTGTCACTGTCGCCAATCTCGCTTAAAATCTGGATGCTCGTCATGAGCAACTTATAGGCTTCTGTGATTTCACCAAATTTCAGATGGATCTTACCAAGATTGCCCAGGCATGATGCTACCTGGCGTTTATCACCAAGAGTTTCTGCGAGCTGTAAAGCTTTTTGAAAGTAAGATTGTGCCAGGTCAAATTCCATCAGGCTGAGGTAAACACTACCAATATGCTCAAGAGCAATAGCCTGGCTGTGCGTATCTTTTTCCTTTTGAGCTGAATCGTGGTAGCGCTCATAATAATTGAGCGCATTTGTAAAATCACCGAGGTGAAAATAGATGCCGCCGATGTTATTAAAACTGGTGGCCTGTGCGCGATGATCATCAATGCTTTCTTTTAAAGAAAAACTCTGGAGGTAGTATTCAAGCGCCTTTGCGTAATTTCCTGCCGCGTGATGAGCGCTGCCCATATTGTTCAGCGCAAATGCCTGCCCGGTGATGTCTTCCGCAGCAAGGTATAATTCATAAGCGCTGTGCTGTGCTTTTAAAGATTCGGCATGGTTGCCTGTATGATGATGTACATTCCCGATAAAAATCAGGGAGTTTGCTTCAGATAGTACATTTTTGATTTCACGGCTCAGGTTGTATGCGCGAAAGTGAAGTGCCAACGCTTCCTGTGAGCGGCCTGTGCTGTTATAAATATGCCCGATATTATTCAGCGCGCCGATAATTCCTGCATTATCGCTGATGATCTGTAAAATTTCAAGCGCTTTTTCAAGCTGCTCAAGGCCTTTATCGTAGCACGAAAAAAAGCGGTTTGCCTTGCCAAGATTCAGCAGCGCATTTGCCTGTCCGGGGAGATAGTTGTGTTTTTTTGAAAGGTCATATGCTTCCTGTGCCAGCATTGCCGCGCGTTGTGTTTCAGAACGAATGATCTTTTCTGCAGTTGCATTCAGGCTTGTGATTCGTTCCTCTAATTGCTCGCTTAGGCTATTTTCGACATCAATATCATATGATGAGTTTTTCATTCAGTATTATATGGTGATCCTACGTTTTCCGGTGTGGAAGATCGCAGAGAGGATGTAAAGTTACCACAATTTTCCGTAGTATTTGCTACGTAGAAACCATGATTTTTCAAAGAGTTACCATTAAATGTACAATTCAGGCATGTTCTCGTATTTCTTTTAAAAGCGCTTCAGCACGGGATTTACCTGCTGCATATCCGATCTCATTGGAAATTGAAATGCTTTGATGGAGATATGTTCCCGCTTCGGTAAACTTCTGCAGCTCATAATACGCCTGGCCGATATTCATCAGGGTTTCAGTCTCACCGCGTTTGTCTCCTATTTCCTGCTTAATACGAAGGCTGGCCTCATAATGTTCCAGCGCTTGCAACGGTTCATTCATATACAAGAATGTGCTGCCGATATTATTTAAAAACGCCGCTTCACCAAACCTGTCGCCGGATATTCTACAGATATCCAATGACTGCTCATAATACGGCCGCGCTTTTAAAAACTCATTTTGCTTGGAATATACATTCGCTATATTATTCAGAAGAGTCGCCTGTGCCTGCCGGTAATTTTCCTGCTGAAGGATCTTTAAAGCTTTTTCATAATATTCCAGGCCCATTTCAAAGCGATCCTGCTGTATATATGTCACGCCAAGATTACTCAGCGCCATTGCCTCGCCATAATGATCGGAAAGCTCCTGCTGGATTTTTAAAACTTCATCATAATTTTTAAAAGCAACGTCATATTCGCCTGAACGCAACGCCACATTTCCCAGTAAATTCAGCGCCATTGACTTTTCTTTTAAAAAGCCTTTTTCACTTGCCTTTAAAAGTACTTCCCGCGCAATTTCCTCCGCTTTTAAAAACTCGCTTTGCAGCCAGTAAACGCCCGACATTCCAAGTTGTGTTTTTAAAAACAATTCTTCCAAAGAAATTTCTTTAAAAATATTCCCGGCTTTTAAAAACTCCTCCAGCGCTTCCGCATACCGCGCACGATGACGATGAATTTCTGCTTTTAAAAAGTATAATTCACCACGCAGGGCATTCGTTTTAAAATCAATTTTCTTGACATTTTCCAGCGATTGCAATGCCAGCGAAATTTTCTGCAAAGCCTCACTTTCCGCATATTCCCGCCAGCTCGATTCAGCGCCTTTTAAAAGAACCTCGGCGGCAAAAATGTGGTCCTTTGCAATATTGGCATGAACAGCGATCCGTGCTGAAATTCCCGCAAGATTCGTACCACTTTCAAGCGCATCCGACCACTCATTTTTTAAAACATCCAGGATCGCTTCGTGCAGCAGTTCGCGCTCTTCCTCGCCGAGGGTTTCATACATCGCGCGGTGGAGGAGAGTGTGGGAAAATTGGTACGCGGTGCTTTCCTTAGAATATAGGATCTGCTTGCCGAGTGATTTTAAAACGCGATGGGTTTCTTCCAGAAGACGCAGTTTTTGCAGGATTTTCAGCTGCGGGATTTCCGTTGTTTTTGAAAGGATATTTGCAGTAAATGTTTCGCCTTCCACGCTTGCGTAGCGCAGCAGTTCGCGGTTATCTTCATTTAATCTCCTGATGCGCTCGCTCACTACTGCATACGCTGAGGCGGGGACTTTGACATTTTTATATTCATCGCTGAAGATTCCCGTTTCACGATTAATATAGCCGTCTTCCTCCAGCGTATTTAAAAACTCCGTAATGAACAGCGCATTGCCGCCGCCCACGTGCGCCAGCCATTCTTCAAATTTATCGTTATTCTGGTAATTCGGGTAGCGCCGGTGCAAGAGTGCGTCCAGGTTTGAAGCGGTAAATTTTGGAATTTGCACATCACGGCAAAGATCATATCGCTCAAATTCCGTTTTGATATGCAGCAGCGGATGTCCCTCGCCGCCGCGCGAACTCCCCGCATCATCAGGACGATAAGCAATAAGGAACGTTATAGGTTTGCCCTGCAGCTGGCGCGCTGCTGCAAAAAGAAGATTGCACGACGACGTGTCAGCCCAGTGAAAATCATCTAGAATTATGACAAGCGGCGTGGAATCGGAGAGTTTTAAAAGCAAATTAATATATTGCTGGAATATCTGCTGCTGATTTGCTGCTCCGGAAGATTGCTCCCTGGCCATCATTTTATTCATATACACCTGGTTATACCCCGCGCCAAGTATATCAAGCGCCGCGCCTACCGATGGCCCCAGTACCGGGATCATCGTCACCCACGCCGGGGCTGTATCCACCATGAATTTACCAATGTCAAACTTCCGCTTTTTCTTTTCGGCCGAATTATCGCGTGCCAGCGAATCAATGATATCCGCCCACGGTTTTAAAGCCTCCACCTCGCCAATGTCGTGACCGGCGACCGGCGTAGAGCATTCCGCCGAAGCGAACACAACCTGCAGATTTTCACACTCCTTTTGTACAGCTTTTAAAAGCGTCGTTTTCCCGATGCCCGCCTCACCCGTTACGAAAACGACGGACTGCGCCGCAGCGCCCGCTGAGCGGACCATGTCCACAAGAATATCCAGTTCCTCACGGCGGCCGATCATATTTACCTTTTAAAATCAGGTTTTAAAAAAAAGTAAATTTACTTCGGAAATTGGTTTTAAAAAATAAAAAAGCTCCGTTGCACAACGAAGCTTTTAAAAATTCTCGTTCGGCAGGTCCATCAGGTCGGGATATTTGAAATTATAATCCAGAAATTCCTTTACTTTTTCATTGCTGATAATTTTAAAACCCTTCATATTACCCTCAGCAAATTGAGGCGCCTCGATTCCTAAATCCAACGCCGCTTTTGTATAGAATTCCCGCTTCACCGGGTGCGTATTGGCGCAGCAATTGAACGTTTCGCCCCACACATTTTTCTCGATCACGCGCTCGATTATTGCAATGCAATCATCCCGATGGATCATATTCACCCGCGCGTCCGGCTGGGGCACGATTTTACTATTTTTAAAAAATCTGCCCGGATGACGTTCACCACCAATTAATCCGCCAAAACGCAAAATCACCGTTTTAAAAAAACTGCTGTTTTTAAAAAAATTTTCGATCTCGGCAAGTGCGCCGCTCACGGCAAAATCTTCCGTCACAATTCCATTTGCATCGCCATACACCGACGTTGAGCTGATGAAAATTACCTTTAAAACCGGTGAAGATTCAATTTTTACAACAAGTTTTTTAAAAGCAACAATATTTTTGGAAGGAATCGCTAAAATGAGAATTTCCGCTTTTAAAAACCCGTCAATATTTTCTATTGGATTTTCAATATCAAGCACAAACGGTTCAATTCCCACAGCTTTTAATAATTCAACCTTTTCAGCAGAAGTCGTCGAACCTTTTACAGAAAATCCTTTTTTTAAAAGATGTTGGGCGAGAGAAAGTCCAAGCCAGCCGCAGCCAAGAATAGAGATTGTTTGTGGCATTTATGTAAATTAACTGCTAAAATTCTGTTTTTAAAAGAAATGTTGTAAATTGCAAAATGCAATTTTAAAAACCGTCAGCCAAAATCCTTATGAAAAATGTATTTTCAAAAGTTCTTTGCGCCTTTCTTGTAAGTTTTGCAACATCATGCGATAACAGTACAACAGAAGTAGTTCCGGAAAAGCCAGCGTTAGAGCAAGCGCACATCATGATTGACTGGATGAAGGCAAAGGAGAGTTTTGAACAGCGTTTTTACAATAGTGAAGGTACATTGATTGGATCAAAGGATACGACTTTTTTAAATGGTTCAGTTTATTGCTCGAATTCATTTGGGAAGATTGAATCTTCTATTATGATTCCTGTGCAGGAAACAAAAGGTGATACTTTTTTGCTCAGTTGGAGTAAAGGTGATACTTCTGTATTAGAGCCGAAATTCTTCCGATATGACTATCAGGATTATCGTATCACTGTTGTTCTGGATAAAGCTAACCGCAAAGTCAAACATCTAAATTATTCTTACTCTTCAACGCTCAGATCTTGCGCGGGCGGTTCTATTGAAAATATAGCATCTACAACAGTATTTTCTATAAATGACAAGTCATATTCACACATTTCATCTGATGAAATTATAATCAATTGCCAGGCTTCAGATTTGAAAAATTTAACTGATGAATTTGTCAATGCTATTGAAAGTTGGACAAGTACGGATCAGATCGTACCGCATCAATCCTCCAAATCAGCTTTTCTTGAATTTTCAGCAGACCAAAAATCTCAGTCTTTTTTTATAAAGTTGAAATTCAATAGAACGGATTTTTAAAAACAAAAAAGCCCTGCTTTTAAAAACAGGGCTTTAAAAACTTTTAAAACGCTACTTCGCCCACGCTTTTTCCTTCACAATTCTTTCCACGCCCGCCATATACGGTTTTAAAACGTCCGGCACGAGGATGCTGCCGTCTGCCTGCTGATAATTTTCCAGGATAGCAATGATCGCACGCGGCACTGCAACAGCCGTTCCGTTCAGCGTGTGGACGAACTGTAAATTATTTTCCTCATCGCGATACCTGATATTCAGGCGGCGGCTTTGAAATTCCGTGCAGTTGCTCGTGCTCGTCACTTCACCGAAATCTGCACGCGATGGCATCCACGCTTCAAGGTCGTACTTGCGATACGCCGGCGCGCCGAGGTCGCCCGTGGGAATATCTATCACGCGGAAACAAAGCCCCAGTTCTTTAAAGATCTCAATTTCAATATCGCGCATTTCCTCATGAACGCGCTCGCTGTCTTCCGGCGCGGTGAAGGCGAACATCTCCACTTTTGAAAACTGGTGAACACGGTACAATCCGCGTGATTCCTTGCCATACGCGCCTGATTCCGTACGGAAGCAGTGTGAGAATCCACCCATTTTTACCGGCATATCTTTCTTTAAAAGAATTTTATCTTTTAAAAACCCGCCGAGCGTGATTTCCGCTGTTCCAACTAAACACAAATCCGAATCCGCAACGCTGTACACCTGCGTTTCCTCGCCGCGCGGATTAAAACCGATCGCTTCGAGAATATTGATGCGTGCTAAATCCGGCGTTAAATAGGGCGTAAATCCCTTTTTTAAAAGTTTTCCCATCGCGTAATTGATGAGCGCAAGTTCAAGCAACGCACCTTCATTTTTTAAATAATAAAACTTCTGCCCGCTCACCTGCGCTGCGCTTTCAAAGTCTATCAGGTCAAGCTCCATGCCAAGCGTTACGTGGTCTTTCGGCTCAAAATCAAATTTCGGCGGCTCGCCAACGGTTTGTAAAAGATTGAATTCGCCTTCCATTCCAACCGGAACGTCCGGGTGCGTCATATTCGGAATGTTTTTAAAAGCTGCGTTGAATTCTGTATCGATCATTTCGATCTGCGACTCCAGCCCGGCAAGCATTTCCTTGATTTCCTTTCCACGGGCGATCAATTGCTCGCGCTCATCGGCTTCCAGTTTACTCTTCATTTTCTGTGAGGAAAGATTCCGCTCGGCACGCAGCGATTCCACTTCCTGCAGCAGCAGCACGCGGTTTCCATACAATTCTAAAACCTTGTCAGGATCAGCGTTTTTGATCCCGCGATTCTGAATATTTGTTTTGACAGCGTCAAGATTTTCGCGGATAAATTTAATATCAAGCATTTTTGTGACTCGTAACTGGTAATTCGTAACTGGTAATTTTAAAAAGCGTACTGCTTACAGCATGAAGCATACAGCTAAAAAAACAAAAATACGATGAAGCCGGAAAACTTCACCGTATGATTTATTAATTCTTTTTAAAAAGCGAACGCTAAAAATTATTTTGCTTTTGTGCTGTCGCCGGGCAGCGGATTGGTATTGCACGGATTGGCGCGGATGAGGCGGCCTTTTTCAATGAATACTTTCTGCTTTGGCGCTTCGCCGTCCATGCTTTTTAAAACCTTCAGTCCAACGTCATACAGCGTTTTGATACGCTGATTGACCACTTCGAGTTGTGAGAGATTTTCCTTTTCGCGGTCCTGTTTCAGCTTTTCAAGCGTCGCCTGGGCTTTTTCTAATGGAAGCAGTACCGCTGCAACATTCTGCTTGCGCCGGGCTTCCTGCTCAAACACTTCCATACGGGCTTTAAAACCATCAATCTTCGGCTTATTGGCGGCGAGCTGCGCCTCTTTAAACTTGCGGTATTCGGCCATGTATTTTGAAGTATCGCCAAAGTGTTTTTTGTCGAGCGCTCTCCGCAGATTTCCGATCCTGGTATTGACCTCACCTTCGGAATTTTTAATACGGCTTTTTAAATAATTAGTCTGCACATCGTACCACGCGCGTTCTTTTGCGAGTTTCGGTGTGAGGTCTTTTATAATGCTGTCCTGCGTATTGATGCGTTTGGCAAATCTCGCATATACTTTTGCTGTCACCTGCGAGGAATCGCACATGGCTTTCTGGTAGTCAGCCAGCCATTCTTCACTTGATGGAAGTGTCTTTTTAAAATAGTAAAATGCTGCAATGCCCGCGGCCAATACGGCAATAATTATAAAGCGTTTCATGAAATAGCGATGTCTGTATAGAATATGATATGCGAAATTAACACACTTTTAAAGGAAATGGTTGTAAAAAGAATATTTGTTAGTTAAAGGTCATTATCTAAAGAAAGCCAAATAATGAAACTTTTTCAAAATTTAGTGAGATTATGAAAAATTATTTTTAAAATACAAGTCTTTACTCCTACAAGAATTACCGGGAAACAAGGATTTTTTTTAAAAAAAAAGTTGCAATAAGTAATTTTTTATACTTATGTTTGAGTAGTTGAAAATCGGTATAAGTTGTTGAAAATTAATCTAGTTAGTTTTACGTACGTACTTCTACTGACAAAATAAAAGAGAATTTTTTTATAAAGTTCTATCTCCTTAACAATGTATTCACTCCTACAATTAACGTGGGTTTTATTCTTACAGAATTTTTAATAGTAATATTTTTCAATGATTAGGTAGAGATCTTTCTATACAATAATCATCAATAACGGAACCGACATTTCCTGCTTGTATATCTCAAAATTTGAGAATATGAGTGTAAAATATTCACCAATTTCACTACTGTAATTTTAAATTTTTAAGGTATCACTATGATCACACTTTTACAAAAATCAAAAGGCCTCACCGTGAATTTTCAAAATGTTCGATTCAGTCTCATGTATGTTCTTGCTGCAATTATGCTGGTTACCGGCGGGAGTTCTGCCTGGGCTCTTGCAGGTGATAATCTTGCGATATCTTCAAAAACAGCAACAACTGTAACTTTGACCTGGAGCAGTGGCCAAAAGGTACTGTGTGTAATAGCTCTAGGTACTTCGACAGCTACTCCTACTAATGGTGTTATTTATACTGCAAGCACAGTATTTGGCAGTGGTCAGCAAACTCAAACTAATCCTAGCTCAGGTACATTTGTTGCACTTAGTGATAATTCAGGCCCGGGAACAACGGGTGTGACTATTACCGGCCTTACTACAGGTTCCACATATACAGTAAAAACATATAAGTTTGATAATCAAGAAAATTACACTGCATCTACTGCTGGTACCCAAACCTTCATCGCACAAGATGCCCCGCTTCCTGTAGAGCTTGCCTCATTTGACCTGAAAGCAATGGGAGAGAAAGTAAAACTATCATGGGTCACAGCGTCAGAGACAGAAAATGCAGGATTTGAACTGATGCGTGCTGAAGGAAACGGCCAATACAGAATGATCGCTTCTCACTATACTGATGATGCTTTAAAAGGACTTGGAAATAGCCCAACCGGAAAAAAATATACATTTACTGATGACCAGGATCTTCAGCCGGGCAGAACATATACTTACAAGCTTGTTGATGTGAGCACGGACGGTATCCGCACTGAGAAAGATCAAAAAAGCATAGAGATCATCGATGAAATCAAATGGTCGGCGAAACTCTATCCAAATCCGGCGATTGAATTTGCAACAATAGATTTTACACTTGCAGAAGATGATGCTGTGACGATAAATATTTTTGACATCACAGGGAAAAGCATGATGGCTATTGCGCCAAAGGATTATACGGCAGGTAGCAATACAGAGCGTATTTCACTGGCGGGCTTTCCGATAGGATTCTATACAGTTCGCATCAGCAGCTCCAATGGTATATCTACCAAGAGCTTAATTGTCTCGAAATAAGCTTTTTAAAAAAGAATTCTATTATTTACAAAATTTAAAACAAAATAAAAATACGGTATAATACAATGCAAGCAAACCTACAAATTCGCACTCAAGTTCTTGAAAATACTATCCAGGATTATGTTGGAAAAGGATATCAAATAGTAAAAAAGGAATCTACACGCGCCTATTTAAAAAAACGCGCCGCTGCAAAAAATATGTTTAAGTTCATCTTCCAGAGCAGTGAGAATGTCTATATCTATGTAGATACAGACGGAAGCATTTCGACCGCAGTTGTTTCCTAAGTTATTTTATCCTGGATATTTCACGTTTCACCTGTTTCTGCAAATATTCTTCCTGTTCAAAATCTTTAAAAGAAGCCGCCTTTTCAAAACTTGAAAGTGCGGCTTCTTTATTGCCGCTTTTTACCTGAGCCAGGCCAAGTCTGTAATACGAAAACGGTGTCACCCAAACATCATCTTCCGGTTTTAAAACCGTTGCTTTTAAAAACCTTTTTTCCGCTTCCGCAAAACTTCCTTTTTCAAAAAATGCTCGTCCGGCAATATATTCCAGCCGCGCTTTGATGTTATCCGGAAAATTACTTTTTAAAGGTTCATTTGTCGAAGAAATCGCTTCATCATAATCACCAGCACGAAAAAAATTATCCGCTTTTACAACTGCAATGTCACCCGACGTCATCGGCTTTTTTAAAAGCTTTTTCACATCATCGCGTTCCGCTGCTTTTTGATAATAATTGACAGCGCCTACACGATTTCCCGAAATTTCCAGCATCATGCCAAGCTGAATATTTGCCTCGCGGACGAGATTTACATTAGAATTATCAACTATCACCTTTTTTAAAAACTCTGACGATTCTGCATAATTATTTTTAAAAAAGTGTGCTACGCCAAGTCCGAAATTTGCCTGAACATTTAATTTCGCACGTTCCGGCTGCGGGATTTCATTTATAATGAGGAGAATTTTCTGCCCCTGCATAATCGCCTCATCACTTTTTCTCATTTGAAAAAGCAGCAATTGCGCCAATTGAAGCCGAAACCAGCCATTTTTCGGAAACTGTGTGACAAGCGCACTTAAATGACTTTGCGCACGCGGAAAATTCTCCTCGCTCTGGTAAAAAGATGCCAGCCACGCACGCGCTTCAGGTTTGCTATAAATACCATTCGCAGCTGCAAATTCCAACTGGCGCAAACCTTTCGCACGGTCGCCGGAAAGCCCTGCAAGCGAGAGAGCAGGTTTTAAAAAAGGGGGTGCTTGCGAGATCAAGTATTGAAAAAGCCCCAAACCCATTTTTGCATCAGCATTCGACGAATCTGCCTCAAGCGCATCTTCCAAAAAGCCAACAGCTTTTTTACCGTCAGAAACCGCATCGAGATGTTTTTCAGCCTTATAATGTAAAAGTCCGCGATAGCCGAGAATTCCACCCATATAGAACATCGCGCGTGAGTCTTTCCCGTTATTTTTTAAAAGCTTCGCACAAACCTGCTCGACCTGCTGCGATGTTTTTAAAAACGCTTTGTAATCCGCATCATCGCCCGCATTGCTAAAGCGTGTATAATACACCATCGCTTTATAGAAATACCCACGCGGCTCGCCCGGCGCTTGCTTTATTACGTCATTGCAGCCCGCTTCGGCTTCGGCGTAGCGCAGATTATACAGGTCGTCAATTGCCGCTGCCGTCGTTGAGTGGACTTTTGCCCAGTCAATCGTTTGTGCAACGGCGGGAGTTTTTAAAAGGAGAAATATGGCGAGAAGGAGGAATTTCATTAGAAGAATATTTATTAAAAACCCTTTGGAAAATATCTGAACTCGAATTTATGGAATTTGTAGAATTATAAGAATTTTAAAATCAATTCAATGGAGAATTCAAGTAATTCGGTAATTCCAAAAATTCCAGTTCAGACAAAAAAAGCCGAAGTTTAAAAAAACTCCGGCTTTTAAGAATCCTCAAAAACCAAAACCTTAATTCAACGACGGCTCAGTTTCTTTATACGGCATGTCAAACGCTTCAGCAACTGCTTTGTACACGATATCGCCGCCAACAACATTCAGGCCATAATACAATTCTTTGTTGTCGCGTGTTGCAGCTTCCCAGCCTTTGTTTGCAAGTTGAAGTGCGTATGGAAGAGTTGCGTTTGTAAGCGCAATAGTCGAAGTGTAAGGCACCGCGCCCGGCATATTCGCCACGCAATAGTGAACCACGTCGTCCACAACGTATGTCGGGTTTTCGTGCGTGGTCGGCTTGCAGGTTTCGATACAGCCGCCCTGGTCAACCGATACATCCACAACAACGCTGCCTTTTTTCATGTCGCCAAGCATTTCGCGCGTCACAAGATACGGAGCTTTCGCGCCCGGAATCAGAACCGCGCCAATCACCAAATCGGCATCTTTTAAAGCCGCGCGGATGTTCGCAGGCGTGGACATAATGGTGTTCACATTTTTCGGCATCACATCATCGAGGTAGCGCAGGCGATACAGGTTATTGTCAAAAATCGAAACATTCGCGCCAAAACCAGCCGCGATTTTCGCTGCATTCGTACCAACGATACCGCCGCCAAGCACCATTACGTTCGCCGGCTGCGTTCCCGGAACGCCACCAAGCAATACGCCACGTCCGCCCATCGTGCGCTCAAGATACTTCGCGCCTTCCTGCGGGGCCATACGTCCGGCCACTTCACTCATCGGAATCAAAAGTGGAAGCGAACCGTCAGGGCGCATTACCGTTTCGTACGCAATCGCGATACATTTCGACGCCACCATCGCCTCAGTCAGAGGGCGCGACGCCGCAAAGTGGAAATACGTAAACAAAATCTGGCCTTCACGGATCAGGTTATATTCCGGCTCAATCGGCTCCTTCACTTTCATAATCATTTCCGCCTGAGCGAAAACTTCCGCCGCACTTTTCACGATTTCCGCGCCGACAGCACGATAATCATCATCTTCATAGCCCGAGCCAACGCCCGCGTGCGTTTCTACCAGCACTGTATGTCCGTTCTTCTGAAGCAAGTCCGCACCGCCCGGCGTAAGGGCTACACGGTTCTCGTTCGTTTTAATCTCGCGAGGAACTCCGATAATCATTGGTATTCTCTTTTAAAATGGTTTTTAAAAACGGTGTCTAAAAATCAGAATTCAAAAATACAAAATGTTTTTAAAAGCCGCTTTTAAAAAAGAAAATTTAGGTTCCCTGACCTACATCATTCCACCAATTGTGGGCGGCCACCCTTGCCGTCCCACCACCTGTTTTGAAAAGAAATTAAGATTTTTAAAAACCTGTTTTGGAATTGCATTCTTATATTACAACCCAGTAATACTGTCATTCCGGCTTGTCCGGAATCTTCAAATAATGCCTAAAGACAATTTGTTTTAAAACTATTGCAGAAGGGCAAGTAGCCTTTAACAACGCCTAGCGCCGATGAAGAAGATTCCGGACAAGCCAGAATGACTATTTTTTTGCATCAATATATTTAAAACCAAAATCAAAAAAACTTTTTAAAAACTGAAACTTGAAAAACATTCACTTCTGTTACAATAAATACGCCAAAAAAAAGTTTATTCACTTCCTGAAAAAAAACAGCGCGATTACAAATTTTTTGTGCAGTTTTGCACCCGAAAATTTTCTCAGCTGTCAAAGCAGGATTTACTCCAAAAATCAACTGAAATGAAAAAAAACAAGTCTGCAATTGCGACCGGCTTCTCATTCTTTTTTAAAAGAATCGCCGCCTTGTTTTCTGCTCCCGCCCCGGGATTAGTTTTTGTCCCTGTCCGAAGACAGTTCCACAGCCGACGTTGATAGCGTAGCTGTGTAGCCCGGTCATCCATTTTCTGCGTTTTAAAAGCGCGGAATTCCTTACAATTCAACATTACTTTAAAAAAAACTCCGTCGGCTGCGGCTGATGGCGAATATATATTTTGTATTCAATGCACAACGACCAATATATTGTGCGTGTGGCCGAAAGCGGCGATGCGCATTTTGCAGAATTGATTTGTGATGAGATGGCTTCATCGGCGCAGGCGCGCGGCACAGGTATCGCGCGGCGAAATCCCGAGTACGTCGCCCAGAAAATGAACGAAGGAAAAGCCGTCATCGCGCTCACGGACAAGGGCGAATGGGCAGGATTTTGCTATATCGAAACGTGGGAAGGCCAGTACGTAGCGAATTCCGGACTGATCGTCGCGCCGCAATTCCGCAAAAGCGGCTTAGCAAAACGCATTAAGGAAAAAGTGTTTGAGCTGTCACGCCAGAAATATCCCGATGCGAAAATATTTGGTTTGACAACCGGACTTGCCGTAATGAAAATTAATTCCGATCTCGGCTACGAACCCGTCACATACTCCGAGCTGACGGACGATGAAGCATTCTGGGCGGGTTGCAAAAGCTGTGTGAATTACGAAATTCTCATGAGCAAAGACCGCAAAAACTGCCTTTGCACAGCCATGCTCTATGACCCGAAAGACCATTACGAACCGGCAGAAACGAAGGCGCATTTTGAAAAGAAAACAAAGTTTTTCGAGCGGCTGCTGGCGCTGAAGCAAAGTAAATTCCTGCGCCCGTTTTTTAAAGGAGACAGCGATTTGAAGTCAATTTTTAAAATCTTTTTAAAACCTTTTTAAAAAATATTAAGACTGAAGTTTTAAAATTCCCCTCCTCGGAGGGGTGCCCATCGGGTGGGGAGGGTTCCCGCGAAAGAAGGGCGTGATAGCTGACGCAAACCCTCCCCGGCTTGCAGCCGCCCCTCCGAGGAGGGGAATTGACGTAGTCAACTTTTAAAAAAAACAACGCACACTTTTTAAAAACAAATGAAAAAAATAGTTCTTGGTTTTAGCGGCGGCCTCGATACGTCGTATTGCGCGAAATGGCTCAGCGAGCAGGGGCATGAAGTTCACAGCATCGTGGTGAATACGGGTGGTTTTTCGGCAGAGGAATTGCAGAAAATCGAAGCGCACGCGTATAAGCTCGGCGTGAAAACGCACACGGCATTTGACGCAGTCGAGGGCTATTACGACCGCATCGTGCGCTACCTCATTTACGGGAATGTTTTAAAAAATAGCACGTACCCGTTGAGCGTGAGCGCCGAACGCCTGAGCCAGGCCATCCACATCGCCGAGCACGCCAAAAATCTGAACGCCGACGCCGTCGCGCACGGAAGCACAGGCGCAGGGAACGACCAGGTGCGGTTTGACATGATCTTTCACATCATGATTCCCGGCGTGGAAATCATTACGCCAATCCGCGATTTCAAGCTGAGCCGCGAGGAGGAAATCGGGTTTTTAAAAAGCCACGGCGTGGAAATGAATTTTGAAAAAGCCGCATATTCCATCAACAAAGGCCTGTGGGGAACGAGCATCGGCGGGAAGGAAACGCTCAATTCAAACGGCGCGCTGCCGGAAGAAGCGTGGCCGACGCAGGTTTCAAAAAGCGACAGCAAGGCGGTGAAATTATCTTTTAAAAAGGGTGAATTAATCGCGATTGACGACAAAAAATTTCCGCATCCGGTTGGCGCAATTCAGCATTTGCAGGAGCTCGCCGGCAGCTACGGCATCGGCCGCGACATCCACATCGGCGACACGATTATCGGCATCAAAGGCCGCGTTGGCTTTGAAGCTGCCGCGCCGATGGTGATTTTAAAAGCGCACCACGCACTCGAAAAGCACGTTCTCACGAAGTGGCAGCTGAACTGGAAGGACACGCTGGCGCAATTCTACGGCAACTGGCTGCACGAAGGGCAAATCCTTGACCCCGTCATGCGCGACATCGAAGCGTTTTTAAAAAGCTCGCAGGAAAATGTGACGGGCGACGTGTTCGTGCTGCTGCAACCGTACCGTTTTCAAATTACGGGCATCGAATCCGACTACGACCTGATGAGCGGGAAATTCGGCAAATACGGCGAAATGAACAGCGGCTGGACGGGTGAAGACGTTCGCGGATTCAGCAAAATTTTTGGCAATCAAACGGCGATTTACCAGCAGGTAAAGGAAAGTGCGCGTGAAAATTAAAGCAGGAATCATCGGCGGCGCGGGCTACACAGGCGGCGAACTTTTGCGGCTTTTGTTGCGGCATCCGAATGCAGAAATCGCGTTTATTCAGAGCACGAGCAATGCGGGGAAATTCGTGCACGACGTTCATCACGACCTTTTTGGTGAAACCGAACTGCGGTTTTTAAAAGAATTCTCAAATGATATTGACGTGCTTTTTCTCTGTGCCGGACATGGCGCGGCGCGGGAGTTTTTAAAAGAAAATGAGATTAATGAGAATATTAAAATCATTGACCTTTCGCACGATTTTCGTTTAAAAAATGCATCGCAAATTGGTAATCGAACATTCGTTTATGGGTTGCCGGAATTGCAAAAAGATGGAATTGCGCAAGCGAAAAATATCGCAAATCCGGGCTGTTTTGCAACGTCGATTCAGCTTGGGCTGCTGCCGCTTGCGAAAGCCGGGCTTTTAAAAGAAGTGTACACGACGGGCATTACGGGTTCGACCGGCGCGGGACAAAGCCTGAGCGCGACGTCGCACTTCAGCTGGCGCGCGAATAATATCCAGGCGTACAAAACGCTTGCGCACCAGCACATCGCCGAGATCCACGAGTCTTTAAAAACGCTCATGCCGAACGGCGAACCTGCCGTGAATTTTGTGCCGTGGCGCGGCGATTTTGCACGGGGAATTTATGCGAGCTCAATTGTGGAAAGTGATTTGTCTTTAAAAGACGCGAATGAACTGTATCACGAGTTTTTTAAAAACGCTGCGTTCACACATTTTAGCGAAAGAATGATTGATTTGAAGCAGGTCGTGAACACGAATAAATGCCTGATTCACATCGAAAAACAAGGCAACAAACTCGCGGTTCATTCAGCAATTGACAATCTTTTAAAAGGCGCGTCGGGACAGGCTGTGCAGAATATGAACCTGATGTTCGGCATTGGCGAAACGGCAGGCTTGCTTTTAAAAGCGAGTGCATTTTAAAAGACATGATTCGTAAATCGTGATTCGTAAATCGTCTTTAAAAACTCTGCGAACTCAATTTCTTAAACTCCGCGCACTCTGCGTGAAGCCTTTAAAACAAAAACATGAAACCATTTGACGTATATCCATTATTTGACATCGAGCCGGTGCGCGCGCTGGGGTCTCAATTGTGGGACAAGAACGGGCAGCAATACCTCGACCTCTACGGCGGGCACGCGGTAATTTCCATCGGGCATTCTCACCCGCATTATGTTGCGAAAATGACGGAGCAATTGAACAATATCGCGTTTTATTCCAACTCTGTGAAAATCCCGCTTCAGAATGAACTGGCTTTAAAACTCGGTGAAATGTCGGGCTACACGGATTACGATTTATTCCTCTGCAATTCCGGTGCGGAAGCGAACGAAAATGCTTTAAAGCTGGCGTCATTTCACAATAAGCGCAAAAAAATTATCGCTTTTAAAAAGTCGTTCCACGGGCGCACGTCGCTGGCTGTGGCGGCGACGGATGATGCGAAAATCGTGTCGCCGGTGAATGAAACGGAGAACGTGATTTTCCTTCCGCTGAATGACGAAGTGCTTTTAAAAGAATATCTGACCGAGGAAATCTGCGCGGTAATAATTGAAGGAATCCAGGGCGTTGGCGGCATTCAAATTCCAAATACAAGCTTTTTAAAACTCTTGCGCGAACTATGCGATAAAACCGGTGCAGTAATGATTTTGGACGAAGTTCAATCCGGCTACGGGCGTTCCGGTAAGTTTTTCGCACATCAATATGCCGATGTAAAACCGGATTTAATCACAATTGCGAAAGGAATGGGAAATGGCTTTCCCGTTGGCGGCGTGCTGATAGCGCCGAAATTTGAAGCGAAGCACGGATTGCTGGGCACGACGTTTGGCGGGAATTACCTCGCGTGCGCGGCAGCGATTGCCGTTCTGGAGGTAATTGAGCAGGAAAATCTTTTAAAAAATGCGCTCGACATGGGGGCTTACCTGATGGACGAAATCCGCAGTTTTAAAAATGTGAAGGAAGTGCGTGGGCTTGGGCTGATGATTGGTATTGAGCTGGAGGTGCCGTGCGCGCCGATTCGCAACGAGCTTTTAAAAACTCACAAAATTTTCACCGGTTCATCTTCGGACAAAAATACGCTGCGTATCTTGCCCGCACTTAATCTTTTAAAAAGCGATGCAGATATTTTTCTCGCAGCTTTTAAAAACGTTTTACAAACGATTTCAACAACAGAAAACGCGGCGGTGCAATTATGAGAAATTTCACAAGTGTAAAAGATGTGGCGGACGTAAACGCGCTCGTAGAGGAGGCAATCGCCATCAAGCGCTATCCGAACGCGAATCATGACCTCGGGCGCAATAAAACGCTCGGGCTGATATTTATGAATCCCAGCCTACGCACGCGCCTAAGCACTCAAAAAGCCGCGATGAACCTTGGCATGAACGTGATGGTGATGAACATGGACAAGGAAGGCTGGGCGCTGGAATTTGGCGACGGCGCGGTGATGAACGGCACGACCGTGGAGCACATCAAGGACGCGGCGGCGACGATGGGACAGTACTGCGACGTGCTCGGCATCCGCTGTTTCCCGCTTTTAAAAGACCGCGCGGAGGATTATTCTGAAACGATGCTGAATAAATTTATCAAATACAGTAATGTGCCGGTTGTGAGCCTGGAGTCCGCCACGCTGCACCCGCTGCAAAGCTTTACCGACCTCATCACCATCCGCGAAAACTGGCAGGAGGCGCGTAAACCGAAGGTCGTTCTCACGTGGGCGCCGCATGTGAAGGCGCTTCCGCAGGCGGTTTCCAATTCATTTTCGGAATGGATGTGCCGCGCTGATGTGGACTTTACGATCACGCATCCTGAAGGTTTGGAACTGGACGAACAATTCACACAGGGCGCGAAAATCGAGCACGACCAGCACGTCGCGCTTGAAGGTGCCGATTTTATTTACGTAAAAAACTGGTCGTCTTTTAAAGAATACGGAAAAGTGGTGACGGGGCATGACGACTGGCTGCTGAATAACGAAAAAATCGCGCACACGAACGCCGCAAAAATCATGCACTGTCTCCCCGTTCGCCGGAATGTGGAACTGACGGACGAGCTACTCGACAGCCCGCAGTCGCTTGTTTTAAAAGAAGCGGGAAATAGGTTGTACGCGGCACAGGCGGTTTTAAAAAATATTCTCATGGGCCTGCAATAGTTTTAAAAAATCAGGTTGTTTGACTTTTAAAATCATTTTCCTTCTTCATACTGAGCCCCGTCGAAGTATGAAGACGTCAGAAGATCGCGGTAGTTTTTAAAAGGTTCGTTGTCTTCATTGAACCTGTGTGGAAATTTCGTACTTCGACAGGCTCAGTATGAAATTTTGGAATTGTTTTAAAAAGACTTTAATAGATAATCTGAATGGAAAAACTCTACGTTGTAAAAATCGGCGGAAATGTCATTGATGACGAAAATTTGCTGCACAGTTTTTTAAAAGAATTCGCGGCAATTCCCGGCAAGAAAATCCTCGTTCACGGCGGCGGAAAAGTAGCTTCGGAGCTTGGCAAAAAGCTCGGCATTGAACCGAAAATGGTAGATGGGCGGCGCATTACAGATGCTGAAACACTTGACGTTGTTGTGATGGTGTATGCGGGACTTTTAAACAAAAAAGTTGTTGCACAGCTACAGGCGAATTCATGTGATGCAATCGGACTGAGCGGTGCGGACGGAAATTGCATTACAGCAGAAAAGCGCAAAATAAAGGACATTGATTACGGTTTTGTCGGCGATATTCTTGCTGAAAAAATCAACACGGAATTTTTTAAAAATCTGCTTTTAAAAAACATTACGCCGGTTATGTCGCCGATAATGCACGACGGCAGTGGGCAATTGCTCAATACAAATGCCGACACGGTTGCGTCTGCGCTTGCTATTGCGCTGACGAAATTGTACGAAGTGCAGCTCATATATTGCTTTGAAAAACGCGGCGTTTTAAAAGATGTGGACGATGAAAATTCGCTGATTGCGCAGATAACGAAAAGTGAATACGACGTTTTAAAACGTGACGGCGTTGTTTCAAAAGGGATGATCCCAAAGCTGGACAATGCGTTTGATGCGATTGAAAAAGGCGTGAAAAGTGTGGTAATTGGTGATGCAAAATTTTTAAAAAGTATGATTGAGCAAAATGAAAATGCAGCAACAAAACTTGTCGCCTGACGTAAAAACGCTGTATGATGAAGCGGTGGAACTGCTGCAAAATCTTATCGCAATTCCGTCCTTCAGCCGCGAAGAAAACCTGACTGCCGACCTGCTGGAAAACTTTTTAAAAAGGAAAAATATCGAGGTTGAGCGCAAGGGAAATAATGTGTGGGCGCGGAATAAATATTTTGATGTTTTAAAACCGACGATCCTTTTAAACTCGCATCACGACACGGTCAAGCCAAATCCTGCGTACACGCTGGACCCATTTACCCCAATTGTAAAAGACGGAAAATTATACGGCCTGGGAAGCAATGATGCGGGCGCTTCGCTTGTGTCGCTTTTGGCAACATTCCTGTACTTTTTTAAAAAGGAATATCTCTCACATAATTTCATTTTTGCAGCAAGCGCGGAAGAGGAAATTTCGGGTGCAAATGGCATTGAATCCATTATTTCCGAGCTTGGAAAAATTGACCTCGCTATCATCGGCGAGCCAACGCAGATGCACCTTGCGATTGCCGAAAAAGGTTTACTCGTGCTGGACTGCATTGCTCACGGGAAAGCCGGACACGCCGCGCGCGAGGAAGGCGACAATGCGATTTACAAAGCTTTAAAAGATATTGAGTGGTTTCGCACGTTTCAATTTCCGAACGTTTCTGAAGCGCTCGGGCCTGTGAAAATGACGGTGACGGTGGTTCAGGCGGGCGCCCAGCACAACGTCGTTCCGGCGGAATGTCGCTTTACGGTGGATGTTCGCTGCACGGACGCGTATTCGCACGAGGATGTTTTAAAAATTATCCGCGAGCACGTCAGCGCCGAAGTTCAGCCGCGTTCCATGCGTTTAAAACCGTCGTCCATTCCGAAAGAACATCCGTTCGTGCAGGTGGGAATTGCTTTAAAAAGAAAAACTTATGGCTCGCCGACGACATCCGATCAGGCGCTCATGCCGTACACGTCGGTGAAAATCGGGCCTGGTGATTCTGCGCGCTCGCACACGTCGGACGAGTTTGTTTTCCTGCATGAAATTGAGGAAGGAATTTCGCTCTATATTCAGCTAATTTCTGCGATCCTTTAAAACTTTAAAAACTCCTTTTAAAACCATCACATTTTAAAAATGAAACTCTGGCAAAAAGAAACGTCGGCTGCAAATGATTTCGCTGCAATAATCGAAGAATTCACCGTCGGGAAAGACCGAGAACTTGACCTTTTGCTTGCAGAACACGACGTGATTGGTTCACTCGCGCACACGCAAATGCTGGAGAGTATTGGCCTGCTGACAAGCGCAGAATTGACAGAAATCCACCGCGAACTGAACGCAATTTTAAAAGAAATCCGTGCGGGAAATTTTAATTTATGCTCACGCAGCGCATCGGCGACGTGGGCAAAAAAATCCACAGCGGACGTTCGCGCAATGACCAGGTTTTACTTGATATAAAGCTGTTTTTGCGCGCCGCGCTTTTAAAAATGTCGCAGGAAATTAATGCACTGTTTTTAAAACTTTTGGAATTAAGCGAAGCGCACAAAGACGCGCTGCTGCCGGGTTACACGCATTTCCAGATCGCAATGCCGTCGTCGTTTGGGCTGTGGTTTGGCGCGTATGCCGAGGGCCTGGTGGACGATATGGAATTCGTGCAGGCGGCGTATAATATATGCGACAAAAACCCGCTCGGTTCCGGCGCGGGCTACGGTTCGTCCTTCCCACTGAACCGCGAAATGACGACGGAGCTGATGTCTTTTAAAAGCATGAATCACAACGTCGTGTATGCGCAAATGACGCGCGGCAAAAGCGAAAAATCCGTTGCCATGGCGCTCTCATCCGTTGCCGCGACGCTTTCAAAATTTGCGTACGACGTGTGCCTGTACATGAGCCAGAACTTCGGTTTTATCACGTTCCCAGACGAACTCACGACCGGCTCCAGCATCATGCCGCACAAAAAAAATCCCGATGTTTTCGAGCTCATCCGCGCAAAATGCAACCGCATCCAGGCGCTGCCGAACGAGCTCACGCTGCTCATCAACAACCTGCCCAGCGGCTACCACCGCGACATGCAGCTCACAAAAGAAATCCTCTTTCCCGCACTTGCCGATATGCACGCGTGCCTGCGCGTCGCCGAATTTATGCTCCGCCACATAATCGTGAAAAATGACATCCTCAGCGACGAAAAATACGCGCATCTTTTCAGCGTCGAGCGCGTGAACGAGCTGGTTTTAAAAGGCACCCCATTCCGCGACGCCTACCGCATAGTTGGGCAGGAAATCGCCGACGGCACTTTTAAAACGCAACCCACCGTCAACCACACGCACACCGGCAGCATCGGTAATTTGGGCAACGATCAGATCAAAAAATCAATGGAAAAATTCGCCCATCTCACAAAGTAAAATTCCTTTTAAAAACACATACTTTTAAAAAGAATTCTTTGTGTTCGGTCGTACTTCATTCCGGCAGCAATGGGCGGTCACCCTTGCCGTCCGAGCAGTTGTTTTTTAGACTCGTTGCATTATCAAATTTTAAAGTATATTTACTTTTTTTAAATCTGCAAATATTATGGAATCTCCTCAACCTAAAAAAAGAAATAAATATCTTAAGAATATAGGTATAGCATTGATAATGATAGGTTCAGTGATGTGCATAAATCCTTATTGGTGGCTATTTGCCGTACCAATTTTAATTATTGGAATTATCCTTAATAGCCTCTCAAAACCAAGTTCCAGAAAATACACAGGCAGGTTATATGAAAATTAAGAAATCCAAGATAATTTAAGATTGCTGATATTAGTTACCTATTTAAAAAATATATAATTGGACACATCCTTACTTTTAAAAGAATTTCAAGCGCGCACGAATATCACAAGCGAAGAATTCGAGCAATATCTTGCGCTGTGCGAGCCGCGCCGTTTTAAAAAGAACGAGATAATAATGCAGGCGGGCGATATTCCGAAGTTCACACTTTTTGTTGTAAGCGGATGTCTGCGGCAATATTACGTGAGCGCGGAAGGCGTCGAGCGGATCATCTATTTTGCCGAGGAGCGCTGGTGGGCGGGCGACCTGCTGAGTATGCGCAATGGCACACCGACCGAACTCAACCTGCAAGCGCTCGAAGCCACCGACACGCTCACAATCAGCAAAGAAAACTGGGAATACGCTTTTAAAAACTTCCCGTGGTACGCCGAGCTGCACATAAAAGGGCAGCAACGCTGGAACGGTAAAATGCAAAATCAACTGGGACAATCGCTCGCCGACTCGCCGGAAACGAAATATCTCCGGCTTTTAAAAGAACGCCCGAAGTTGCTCCAACGCGTGCCGCAATACCACATCGCCACGTATCTCGGCATCACTCCCGAAACGCTCAGCCGCATCCGCAAAAAGATTTCTTTAAAATGAGAGTTTTTAAAAACTTCTTGACCAAAGTCAATGACTTTCACCTCGTAAAAGCGGTAAGTTTGCCTATCAGTTATTTTTAAAAACATTTTTAAAAGGAATAATCATGGCAACAACGACAATTGTGCAAACCGAAGTACCAAACTACGATGAATGGCGTAGAGGCTTTGACGGCAACGAGCAGAAACGCGCCAACGCGGGAATTTTCATCCAGGGCGTGTACCGCGATGTGGATAATAGAAATAAAGTTACGGTAATTTCAAAAGCAGAAAGTGTGGAAGCTGCAAAGAATTTTTTCCAGAGCTCCGCATGGAGCGCAGCGATGGAAAAATCCGGCAAAACCGCACATGTGATGATCCTCGAAACTACGTAGAAAAATACGTACCATAATTCAAAAACATAAAGTGTAAATTTGCTCACTAATATTTTTAAAACTTTTCACCGGAGAACACTACAATGGCAGTAACAACAATCCTCACACACGACGTAAAAAACTATGACGAATGGCGCACAGGCTTTGACGCACACGAGCCGGTTCGCGCAGAAGCTGGCTTCAATATCAAATCCGTACACAGAGATGTGGATAATCCAAACCGCGTAACCGTCATCGCTGAAGCTACAAGCGAAGAGCATGCAAAAACTTTTATTGGTAATCCCGGCCTGAAAGCCGCTATGGACAGCCTAGGCGTTTCCAACTTGAACTACAGCATTCTCAATAAAGCGTAAGATTTCTTTTCAAAGAAATTCTTTCTAAAAAGGGCTTAGCAATAAGCCCTTTTTTTGTTTTTAAAAACCACTTTTCGGGAACTTCCATTTCATTTTAAAACTTTCCTCTTGATTGGCAATTACCTCTGCTAATTTCTTTTCTCGCAACTTTTTATTCATTCCATTACATAGAGATAGCTATGGCGAAAAAAAATGAAAAACCCGCAACTGATAATAAGAAAGTTCGCGATTTGGCGGTCAATACTGAGGAGAGTTCAGGCGAATTCCTAACAACGAATCAGGGCGTGCGCATTAATGACAACCAGAATTCTTTAAAAGCTGGCGAGCGCGGCCCAACGCTGCTGGAAGATTTTATTTTCCGTGAGAAAATGACGCATTTCGACCACGAGCGTATTCCGGAGCGTATTGTTCATGCGCGTGGTGCGGCGGCGCACGGATTTTTCCAGGTGTATGAGTCTATGGCAAAATACACGAAAGCGGGATTTCTGCAAGACCCATCTTTAAAAACACCTGTTTTTGTGCGGTTCTCGACTGTTGCGGGTTCGCGCGGCTCAACTGATTTGGCTCGCGATGCGCGTGGTTTTGCTGTGAAATTTTATACCGAAGAAGGAAATTATGATCTTGTGGGAAATAATATCCCGGTCTTTTTTATCCAGGATGCGATGAAATTTCCCGACCTTGTTCATGCTGTAAAACCCGAGCCGCATAATGAAATTCCGCAGGCGGCGGCGGCGCACGATACATTCTGGGATTTTATTTCGCTTATGCCCGAGTCTATGCACATGATCTTCTGGGCGATGAGCGACCGTGCTATTCCGCGCAGCTACCGCATGATGGAGGGTTTTGGCGTTCACACGTTCCGATTCATCAATGAGGAAGGCAAAGGCCGTTTTGTAAAATTCCACTGGAAGCCGCTTTTGGGTGTGCATTCAGTCATGTGGGACGAAGCGACACGTATTTCCGGCAAAGACCCTGATTTCCACCGTCGCGACCTGTGGGAAGCAATTGAAAATGGCGATTTTCCTGAATATGAGCTGGGCGTGCAAATCGTGGAGGAAGATGACGAGCACAAGTTTGAATTCGACCTGCTCGACCCGACGAAAATCATTCCCGAAGAGCTCGTTCCTGTGCAGCGCATCGGCAAAATGACGCTGAATCGCAATCCGGACAACTTTTTTGCTGAAACTGAGCAGGTTGCATATCATCCCGGACACGTCGTTCCCGGTATTGATTTTACGAATGACCCGCTCTTGCAGGGACGGCTATTTTCCTATGTAGATACGCAGCTGAAGCGCCTCGGCGGGCCAAACTTCCATGAAATTCCTATCAACCGTCCTGTAGCGCCAGTGCATAATAACCAGCGCGACGGCCACATGCGCCAGACAATCAATAAAGGCAAAACTGCATACGACCCGAACACAATTTCAAGCGGCTGCCCGTTCCAAGCGAAAGCGGCGCAGGGCGGTTTCGTGAGCCATACAGAACGAATTGACGCGCAGAAAATCCGTGCCCGTAGCGATAGTTTCCGCGACCATTTCAGCCAGGCGACGCTTTTTTATAACAGCCAAGCGGAACATGAAAAAAATCATATCGTAGACGCTTTTAGCTTTGAGCTAGGCAAGGTGGAATCTGTAGAAATCCGCCAGCGTATGATTGGATTAATTTCACAGGTGGATAAAGCCCTGGCGAAAAAAGTTGCGGATAAGCTCGGGCTGGATGTTTTAAAACCGGAAGAGCCAATGAACCGTTCATTCGGCGCCGATACCGACCCGAAATCTGTTCAGCCGGTAAAAGCAAAATCTTCGATTAAAGAATCTGCCGCGTTGAGTATGGACAATACGAAAAAAGATTCCATCAAAACACGGAAAGTCGCTGCGCTGATCGCTGATGGCTTCAACGGCGACGAACTGAACGCAATGAAAAAAGCTTTAAAAGCAGAAGGCGCAATGCTGAAAACCGTTGCAACGCGGCTCGGCATGATAAAAAGCGCAAGCGGAGAAGAAGTAAAAGCCGATTTTAGCTTTTTCACAACGGCTTCTGTTTTATTTGATGCAGTGTACGTGCCGGGCGGCGCTAAAAGCATCACGGCTTTAAAAGGCGAAGCCGACGCGTATCATTTCGTTGACGAAGCTTTTAAACATTGCAAAGCGATCGCTGCAACAAGCGAAGGCGCAGACTTTATCGCTGATACATTTGCCGGAAAAGCAAAAGATGATAAAGCGGTCATTATAGGAAAAAACATCGAAAAAGATTTTATAAAAGCAATTGCTCAGCATCGCAATTGGGAACGCGAAAAAGCGAGAAAAATCCCGGCGTAGTTTTTAAAAGAAATTAGTTTTTAAAAAGGTCAGTCTTTTAAAAAAGGGCTGGCCTTTTTTGTTTTTAGAAGGTTCTAAGTAATCGCTTTTTTTGTATTTACCCCGGATATATCTTCTGCATTTCTCGCATTCCTGCTAGATCTTCTCCCAAATCGCGATGTAAAAAACTATCTTCTTTTTTAAAAACTCATGAGTATTTTTTGAGTAAGGTGAGCACGAAGTAATCCCTATACTTTTGCATGAAAGAAAGACGGCTTTTAAAACCTTTTTAAAAAGTAACGGAGAGAATGTATGAAAAAGCAAATGTACAAACGCGGATTGGCAGGAGTGGCGATGTGGATAGTGCTTACCTTTGGAGTGCAGATTGTGTCGGCGAATACAGTGGAATATGCGCATGTTTTTGTGCCGGATAGAGCACATGGTGCTACGTATGACCGCACACGCTATGAGCAGACGTGGGGGAGTTTTACTGCCGTATATCCAAAGGATATTCCGGGATACGGGATTGATCAGAACATAACAGACGGGCGGATTGTCTATAATGGAAATCGCTATCGTATGCCGTTTTTAAACGGATATGACCACGTTGTAGGAATTGCCGGGCACCTGACGGACATGCTGGACAGAGTAGAAATTGTAGTGAATGGAAATGTCGTTCGCACGATCCGTAAATCAGCACTGCTGTATAGCGGCGCTACGAAGCGCGATCATCCGGAAACCCGCGAGCAGCAGAGAAAAGGGATGGTGGCTTTTAAGGTCAATAAAGCCGATCTGCCAAACCTGAACGAGGATTTTCAGATACGTATTCGCTTTGCAGTGGAGGTAGCGGGTTTTGACAAATTGGATTGCAAGGTCGTACACGGGAGCGGGCAGATTAAAAGTATGCACTGGACAACGTATAACGGAGCCGAGCTACCCGAAATCATTTCAAGGCCTAATAAATATAATGGATATAAAACCAACTGTAGTCCTAACCGCTTATATAATTTGCGCATGATAATTATGAAAGCGCCGCAAAGTATACAGGTAGGAGATGGCATCAATAAAAAGATTCTGGAGCGTAATGTTACAAATTTCCGAAAAATTGAAGGAACGAGAATGATGGATACGGTTGATGTGACATTTACCGAGAAGTATGTCAGCATGGTTGAATCTGAAATGGGTGAAGATCCCGAAAGATTTGTACTGTTGTGTGATGGCGAAGTGGGTAATATTCCCGGTGGATGGGGAAGCTATATTTATATGAGTATTGCTGATAATCTTTCCGGTTCTACCGGGCCGAATGGGTATCAGACAAATTTGACAGGGCTTAATTTATGTGGCGAAGCTGGTGGAACAGTTGCCCCACCAAGACAGATACGAAGCAAAAATAACAATCTGGATTCAACAGGATGCGTACCATAAATCTTAGATAAAAAAAACACTTTTCCGGATGCAATGATAATCACTTGTGTAAATTTTTAAAAACATAACAGGCCATCACCATGAAATATATATGTATCATCTTGCTGAGTTTCTTTGTGGCTCACTCCTCCTATGCGCAGCCAAAGGGCGAGTTTAAAAAGCTCTATAAAAACGGGCGTGTGTACCAGGAGTCGAAGAAGTTGCAGGTTTTAAAAGGGTTGGGTTTTACACTCAATACGTATTATGACAATGGCGAGATAATGCGCCAGGAAGAATGGGCAAATGGAAAGCGCAATGGCCTGACAAAAATATTTTTAAAAAACAACCAACTTGTAAAAGAAGCGCGTTTTCGTGATGATTACTTGCTGGAATACACAGCTTTTAAAAATAATCAACCCTACACCAAAATCAGCGCCGATCGCAGAACGATCATCAATAAAGGAAGACTAATTACTCCACGCTGGGATAAATATTATGAAATGCGGGGAAGCAACCGCCTACTGGTATTCGACAAAAAGCAACTTGTTGACTGGATGAGTGGATGGATGATACCGGAAGAAGTGACTCAGATAATGGAAGATCTGGCTACTTATTATGATTCGCAAACCAAAGCTGGTGGCGCTGATGATATGGTGACATGCGGAGGTAGTACAAGTATCATGAATGACCTGGGCGCTGATATGACAAGTCTGGGCAGCGGGGCAGGTTCCGGCAAGACTACGAGTAGAACCTCTATGGGTAGCAGCCAGCAGAATAATAAGAGAACAACCGCTCTTGAAGCTGTAGGAGCAATTGCCAACACATGTGCAGGCACCTCCAAAGCCAACCTTGCAGGTGGCAGCGGCGGTATTGCCGGGATGAATGCTTCCCGAAACAAGAAAGTAAATAAAGCCCGTGCTACTATGGCAAATGCCATAGCAGAATGTCAAAGCGGCAATCGTGGTGGAAATGGTATGTTTGCGATGGATATAGGAGGCATATTTAAAGGTGCTGCCTTTGTCGAAGAAATGATATTAGCAGAAGCCGCTGAAGCTGGAACTATGGTAACGACTGCAGTTGAAGCTACTGAGGGAGCGGCTATCATTGATGCAACCATTGTAGATGGCTTAGCAACCGGGGCAACAACTGAAACTGCTGCGGCAAGTGTAGCTCGCGGTGCAGCCGTAAATGCAGTTCGGGGTTTTATCCTGGCAGATGTAGCTGTTGCTGCTACCGGTGTAACGGTAGCAGCAGGAGTAGGCTGGGCAATTGGTACATGGTTCAATGAAACTGCTGCGGGTAAAGCTCTTACAGCTGCTATAGCCGAAGCGCAGGAGTCAGGTGACGCGGCACTTCAAAAAGCAATAGCTGATGCTGCTGCCGCTCAGGCAGCTGCGGAAGAAAAACGAGCAAAAGAAGAAAATGCAAAGAAGGAAGAAGACAAAAAGAAAGAAGACGATAAAACAAAAACCGGGGGCAGCACACCTAAGACTCCCTTGCCGGATGGCATTGGCTCCGGAGATCCATGCGAGCGGATGAAAGCTTTTAACAGATATTGTGAAAGCACAGACTGGAAAGACATGCGGTGTGAAAATTTTGTCAGGTTAGTCAACGGTTGTAAAGGTAATATTACGCAAATGTATGTAGCCGGTGACGGTAATGTCATGGACGTAGGCTGTCCGGGCGGGGGTACTGATCAGGAAAAGCGTGCACAGCAGGCGGCAATCGACTGTCAGAAAAGAGGAATGATCAGTCAGCCGGGAGGAGATGGCATTAGTCCATGCCGGTCAGGTAACATAGACCGGGCAATTCCCGGAGGGAATAATCCTTTAGTGACTGATCCTGTTCGTGGAGAGTTCAGCGATGCTTTTTCAAATACTGCTGTGAAAGTAATCTCAGCTAATGAACTCGGAGCTGCTTTAAATTCAGCGAAACCTACAATGATCGTATTTATGGACCCTGATTGCTCATCATGCAAGGACTTCAACCGTACTTTAAAAGACCCTTCAATGGCGGCTTCATATGCCGGAATGGACGTGCGTGTTGTTGATGCGTCTCAATCTCCTGACCTGCTCCAGCAGTATAATATCCAATATTTCCCATCATATTTTGTGGCAAAAAGCGGAAAGAAAACTGACATGTCCATCGGTGCCATGAAGCCTGCTGACCTGAAAAAGTTCATGACAGATAATACCAATGGAATGAAATAATTTTTTAAAGAAATTCTTTTAAAAACCCTTTAAAAAATTATGTGCAGATTCACTTTCTTTTTAAAAACAATCATCTGTTTCTGGTGTACAATGATGTACTCCGCCGCATTTGCACAGACTGATGCGCCCGCGCTTGCACCTATTCTCATCGGCCCATACGACGGCTCGGACGTCGTAGAGCAGCAGGTGATCTGGACGTGGTTTATGCAGTCCAAAGCAGGCGGCGCAGATATTTTCTGTGACCTCGTCGTTGCTGAAATTTTAAGCGGACAAACACCAGAGGAAGCGCTGCGGCAAAATCCTCCGGTGATCCTGCGGAAAAATCTCACAACATCTGCCTGGCAGACGGGTTTTAACGCGCGTGAACTGCATGACGGAAGTAAATATGCCTGGCAGGTAATTGCAAAAGTAAAACGTGACGGTGCAGCAACAGCCGAACGCATTGTAAGCACAAGTGAGATATGGACATTTCTCTATCAGGCGCCGAAAGAAATCGTTGAGGAAAAGCCGGAACCTCCGCAATCTTTCATCGCAGATACAGCGCTTCCGCCGTCATCTGCGGCGGGTGAGGAATCGCATCCTGACGCTTTATCAACAAATCCGCTTACGGATACAGTTACTGTTGAAAATCGTGATACGGCAATTACTTCTGATAATTCTGCTTTTGCTTTTGATGGAGCAGCACGATTAACGCTGGAACATTCTAATCAAAGGCCGATTTTAGCCGCAAGTCCGCCGAATTTTGCACGCTGGCAGATCGATCCTACGATCAAGTTGTTTGGATCGCCATTGCGCTTAAATTTTCTTTTGTCAACAGAATCGCTCGCCGGGCAGCAGGCGGAAGAGCGTAATCTGCTCAGTCGCGGCGCTATCGGCAGTCAGAATGTTCGGAGCGGACTAAATCTTGCATTGCGACAGCAACTGGATGAAGAAATCAATCGTTTGGAAAGCAAACGCGATTCTGCTTCGATTGATACATTGCGAACATTTTCACTCTCAGATTCACTGGCCATTGCTTCGCGTTTGAATGAATTGTATGAATTTCAAAACACTGATCTTAGTCAGAATATGGAAGCGCTTCAGCAGTTCGGGCTGGCTTCTGAAGAGCAAAAAGTATTGTCTGATTTTCCTGCATTCGGTTTTGGTAATGTCGCGCCGCGCTTTGGTAAATTGCTTTTAAATAATGTCACTGTGAACGGTGGATTTGTTGAGTATAATCCTTCCAGTTTATATGTGGCAGGTTCTATCGGCAAAGTGCAGCGACTGGCGGACATCAGCAATGTTTCGCAGGATGTGATCGAATCTGATTCGTTGCTTTTTAAAAATCAAACTTTATCACAGTTTGAATTATTCAGGAATCTTTATTCCATGCGCGTAGGCTTTGGAAAAGTGAATAGCGATCATATTATTCTCACGGGTTTATACGCTGAAGACGATGAGCAGAGCGTGGCTTTGCAAAATACCGTCAATAGAATTCGAATTGACACCGCACTTGTCGTTCTAGACAGTTTGGGCGAAATAATTGATTTGCGTGATTCCACATTTTTCCGGCAGAATACGATTATTTCAAAGCAAAAAAACTACGGTATTGGAGCTGTCGCACATTACGAACCGCCAATTGAAAACCTGACTCTTGACGGTGAAGCAAACCTGATGTATTTTGAAGATAAAGGAAATTTTGACGTTTTAAAAAGAATTGAGCCGGTGAAAAATCTTCCTGATTTCCTGCGAAAAGGTGAAAGTGATAGCACAATTACCGATTACAGTTTTGCCGCAAAAGCTATTTACACACCTTTTAAAAAAACTGCAAATTTCTCTACGGGAATCCGCTACGTTGGCGGCGGCTACCGTTCGGTGGGAACGGCGGGACTTCGCACAGATGCACTGCGCTGGGACGGGCTTTATACGCAGACTTTTTTTAAAAAGCAGTTTCGGTTATCTGTAAATTCATCGCTTGATCAATCGGGTTTTAAAGACCTTGTGAATTCTTCGGATATTCTTTCAACCGGTGCAGGAATTGATGTCAGAATTCCTCAATTTCCAGCATTCCATCTCGGCTATCAACGTCACGCACAGTCGTTAAAAACAAATAAAAATGTCACCGAATTAAAAAGCGAAGTAGATAATGCGATAGATAATGTCACGACGAATCTTACCTATTTATGGGGCAGCAATTTCGCACGAATGTCCAGCTTTGCTTCGTACAATTTTCAAAACGGTTCATCGAATTCAGCAGATGAACAAAGCAAGCCGGATTCGGTTGGAATATTTACTTCTCAGGCAGTTCTGCTGAGTCAGCAAATTAGTTTCGGCCCGCAGATCAGTTTGGGAATTACCGGTAACTACACAAAAACGCGTTCATTTCCTTTAAAAGAATTTAAAATTATTAATCCTGATGATTCCACTGATTTTACAGCAGGAACACGCCACGCTGAGGAAACTGCCGAAGTTTCAGGCTTTGGTGTTTCGGTTATTACCAATCCTTTCTCCTGGATAGAATCTTCCGTTGGCGCGACGTATTTTGATCTGGGGATTAATAGCTCATTTGCATTTCACAGCAATACAACACTACGCTTTTTAAAAGATTTTTCCACAGATATCCAGCTTTCGTACAGGCGGTTGCCCGGCGTGAAAATACCGGAGGAAATTGTTGCAAGAATTGTGAATAATTATACGTGGTGATAAAGACTGGAATTCTTTTTAAAAGCCGTAGTTTTAAAAGATTTTATTCATGCTTTTTTAAAAGTATTTATAGAGAGGTTCTTCTGTGCCGGACGTCAATATGCAGGCAAAAATCAGGCAATTAGAAAAGCAAATTGAAAAAGCAAAAAACAATGATGAAAAAGTTTTGCTGCTGCTTTCCATGAGCGCTTTGGTGAAACGCTCCGATGTTCGCCTTGCAGAAGAAAAAGGATATGAGGCGCTTGAGATTGCAAGGCGTAGCGATAATCTGCATAATCTTGGTAGAGCATTATATTTTCTGGCAGATATAAATAATAATGTAAAAACGGATACTGAAAAAGCGCTGGAATTGGCCCTGGAAGCGATGGAATATTTTTTAAAAGCTAACGACAATAGCTACATTAGCCGTACGCTGGGGATGATAGGCCGTATTTACACGAATCGCTCGGAATTTTTAAAAGCGCATGAATATCTTTTAAAAGGCCTTGAAATTGCTATTGTCTCCGGCGATGCAGATTGTATCCATACGGCTCATAATAGGCTTGGCATGTATTACCATCACCACGGTGAATACGATGCGGCGATCCGCGAGCAGGAGTTCGCACTTCAGGCAGCCAGATCAATGAATAATATACCTGTCATGGCCTCTGTTTTAAACAATCTTTCGCTTTCATATCTCGATGGTGGTAATTATGCACAGGCGTATAAATATGCTGCTGAAAGCCTCCTGATGCGGCAAAACACAGATGATATTACAGGCATTTCTAATTGCCATATAGCTCTTGCGCTTGTCCTTATACGTTTTAATGATTATGAAAAAGCACTTGAGCATTTGTACAAAGCGTTGGCGCTCCGGCGCGGAATAGCTGATAATGCGCTAACTGCCCGGATTCTTTTTTATATCGGTGGTATATATTTTGATCGCGCCCAATTCCGTCCGGCACTGGAAGAATTCCTGAAGTCAAAGGAATTACTTGATGGCTTTCACCATCCGATCACGGAATTAAATACTCTGCTCTATATCGGTGCATCCAAGTCTGAACTTGGTGATGTACACGGAGGCATAAAAGATATAGAACACGCATATCGCAAACTAACAGAGCTTCAGGATATTAAATATATTTCTCAGGCATGTTGCCATTTTGCCGCAGTATATAGAAAAGCCGGTGAAAATAACACTTCATTGTTTTATGGATTGAAAGGAATACGTGCCGGCTACGCATCAAATTTTAAAGAAGCTCTTATAAAAAATTATCTTGAATTAGCTATTACCTACAATCAAAACAATCAGTTTTTAAAAGCGCAGAAAGCTGCTTCAAAAGCTGCCGCAATAGCCGAAGAATGTAATAATAAAGAACTTCTGCCAAAAGCTTTTAAAATCCTGGCTGAATCATATTTGCAGGGTAACGATTTTCAGAAATCCGTGAATTTTTATAAACGGTATGTAGAAGCAAAGGAAGAGTTTGTAAATGACTGTACAAACCACAAAATTCAAACGCTTCTTGTTGAATTCGATGTAGAGCAAATGAAGCACGAAGCAGAAATAAACAAACTGAAATCAGAACAATACGAGCGGGAGCTTGCTTTGAAAAATAAGGAATTAACAACATTAGCGTTGCACCTTGTCAACAAAAACGAGTTTTTAAAAACAATCGGCGACCAGATCTCCGAAGATGTTTCCAATACAAGTCAGATTATTAAAAATCTTTCAAAACTTGTAGAAAACGACGCAAACACAGAAGCCGAATGGAAGCTTTTTGAAAAGCAGTTTATACAGGTAAATCCTGATTTTACCACACGTCTTGCTGAAACATCAGGCGAAAACCTTACAGCTACGGAGCTGAAAATATGTTCGCTTCTGCGCACCGGGCTGAATTCGCAGGATGTGGCAAATGTACTTTTCCTATCAAAGCGAACAGTGGAAAACCACCGATACAATATTCACCGGAAACTGAAGCTCGGCGACGAAAAGCTCATACCGTTTTTGATGAAATTATAAATCTTTTTAAGAAGCTTTTAAAAATACTTCTCAATATCTTCTTCAAGCACTTTCACAGAGATCGTTTTTAAAACTTCACCCTTTTCACTCAGCCGGAGCGCTGTCAGATTAAAACCATAGACACAAGCCGTATCAATATTCCACGAATTCGCAGTTTCGTCAAACTTTGGAACACCTTCTTCAAGCGGCGTATGCCCAATGATCTGAAGCTGCCCGATATTTTTTAAAGGCGCACGATTCCACAAAATTCCGTTTGTGTCCGATTCATCAAAAAGGTTTGCCGGAAGTGAGCTGATACCCGCGTGACTGATAAAAATTGAATCATTTTCCCAAAAAAG